>DAQW01000100.1:0-557 GCA_002503045.1 Euryarchaeota archaeon UBA39 | reverse complement strand
GCCCAATCCCATCTAGTCATATTTTCAAACGCTTCTGCCCCATATCCACTATCAATATCGTCGTGTTTTTGCCATTGATCTGGATAATCATGCCCCCACTGACCTAAGATTCCCCTTACATCATAACCAGAATCTGCATAATCTGTATACCAATTTGTTCCGATTGGGCCCCCAAATACTTGGTGGGGGTCAACATTCCAATCTTGCATCCCTTGAACCCAGTAAATACTTCCATTCCAGTTGTTAAATGCCTTATCTATGTGGCTTCTTTCATCATAATAATTTGACATATATGGGTCCATCTCACCTCCTATGTAGGTAACTGGACCTGCAAAGAGTCCTTCAGCAATATCTGGACAAACATTGTCAAAATCATCTTCATTGTAATCAACAGTACTAGAAAAATAATTCATATGCATTACTTGTGAACGAGCTTCTGCACTTCCATTCTTGTACAATAAAGGGTGAAGTGCGGTTGTTCCAGATATTGGAACTATTGTTTTCAGATATTCACTTCCCATTGCAGCAGCTTCCCATTGAGTGGCTCCCTCGTATGA
>DAQW01000063.1 GCA_002503045.1 Euryarchaeota archaeon UBA39 | reverse complement strand
GGTGATGAAGAAGTTGTCACTTTGACTGCAAATTTCGTCAATGGATCAACGTATCTTATTGAAACAAATATCCAGTCAACTTCAGGATTTACTAACGGAGATACAACAAATGATGATTCTAAATTCTCTACTTTAGTTTCCAATTTATTCGATCCAGCAACTTCTGAGATTACTTCATTAGAAAAGGGTGCATTGTATGCAGCAGATACTTATCCAATTGATGTTAAGGTAGTAAATCGAGGTAATACTGTTACTGATTTCGATGTCGTTGCTAAAGTCTACACTGCTCAGAGTACTGAACTCTTGAGTGAAGACTTTGAGACCGGATCCGGAGGATTCCAGTTTGGCGATGATGGTGATAATTTCGGGGTTGTAATCGATGATACTGCTTCATCAGTTCAGAATTCATTAGTTCCACAGAACCGACCAGTATTCCAAGGTGGAGCATATTGGTTTGGAGGTCCTGATGATGGTTATGGAACTGATTGGAATGAAACACTCAATCTTGCAACAATTGATTTGACAAATATGCAAGGTGATTTCGCATACATGAACTTCGATTATTTCGCAGAAATGGAAGTTCTAGAAGATTCTGAAGGAAATGTAGTTGGATGGACTGCAGAGACAGGTCTTGAAGCAGAATGGCGCCAAGGCAGTAGCATCTACAATGGACGTATCTATGGTTCATGGAATGATGTTAACGAGAATGGTGTTTTGAATAACCAAACCTGTGAAGATTACGAAGGCGATGGATTCCTCGATGAGATTGAAACCTTTGGAGATCGTTCCGATGATGGAAATTACGTCGTATGGTTCGATTCTGAAGGCCTAAAGAAGTCAGTAACTCTTGATTTAACTCACGTCTATTTGTTGAATACTACTAGTGCTGATAGTAGTCAATGGAGGCGAGAATGTGCAACATTTGCGGGCTTTGAGGTAGACTTCACATGGCGATTCCAGTCCGACCCTAATGCAGCTGATGGAAGCAATGGACTTGCAGGATTTGGAATGGACAATATTTCAGTTACCGAATTCACATTCGTTCCTGATGCTGAATACACTACCTCTGTAACAGGTCTTGATTCACAAGAAGACCAGATAGTTACCGTGGGTAACCATGCTTTCACTCAGGGTATCTATCGAGTTGATGCAATCAGTGTGTTCGATAATTCTACCCAGGGGACTGCTTGGTATGGTTTTGATGAATTACTCCTTTCAAACAACCTTACTAGAATTGTATTCAATGTTGCATCGGTTGATGTCGTCTTGAGAGCACCAGATGTATTGTCTTGTGTTGAGGAATCAATTTCATGTAGTTATCCAATCGATTCTGTTAGGGGTCACGATTTCAATATCGAGATGAATAATGGTGTACTTGCTGGTGATTACAACATCAAGATGAATGTCGTAGATATGTCAACAGGTAGCAGTGTACCTGGTGCTCCGTTTACATCTGTAGACAATCTCATTTCTCTTGAGCCTCAACAGGCAGCTAATACCTCATGGATTAATCCATACAATGGCTGGGAAGATGGAAAGACGTACAACATTACTTTCTATGCAGAGTTAGCAGATGGAACACCTTCTGGAAATACTCACTTTTACCACATTACATTTGAGGATGAAATAGATGTTGCAATCTTATCTGGTCCAACCGATCAGAATCGTTTGAAGACTGTTCGAGAAGATCTACAAGCAATGGGAATGAGTTACACTCAGTTCAAGCCTGAAGATTGGTCTACATACGCTACTGATGATTGGCTTACTCACTATGACAAGGTATTGTTGCCATGGCAGACAGAGAATAACGTTCTCAATGGACAGTACTATAGTCAGTTGGATACAAGTTACAATGGAAATCCATCTGTAAAAGATACTTTACTGACCTTCATGAATAGTGGAGGAACAGTTCAGATGCATCTTGGTCCATATTCTGATGGGCCTCACAACGCGTATCTGAACAACAAGTTACCATTTGGTATTGATGTAGTAGATAGGGATACTTCCCAAGCACCTGCAGTGACATGGAATGATATGACAATTTTAGATTCATATCATCCTATAATGTCAAATGTTGCTCCTAGTTCATTTGTTGGAGTCAATAGCGGAAACTTTGTTTCTCAAGCAATCATCAATATCGGTCAAACAGGTAATGAGCAAATGCCTTACGTTTGTGGAGGTGAAATCAATCAACCACGACCTGGATTCAATACAGCTTTCCACACATTAATCGAAGGCCCTGATCCAGACATGTCTTTGTTGGCAACTTGTGGATATGGTGCAGGTGGATTAATTGTAACAACCATCGACGTAGAGAATCCTTCTGTTACCAATTCATTTGGTGATTCTACTTTCCCTATTCTGAGTAACATATTGTCTCATCATGTTACTCCGTATTCGTCTTCGTTTGGTTATGATACAAATGGACCAGCCGGATGGAACATGTTGATTGATGGAGAAGTACCTGATTGGGAAATACAAACGTGGGATTACAGTAAGATGTATCTAAAGAGCAATGCAGAGTTAACATTCTCCTTTGAGTCTACATTAAGTGGCCTTGATGCGAATTGGGAAATTCGATCAGGTGATTCGTTTGATGTAACAAAGTGGGATGGAGAAACCAATTTACCTGCTGGTGAAATTGACCATACTGCTGATGATACTCATACCACAACATTCTGTGTTTTGGATACATCCTCATCTACAAATTGTAAGACTGATGCAAGTTGGATAGTCACTTTGTTCCTTCATGATGAAGATGGACATGTCCGTAAAGCATCAATTGAGTTGGTAACGAATGATGTTCAAGCAGATGCTGAACGACCAGTTGCTCATGCTGCTGTCGTCGATCGTCTTGATACAGCAGATTACATTACTCAATTAGATGATTATGAAGTAAATGGAGTACAATGGATGTTCTACAGAATTACTTGCCCTGGTAAGAGCACAGATGCTTGTGAGAGGCGTGTTTATTTCGATGCATCCCAGAGTTCCGATAACGATTCAACTGATGGTACATCTGGAATTATTTCATACGAGTGGAGAGTTTACTCCGATCGCCGTTATGATCAACTTCCTTCAGGAAGTCCATATCACGAGTATGTTCGTTCAACTTCAGATTTCACTTATGCATTCAAGAATGTGACTGCTGATCCTAATGGGAACACCGCAGGTACTCCAATTCGAATGGATTTAACTGTTCAGGATAGAGCAAACAAGGATTCTGAGAAGTATCGATTGTTCTTCCAAGTTGTCCCTGAAGATTTCGGAGATGCTCCGCCAGATTACAGTATTCTAACTCCTGAGGAAGGAGATTCTCAGTCTGGCCCATTGGTATGGATCAACGGAACAGTAAACAGTGGAGTTGAAGATAGTGACTTGATGATTCAAGTAGCGCTTTCGGGTAGTGACTTGAATCTAACACCAACTCAGCAATTCTCAAGGAAGAGTGATATGAAGTTCAATTCAACTTCTGGTTTGGGTGATGGAAGTACATTCACTCTTGCACTTGGAATTGATGATTTGTACATGGTTGGAGAAGGAGTTACACAAACTGTGTATATCAAGATCCAAGAAGGTAGTGATGGTGCTGCAATTTACCAACAGATTCAGATTAACTTGATTCCGATTGAAGAAGAAACAGGAGATGGAGGAGGTACCATCAATGATTCTGAAAACACAGAAGGAGAATCTAGCAGTAATCTGTTATTGATTGTTGCAGGATTGATTGTTGGTCTGGTAGCTGTAGTTGGAGTTACTCTATTGTTGATGCGTGGTCGCGGTAGTGATAGTGGCGTATCTAGTGGAGAAGAGGCTGTATTCGGTGGTGTTGAAACCATGGATCCAAAGGAAGCTTACGTGCAGCAATTGATTGCTCAAGGTTATCCTGAAGAAACGGCTAGGGCTTATGCCGAGCAGTATGCCTCGCACTTCCAACAATAGTGAAAGAGTCTAGGTTTACCTATGGCTCAGCCGTTAGGCTGAACCTATAACCAAGGTATGATATGTGACTTGATTCACGGATAATCATGGATGAGAGTGACTCATACAAGGTAGCCGATTTGAGCTTGGCCGATGCTGGTGAAAGAAGAGTGGATTGGGCACGAGCAAGAATGCCTGTTTTAGCCCGTTTGAAAGCTGAAGCTGAGAAGACTAAACCTCTAGCTGGTATGGTTGTTGCAGGGTGCCTTCATGTCACCAAAGAAACAGCAGTATTGATTGAAACAATAGAAGCAGCAGGAGCCACAGTTTCTTGGAGTGGATGTAATCCATTATCCACTCAAGACGATGTTGCTGCATGGCTTGCTAGAGAAGGATATGCGATTTATGCCTGGCATGGACAATCCGTTGAGGACTTTTATTGGTGCATTGATCAAACCATTGAGGCCAATCCTACACTTACTCTGGATGACGGTGCAGATTTGATTGTCAGAGTTCATGGTGAAATGTCAGATTATTCTGATGGAGTAATTGGAGGTACAGAAGAAACAACCACTGGTGTACATCGATTACGTGCAATGGGAGATGCAGGGGATTTACGATATCCAGTTATTGCAGTTAATGATGCAATTACAAAATGGGATTTTGATAATGTCTATGGAACTGGACAATCTACTTTGGATGGAATTATTCGAGCAACTTCAGTACTGATTGCAGGTAAGACGTTCGTTGTTGCAGGATATGGTCATTGTGGCAGAGGTTTAGCCATGAGAGCAAAAGGAATGGGTGCAAATGTGATAATCACGGAAGTGGATCCATTACCTGCATTACGAGCAATTATGGATGGTTTCCAAGTTATGAAGATGGATGAAGCGTCCTCTTTGGGAGATATATTCTGTACTGCTACTGGTATGGCGGATGTAATTGTAGATCGTCATTTCAAATCGATGAAAGATGGTGCTATTGTCTGCAATACAGGACATTATGATTGTGAAATAAATATCGAAGATTTGGAGGCTGCATCGTCATCAGTTCGTACAATTAGGACAGATAATGAAGAATTTACTTTATCGGATGATCGTAAAATTTTCTTGCTTGCTCGCGGCCGTTTAGTAAATCTCGCAGCGGCTGAGGGCCATCCTTCTGAAGTAATGGACATGAGTTTTGCAAATCAGTATCTCGCCCTTTGTAGATTGGCAAAAGAAGGTAAATCTCTTGATCCTGTTGTTCATGATATTACTCTTGAACAAGATCAAGGTTTAGCTAAGACCAAACTAGAAACAATGGGCTTTGAAATTGATTCTCTAACTGAAGCACAAATAGCATACCACAGCGATTATACTGCTGGAACATGATTATTCTTCTTCTTCAGATTCGACAAACCATTCTGGGAGGTTTAATTTCCATTTCCTTCCCATTTTCTCTGCATTTTCAATCACTTTGTCATGTCTGCTCATTGCAGCAATTGCTCTCCGATCTCTCAAGGTGGTGTAGAGTTTAGATTCCCTGAAATTTTCAGGGATACAGATTAGTCCACTGGTTAATTCTGAATTAATGGCTCTTGTTAATTCATGAGCTGGACGATTTAGTCGGTGTACGTGTGTTTTAACCCATCTACTACCCAACATGAAAGATGCAAAAATTATCATAAATCCTAGGACCATAGTTGAAATCCCGGTTGGAGGAATAACACGATTAATCAGAATTGCTTCGATCCATATCAATGGCATGACAAAGAAGAATAGCCAATATGTCTCAGTGGTTGGCTTCCTGCTACTAAATGCCTTGATTCTAATCCATCCATCATTATCTGGATCTTGTGGGCGAAAGAAGTCATCATCTTTTTTTGCTGCTCGTTTTATTTGTTCACTTAGAGTTCTCAATCTCATCATACTTCTTGGGTCAGGTGATTCCATTCCTTCTGCGAATATTTTGTCAATTCGATCTGCGGCTTCTGCATACTCTCCAAATTCAGTTAATATTGCAACTTGTTCAACAAGAGAAATTACTTCATATGGTTCAACACTTCTTCGTTGATCCCACCAAACCAATGCATCTTCGAACATCCCTAATTCATCCACTAGCAATCTTCCTCCAATTGCCCAGGCTTCATCTCTTTCAGGTTCAATTTCAACTACAGTCCTGCATTTTCTTAATCCAATAGCAGCATCTTCCAGACTCATTTTTGATGGTTTATCACCACGCGGACCAGTCTGACTGAATAATTCACGAACTTCTGACATCAAAGCATCTGGATGTTCTGGATCATTTTCCAGCGTTTTTTCTCTAAGAAGATTGAATGTTAGGACGTCTCCTGTTTGACGTGCTTCCATAGCATCAAGCCAGAGGTCATCTGCGGATTTCCCATTGGACATTTTCTCTCCCCTCTTTACGTGGGTGGAGCATTCGATTCATCACTTTATGTGTTAAATCAACGTCGATTCCGGTCTCTGAAGTTGTTTGAACCACGACTTCCTCTTGAATTTCCACGGTTATTTGAACCACGACTTCCCGAATTTTGCCTCCGATCTCCTCGATTGCCTGATCTTCTTTCTGGCCGTCTGTCTTCCCGTCTGTTATTTTCCCTTCTTACAGTCTTGGGTCCAGAACCGCCACCTGTTTTCGGCTTTCCACATCGATTACATTCAGTTCTAAATGAGAAATTATTGTTCCCGCAACCTTTGCATTCCCAATCTCCATCTCTACTTTGGTCTTGAGACTTATCTCCTCTAAATCCTCGATTGTCTCTTCCTCTTCTATCGTCACGTTGACTCCCTCGGTCACGATCACGACCACTATTCCTTCGGTCATCACGT
>DAQW01000042.1:1934-21449 GCA_002503045.1 Euryarchaeota archaeon UBA39 | reverse complement strand
GATTCTGAAGAATAAATTAGAATTCTACTAGTTTTTCAACCGCCCTCGTGATCAAAAGATAGAGCTCGAGTCCACCTATCTGCATCAGGAATTCCAGTGACGGTTATTTGTGCAGAAGGGACTCCTTTTATTTCCAGAATTCGATCTCTTAGTGATTCTAGGTCAAAGAGGCAACATGCACAATGGGGTCGTGATGGTTGAATACAGATTTGTATTGAACCATTTTCATTTATATCCATACTTTGCATTAATTGTTGAATAGAAATTCCGTGTGGATCATTCCACTTTTGAATGATGGTTACCAATTTTCTTTGAATTCCAACAAGTTTGCGACTCATTCGACAATCAATCCCAAGGGTCTACCTCTACAATATGTGCTAAAGTGACAGTTTTTGATTCTGCTCTTTCTGCTCTTGCACCTGCTTCTTTTAGCATTCTTCTCATCCATCCTAGCATTGTTAGACTTTGAAATCGTTCAATCATTTGTATGATGTGGCTAGCGTTAGCGAGATTATCTTGTAGATCATGTTGAATGTTAGCTGCATGATCATAATACAACAAAAGAAGTTCTTCAAGTGCATCATTATCAAGGGGTTTACCTGCGAATTTTTTTGCCATTTTTCTGAGCAAAGTTGGGGTCAAGATTTCCCCTCCGATTTCCCCCATTACATCATCTATTGGATCGCCCTCAATTTCTTCATTTGTCGGAATATCTTCTCTTTCAATTCCTCCTCCCATTCGTTCTAATGCCTTCTCAAGATGTCTTGGCTTGATTGTTCCCACCCTTTCAATTGCAGCAGCATCAGAAGATAACCGAAGAAGTCGAAGTAGATAATTTTCTAATTGTTCATTTGCAGCTACAACTGCTGCTGCACCTATTGAATCAAGTCTTGAAATATTGTCAATCATCATTCCTCGAGTCCTACTAAATCCAAGTCTCAAACGTGTAGGGTCATCCAAAGTTTTCCTCTCAGGATCACTTTCAAGAGTTTGATTTTCCATTTCACGTGTAACAATTTTTAATTGATGTTCTAAGATATCTACCAGTTGTGATTTCACGTCACCAGAAATTCGAAGATCAATCCCTAGTCCACTTGCCACAGTTGAAATGTGAGAGGTTGCCCATGGTTTGGCCATACCCTTGGTTTCCGTCCGAGGCCCTTCAAGGCTCGTGTAAACTTACCATTCAGTCCAACTGGGAAATGAACTACCGCTTGATAGGCATTGAAGTCCATTTTCATTTCGAACCCAACAATCTTCAATTCCTACTGCACCTTGAGGGAAAATAACCTTAGGTTCAATTGCCATTGTCCCTCCAATATTCAATGAAGAATCAAATCCGGAAGCAATTACGGGAGTTTCATCTAGTTCTAACCCAATACTATGTCCTAAGAATCTAGATTGTTCAGGAGGCATTCCCATTAGATGTTCTGAATACCCCATGTTTTCTGACATAGAGTGGCCTATTTCCCATGCCTTAGAGCAAGAATCTCCCCTAGCAAGAGAATTTCGAATATTAGTTGCAATTTCTTCCATATCTTCTAATCGTTCTAACCAGATTTCACCGGGATTTCCGACACTAAACATTCGAGTCATATCAGTGATATATCCTCTATGAACATGTACGATATCTACCAATATTGGTTCGTTTTTTCTAATTTTTTTATGCCCAGCACCTAATGAAGCCAAAGGGTTTGCACCAGCTCCACCAATTGCGCTATCAAAATATGAAGGAATAGCACCTGATTGGCCGCTTGCAATCACAACTCGGTCACAATCCATCGGCCATTTTCTCATTCGGACCATTCCTCCAAATCCTGCCTTTCGGCTAACACTATCTGCAATCGCTGCGAGATCTAATTCAGTAATTCCTTCACCTGCCTCGCTTCCAGCAGAATTGATTGCTTCGAACATTTGTCTTTGTATTTCTCCACTTTCTTTCATCCTCTCTATTTCCCATGAAGATTTTATTTCTCTTAATTTCCATAGAATGGAAGTACAATCTTTCCCTTTAGAATCAATTTTTGTTTGTAGGAAGGCCGCATCATTTGCTGTCATTCTTCCCAATTGCAAGGCGGGGGAGGTTCCGATTTCTTCCTGAAGATTGGCCATTCGTGGATGTTGTTTGATTGAATGAGGAGCATCATCTGCTCCAGATTCAAATATTGCTCGTTCAATTGAAGATTTAACATATTGAGTTACATCACCTTCGGAGGAGATATGTACTCCTCCTGTTTGGCGATTGCCTACCAACCAATACATGTCTACTGGGTCATTAATCCAAGCTGATTCCAAATTGTTATTGAATAAAGAAAGAGAGAGTTTAGTTTGCCTTTGTTCTAATTCAGAAACAGGCACTCTCCAATCTTCTCCATCAGGACCAGTCAGCCCATCTGTACTCCACATTAGTGTGCCCTCGGGGAGGAATCACAAAGGGATTATCCTAGAGATTAGAGATAATTTGCGATGAAAGGCAATATGTACACGCGCACAGTCGCACCACCATGAAGAGCGTCTTAACGCTCGATGACGCGCGTCTTTCCGGACGTACCGTTCTCGTGCGAGTAGACATTAATTCACCTCTTCATCCTGAGACAAAGGTATTCCTCGACGATAGTCGCCTTCGTGCTATACTCCCTACATTACGTCGTTTAGCAGATTCAAAAGTGGTCTTACTTGCTCACCAGAGTCGCCCTGGTAAATCCGATTTTACAGACATGTCTGCTCATGCAGATCAGTTGAGTCGTTTACTTGGCCGTCACATTACATTTGTTCCCGATGTTTGTGGAGATATTGCAATCGAAGCAATCCAAACAATGGAACAAGGAGAGATGATTTTACTTGATAATGTTAGAGGTTGGTCAGAAGAAAATGATCTCAAGAAAGCAGGAATTGATGAATTAAATGAATCTGTTATTGTTCAAAAGTTATCAACAGTTGCTGATGCCTATGTTAATGATGCATTTGCTGCAGCCCACCGAAATTCACCAACACTTTCAGGATTTTCGAAATCTTTACCTTGCTTTGCTGGAGTTTTAATGGCAGCCGAAATCGATGCATTAACTACTGCAATTGATAATCCTCCCAAGCCTTACGTTGCAATTTTAGGTGGTGCAAAATGTGATGATTCACTTCGCATAGCACTTAATTTGTTGAATCGAAGTGTTGCTGATACTGTAGTTCCGGTAGGTGTTGTGGGAAATCTAATGCTATGGGCAGATGGGCACATGATTGGTGAAGGTAATGAGGCATTCATCCGAAATTCGCTTGGCGATACTTTTGAATCAACTTTCCAAGATGCAAGTCTTTGTATTGAGAAATATCGAGATAAGCTTCTACTTCCAGTCGATCTTGCAATTGAAATTGATGATCGACGTGTGGCTATATCCTTGGAAGAACTCCCCGCCCATGAACCAATATATGATATTGGAATTGCAACATTACAAGCACTATATCCTGTAATTCGAAATGCAGGATGTGTTTTGTGGAATGGTCCCGCATCATATTTTGAAAAGGAGAATTTCGCTTTTGGAACAATCGAGATTCTCAACATGATTTGCGAATCAGATGCTTTTACTATTGTAGGTGGAGGACACACAAGTGCTCTCGTCTCCCAACGAAATCTGGTTGATCGCGTAGACCACAATAGCACTGGAGGAGGAGCTTGTCTTACAATGCTGGCTGGAGACCCAATGCCAGTAATCGAATCTTTGATGGCTTCTTCTGAATTATTCAGAGATAATCTACAATTCTAGTCGGTTAATCCATAGTGGTGATTAATCAACCATAGAATTGATGGATTAAGCAAATCGGTAGAAATTAATTGTTCGGTGGCTTGAAAATTGACCATAGAGCAAAGAATGCCCAAATTGCTCCTAATACTGCAAATGGCCATTCTCCTGTAACAGATGCTCTAATTGTTAGTAGGATTTCACCTATGCCCATTAGTGAAAGATAGCCCATTGATCGACTCGAGATCATTCCTCGTGTTTCAGTGATAAAGGCGACCAATACCATGACCATTCCTAGATAGGCACCTATCATTGTTAATTCCATTTTTATCCATCCTAAGCAGCGTGGAATAATGATAAATCAATGATTTTCCCAATTCTCTTTTCTACGTCATTTTGAATTGTTTCTAAGCCATTTTTTGAATCTGACTCGGCTCTCATCACCAGAATCGGTTCTGTATTTGAGGGTCTACAAAGGAACCAACCAGATTCTACACCTAGATGTCCATCATACCTTACTCTAACTCCATCTGAATGATTTGCTTCCAAATCTGAGAAGGCATCTTTGACTGCACCCATTATTTCTTCACGTTCTCCGATTAAGGGAACTTTTGCTTCTCCAGTAGATGGGAAGTCTGGGACCTCGTCAAATAACGATGAGAAAGGCTCACCATTCGGAAGACGTCTAGCAACAAGTTCGACTAATCTAGCAAAACCATAGAGTGCATCATCAAAACCATTCCATCGATCATTGAAGAAGAAATGACCCGACATCTCTCCAGCTAGAGGACATTTCGGCATTTCTCTTAATGCTTGTTTTAGGAAGGAATGACCTGTTCTCATCATATGGGGAATCCCTCCATTTTCCCGAATAGTATGTTCAAGAGCCATACTACATTTTACATCATGAATTACAGTCCTTTCTTCTTCTGATGAATCATCTGGAATTTGACTCAAGATATCAGCAGCAAAGACTGCCAATAATCGATCAGGATGGATGAACCTGCCTTCTTCATCAACAACTCCTATTCTATCTCCATCGCCATCAACTCCAAGACCAAATTCTGCATTAGTAGATTTTACCGCATTGCTTAGATCAATCATATTCTTTGGTCTAGTTGGATCAGGAGGATGATGAGGGAATGTATTGTCCCATTCACAATGTATGGCTAGACCAGTAGTGCCTAATCTATCCGCCATAGATACCAAAAATGGACCTGGAACTGCGTTTGCAGCATCAATTACAACATTCACTGGTCTAGCAATTTTTCCTGTAGATGACATTACTGAATCTAAATGATGATTTACGAAGTCATCTAGAATAATATGATTTCCTAAATTATCTGGTGAAATGAATTGTCCTTGTTCAAAGGTTTCTCGAAGGTCTTGAATTTCTTTTCCAGCCATTGCAGCAGTACCTCTACACATCTTGAATCCATTATATTCTGGAGGGTTATGGCTTGCAGTAATCATTACTCCTCCATCCACATCCAATACTGAAGTTGCATGGTAGAGAGTTCCAGTAGTGCAAATTCCAAGGTCGTGTACGTTTACTCCTGATTGTGTTAATCCAGATACAAATGCTGAATGAAGTGACGGAGAAGACTCTCGAATATCTCTTCCTACTGCTATGTTGGAAGCATTTAGAAATGTGCCAAGTGATTTTCCGAGGCGAGTTGCAAAGCCCTCATCGAGTTCATCATATGCGATTCCTCTGATATCATATGCCTTGAAGCAGTGCAAAGCCCACTCTGCCATGAAGCACGCTAACCCCTAGTGCTTCTATCACTTGTGGCTAAATTTACGTGAAAGAATCCAGAGTACAATCATTGAGCATAATCCGCCAATAATTGCTCCATTAGAATTGAAAACTAGAAATCCACCTCCAATACAAATTAATGGAATACAAATTATCCAAGGTATAATTTTCTTCCAAGTAAGAAGATCGGTTGGATTTTCGATATATGGACTTCCAGGCATCTCATCACTCTGGGCAAATTGCTTGAATCACTATTTCCACCTTAGCATCTCTAGGGAGATTAGCAGCTTCAAAGGCGGCTCTTGCAGGTGGTATATCTACGCCATCTAACCATTTCCCGTATACTTCATTCATTTCTGAAAAATCATTGATATCTGCTAGAAGGACTTGAGCAAAGCAAATATCATTTTTCGATGCTCCCGCAGCTTCTAGTAACGCGTCAATTTTTGTCAAACATCCAAGAGTTTGATCTCCTGTAGATTCGCCCGATTCTAAAGAAATCTGTCCTGCTAACCAAATGAACCCATTTGCTTTGACTCCTGGACTATAGGGTCCAAACACCTTCCCTCCAATATCGATTCTTTCCTTGCCCATGTATATTCCACAGAATAGACGCCACAAGAGCGTTCGCTTCATCCGATAGACCTTCTTCGCTTCATCATGGACGATGTAATTCCCACTTGTTGGGTGATAGATCATCCTGCACATTTTCAATTATTGAGCCCCTTTATTCGAGCAGGTCATGCTGACGATATTCTTGTATTAACGACTAGGAAAGAAGTACAATCCATGTTTAGAACACGTGAAGGAAGAATTCCTCATCGACCACATTTGTGGGTTGACCGCCCAGTGGGCCATGAAATTAGTAGGTTTAATCGATTTAGACTTGCTAGGAGTCGAATTAAAAAAGTCACAAAATTTCTCCGTTCTCATCCAAAAATTCAGCGAATAATTGTCAAAGGAGCCTCTTTAGAGTTAATTTCTGCAAAGAAAGTCGGAATTTCTGATAGAGTATACATTAGTGATACTGAAGTAAACCATCTTGCTCACAGGATTGCAAAACGATATGCAACTAGAATTTTGCTTCCTAAATCATGGAATAATGATATTTATTCTGGTTTTTCTTCAGATACTAGAGTTGAGAGATATTCAGGTATTCTTCCTGAAGTTTATTTGGATATAGATGCTGGAAAATCAGCTAGAAAACAAGCAATTTCTCAAATTAGAGATGGAATAAATTCTTCAGATGATTCTCATTCAAAGGCGCCTGTAGTTTTCCATCGTTCAATTGTTGGTGGAGGAATTCATGATGATTCAGAATTAATTCTATATGAGGCTTGGATAAAGAATTTACAAATTCATTTTGTTCATACCAAAGAATCAGCAATTGAATCAACTGATGGTGCTTGGGAACTTCCGATTCAAATTGCAATGTTTGATGGTGTTTTAACTGGTTCAACGACTATGGCCTCTGAGGCAGTAATCCATGGAGTTCCCACGTTATTGATATCTAGGGCAGAACGTGGTTTTCTCGATAATCTAAATCAAAGGTTTCCAGAGAAATTATTTCATTGGAAATCAAGAAAAAAGGATGGTTTTGATAAAATTGTAGAAAGGTGGTTAGATTCTATTCAAGTGGAAACTAATCGTGAACTCTCAATATTGAACACTCGTTCAGATTTTGCAGAGAAAATTGGCCCATTCAATGAATCATAGATTTTGAAGAATTTGGAGATGGTCTCCTGCCATTCCTTCTTTCATCGCTAATTTCACATTAACCCACTCTGCATGTGCAGCATCGTCACCTGCTGTTGGGACTGCATTCACATCAACATCTACTTGATAAAAAATCGAAACTATATGTTTTCTAGGGTCTCGATTTGGATCCCCTCTAACAGTTAGAACTTCAGGATTCTTACCTTTTATTCCAGTTTCTTCGATCAATTCCCTCAATACTGCACTTGATGGATTTTCTCCTAATTCTACAAAACCACCAGGGAATGCCCATGCACCTTTCCAAGGATTATTTCCTCGACGAATCAAAAGTGCTTCAACTTCATTACCTTTTTTCCTTGTAACAACAGCATCAACAGCAAGAGAAGGTTTGGGCCATGGGTCGTTTCCACATGTACCACAAATTTCTTCCATCTTATTCACCAAAACGTCGTTTTCTATTTTGATAAGATTCTATCGCATTAAGAAAATCACTTTTTGAGAATGATGGCCAGAAAACATCTGTAAAATATAGTTCAGAATAAGCAGCTTGCCAAAGAAGAAAATTCGAGATTCTCTCTTCACCTGAAGTTCGAATAATCAAATCAGGATCGGGTAATCCTCCAGTGTAGAGTCTTTTTGAAATCATTAATTCATCGATTTCATCGATTGAGATTTCTCCAGATGCATGGTCTGTTGCAATACTACGCACAGCGACTAGGATTTCTTCTCTAGAACCATATGCTAAGCAAATTGTGAATACACATCCTGAATGTTCACTAGTGGCCTTTTCTGCATTTTCAATTGCATCAATCACATTTTTGGGAAGTAATTCTTTGTGCCCAGCGACTTGAACTTTTACTTGGTTTGTGAAAATTCGTTCATTCTTCAATAAATCTTCAAGCCCCTCAACATACAAATCGAAAAGAATCTCTAGTTCGTCTTCTGTTCGATTAACCACATTTTCTGTACTTAATGCATATACTGTCAAATATGGAATATCTAATTCTAAAACCCAATCCATGACTTCTTCCAATTTTTGTTTTCCATATCGATGTCCAATTGAAGTTTCAAATCCTTCATTTTCTGCAAATCTTCTGTTTCCATCCATAATAATGGATACATGTTGAGGAATCGGTCCCCCAATTACTCTATCTCTAAGACGATTTGCACGAACTCTGTCTGTTCTGGAAACGAAACTCCATGCGAATCTA
This sequence comes from Euryarchaeota archaeon UBA39, assembly GCA_002503045.1. Taxonomy (GTDB): domain Archaea; phylum Thermoplasmatota; class Poseidoniia; order Poseidoniales; family Thalassarchaeaceae; genus MGIIb-N2. The sequence continues at coordinate 13,032 of DAQW01000042.1, read as the reverse complement.
GAATTAGCCAATAATCGGGCAGGCGCACGAATAATTCTGAATTTAAGGAACCATTTTGCCGTAGAATCAATCCGACGACCTAGCCAACCCATGCGCTCCCCATCTTCTTGGAGGGGCATCTTGTCTTTCATATCTCCCGCGAGTAATAGTTTTGATTATCACTCAAACAATATATCTGGGTCTCTATGTAGTCCCGATAATACTCCTCTACTGGGATTTACCACAATAATTTCTCCAGCATCTGGCCAAACTTCTAGATCGGCTTTAGAATTTCCACAATATGCAAATCCTTTCATCCCATATCGTTCGACTAATGCCTTAGCTTTGTATTTTCCACCTAAGTTTACCTTTCCTTCTGAACCCATCACATCATCGAAAAGACCTACATGTTCTGCAATGGGTATAGCCTGAATGATATGCGATGCAGTTGCAAGAATTATTTCTCTTCCACTTTCCTTTTCTTTTTTCAACCAATCAATGAAGACATCATGGTATTCTAGATCTTCAGGTTTGATAGAAACAAATTTTGAAACTCTTTTCTTCCAATAAGGTCTTCCTTTTGTTAATTCAAAAAATGGAATAAGAAACATGTACCAAGGCCTTCGAAGTAAAATTTTTCTAGCACTAATTTTTGTCATATCTGAAAGGATTACTGTCCCATCGAGATCTACAGCCAACGGCAGGTTGTCTCCCATATTTGTGTCAATGAACAATCAAATGTTCAATCATTGCGGAGAATACATTCTCAACCGGTCGACTCAAGCCAAGAGTTCTATTCGCAGGTTCATGAGCACGCCAGATGTGTTCGATGAGCCATGGTTTCCTCATGTAGTTACAACTACTGATATCAAACCATCTAATGTACAACCTCCTATTGGTTTTGATTCATTTGATGTTCCAATTCCATGGGATACGTTGTGTATGATTTGGCCATCAGACGGTCTTCCTACTGTGGAGGGATTACAAACTTGGATCGAAATGGAAGGGAAATGGGGTAATTTTGATTCATTAAAGGATGCGAAGACATTGGAATGGTCTCAAGGACCAATAGGTCCAGTTGCAAAGATTGATAGTGGAAAGAAAGGAATTTGGAGATTAGAAATTTTACCATTTGATGATGATGGCCATGGTAGTAGAATTGCAGAATATATTGGTAATAATCCATACGTTGCTCAAGGAGGAGTCTCTTGGAATGGACGAGATATTCTTCTTCTTTGGAGAGATTTGAGTTCATGGCCAACCGCAGATCAAGTTTTGACTAACTTGCTTATTTCAGAGAGATTAGAAGACTCTCGAATATTGGTTGAATCTTGTGGGATAATTTTGGGTGAATTTCATGCTAAAGTCAGTGACTCTTCAAATTCAGTTCGTTATGCTAAACCTTGGAATGAACGTTTGAAGATGCTAGAAGAAAGAACCTCATCTCGTACACTTTGGCGAGCCCCTCATGGTAAAGATACAGTCGGATGTATTACTCATCGGAATTTTAGTTTGGAAAATATAGTGGTTCTAAATGATGCATCAGGTAAACCAAATTTACGTGAAGTACACATTTTACATCCAGCATCGGGAATATATGGTGCTCTTTTACCAATGATTGATCGTGCTCCTGGTTTACGAGATCTTGCATCCGGTTATCGTTCATTAGAATTGAATGACCATGTCATTGATTCAGGGATGAGTATTGAACTACGAAGATGTCTATTTGATGGATGGTGTTCAACGGCACCATCGACTTGGTCATCTGCTCAGTCATTGGATTCACATAAAGGAGGGGTTCCAATTTGGGAATATGAAAAAGCCCTCGAAGAATTGATTTTTTCAGAAGCATTTGGTAGAAAACCTCATCGTAGAACATCCTGGTTTCTTTCTCACGTTAGTCGAATTCAAGCTGGAATGTTCCGGGCAAGAACTGTTGCAGCTGGAGCATTATCTTGTCTAGCAGTAGCAGGTTTAGGCATTTATTCTGGGATGACTGGACTGCTATCTTGGAACGATTCCTTTCCATTGATGCTCTGTGCTCTTCCCATTCCAATACTTCGTCAACTATACAGGAATTTAGCCCCCCCGCCCTACTGATTATTCTTAGTTAATTACCGTATTTATTGTGTAGTCTAGGACTAAGATCTCAACGATGTAGGATACTTCTTCTCCCTCGTCATTGTGGTTACAACCGATACCTCCGCCTTCTTGAACGGCCACATTAATATCGAGGATGTAGGCGCCCAGTCCTTCATCACCAGAATCTAGTTGATTGGTAATTTCACTTTCTGAGAGTCCTGAAATTGTTCCATTTAGTAGAGATGAGTTGTACCATTCCACTAGAACTTCGTGACTTGATTCTCCTTGTCCTTGATTCTGCCCACTCGCGGTTCCTGTTTCGTTGTTATGTGTGATGGTCCCCGTAATAGTGTCTGGATCAGAAGCACTAGCACCAGGCACAGCACAGCCTGGCCCCCCACTGGTTTCATCTTCACTATAGGTGAGAATTACTCGAACAGCAACAACGTTCCGATTCTCTCCGCTCCATGTGATTGCATCGGTGTGGAGATCAATCTCAAGCGTTTCACCATCTGTGATATATTCTGTACCTTCACCAAGTTGCTCTATGATTACGTTTGAATCAACAGTATAATCCGCGACCCCTCCTAGAGAAGAAGAATCTGGTTTTGTCATCAAATATCCTACCTCTCCAGCAGAAAATGGTACAAGTAGGAGAACTGTGACAATTGCAATCGTTCGACCTTCAGGAATAGCAAATCTACCAAGTGGGGATTCATCTGGAGTTCGAATGGCATTGGAAATGAAGTGCGTGATGAATGCAGCACCCATTCCTGGAACTGAAGGGAAGATTCCATCCACTCCTCCGAATCCAAGTAGGCTCCAACCGATTACCCCAACAAATGCAGCAATCATCATTGCAATAGAGTGGGTTGTATCTGGTTTGTATCCCATCCATCGGATAATGAGTAGTGGAACGAAGATTCCACCCAAACCATAGACTGCGAGAATAACTAGAACGAAAACAGAATCTCCGCCTGGAATATAGAGACCTCCAATAGAAATCAAAGTAGCCAATGCGGCAACTACCAATGTCACTTTCTTAGTAGTCTTGTGATCTTGCCGCCATTCTGGTTTGATATCATCAGTAATAGCTGCTGTACAAGCAAGAACTTGACTGTCTGCAGTTGACATCGTTGCTGCAAAAATAGATGCAAGAATCATACCGATTCCAAAGGCTGGCATCGTTTCCATTGCCATTTGGGGCAATCCTAATTCTGGATCAAAGTCACTTGCAGTAAATAGAACTCGACTTACAAGGCCTATGACTAGCATGAGTCCAATGAAAGGAGTTTGCCAAACAAAGAACCAGATCATTGCTTGTTTTCGATCTGAATCTGAGCCTAATGTCATCACTCTTGAGACAACTTGTGGTTGTCCTGCAACTCCAAGCCCTCCAAGGAAAAATGCAAAGGCCCACATTGAGAATCCAAATTTTAAGTCAACAGGAACGAGTTTTGTTAGTACTGGATCTTGAGCCTCTAATGAATCAAATAATCCAGAAAATCCATTCACTTCTTGTAAGGCAATCCAACACAAAATTACTGACCCGACAATCATAACACAGGATTGTACTGCATCAGTCCAAATTGATGCCCGAATTCCTCCCGCATAGCAGTAAGCTACAACTAAAACGAAGCCGATTAGAATCCCAATTAATTCATTCCATCCCATCATTACGAACAATGCTTTACCACCAGAAGTTAGCTGAGCAGCAGCATAGATAGTTAGGAATAGAACAGACAATATCGCAGCTAATTTTGCTTCAGGGGCACCAGCTTTTTCTGCAACAAGAGATGACAATGAACGAATCCCTCTTTCTTGTCCTTCTTTTTGAATAAATTTGTACAACCAAGCCCAAGCGACAACTTGTCCAATAGTTGATACGACACTCAACCAGAATGCATTGAGTCCCATCACGTAAGTAAATCCGATAAATCCAATGAACATGTAACCGGAGTTCCAGGTACTAACAGCAGATAATGCCGCAAGAGCCGGATGCATCCCTCTTCCGGCAACAAGATAATCGTCAGTTGTATCCTCTTTAACAAACATAGAAGCTAGTCCTACACCTGCGAAAATCGTCATGAAAAACAAAAACGATAGCACTAGGACGATGTCCATTGCGTCTACACGGAAGGCCCTCAAACATGAATCTTCCAATCAAACGACATTACTTTGAGTATAGGTTGGCTAGTACCTACATGGAACGTAGCAGGTTTTCCCGAGTAATGGAAAATCCTCTTTTCAAGACCTTCCTATTTTTTTCGATATTTAGGGCATTTTATGGCGCAGGGATCCTTGCAGTAACTTGGTTTTTAGCAACTGAAACGGAAAACCCATGGTGGGTTTCAGCACTTTTCCTTCTTGCCTCAATGATATTCTCTAGGCTATTATTTCGATTCATCAAAGGCTTTCGAAAGTCTACAGTAGAATCTAATTGATTCGAGTATATTTTCCATTTTCAAATTCGTATTGAATTGGTACACCTGTAGGTATCTCTACAGATAATATTTCTTCTGAGCTAAGATTTTCTATCGACATAACAATACTTCTTAGCGAATTTCCATGTGCGGCTACTAGCACATTTTTTCCTGATTGAAGATCAGGCTCTATTTCTTCAGTAAGATAAGGCAGGGTTCTTTCTGCACACATTTCGAGACTTTCTCCATCTGGAGGTGGGACATCGAATGATCTCCGCCAAATGTGAACTTGTTCTGCTCCATATTTCTCTCGAGTTTCGTCTTTGTTCAAACCTTGCAATGATCCATAATGTCGCTCATTCAATCGTTGATCGTGGAGTGTTGGTGGATTTACAGAGGCTTTGTTATGGAGCATGACTATTTCTGCAGTTCTCTGTGCACGAATTAATTCACTAGTATGTACTACGTCAAATTTGATTTCTGAGAGTTTTTTACCTGCAGAAATAGCCTCTTCTTCTCCTTTGCTTGAAAGATCTACATCAGTCCAACCAGTGAATTTATTTTCAGCATTCCAAACAGATTGTCCATGTCGAAGAAGAACCATTAGTGGCAATTCATCACCTCACTCTTGACGTCTCAGTCTAGGTTCAAAGAAATGCAAATCTAATTGTTTTGCAATCCTCATTACATCAAGCAAGAAACTTTGCTTAAGTTCCTTTTCTTCATTCCCTGAAGTAGTATCCCAATATAGGTTACAAGCAATATCTATTGCTTGAGGGCCAAGAGATTGAACTCGAACAGATGAGACCTCTTTTTTTGTCGTTTTTTCACTCGATTGAATCATTTCAAACACATCATTGCAGAATTTTTCAACAGAATCAGGGTTGCTATCAAGGTCAAGGTGCAATACAGGCTGATATCTTCTCCAACGTCTTAGACCGTAGTTTTCTATCGGTGTATTCACCAAATTTGCATTGGGAAAGGTAACTACGGAATCGATAGAGGTTCTAATCTGAGTGGTTCTAAAATTAATTTCAATTACCTCTCCTTCACTGCTTCCAATCACTACCCAATCTCCAACTTTGAACGGACGGTCAAGAAGAACTGTAATTGCTCCAAACATGTTGGATACAGAATCTTTAGCAGCTAATGCCAGGGCAATACCACTGATTCCTAGTCCCGCAAGAATCGCACTTAGGTCAAATCCGAGTGACCCTGCGATTAACACTGCACCAAAAGCTACAATGAAGAATCTCATGATACTTTCAAGAGCGGAAATCAAAGTCTTGGTTGTCCCTTCCATTTCCCCATCGCCATCAAATCGATCAACAATGGCATAGATAGCGGGAACAAGCCGGAATGCCCAGAAAACTATGGCGAAGTAGAAGATTAATTCAGTTAACGGAAGCACTACTTCTTCAATCATTGATGGGAATTTTGCCTGCTCTGTTGTGATTGTACTCTGTAGAATAATCATCATCACTCCTCCAGCAATTGCTGTACCAAGAGTTCCAGAAGAATCACGAATTGCAACAACTGCCATTTTTTGTTTTATTCCAAATTTCATGAAAACTTGAGAAATGTAATTCGCAAGAGCAATTCGTATGGCAAAACAACATAATATTGCAATAATTAGTGCCACCATAGTACCTTGATTGAATCCGAATGCAGCATCTTCATTCCATCCAGGAATGGCTGTGATTAGGGTCTCCATGGATTATCGGGGACGTAGGTCCTTTGAATCCATTTCGGCCAATATCGTGCAAGCGTCGGCTTGAAGTGGTGCAGGCGAGTGTGGGGGTCTGAACGCCCATGTCTGTAATGCGCCGAATCTTCGTCCATCTAGTCCTAATCATGTTCTTGTTCATGCCTGTTGGGGGTGTTTTAGGATCAGTCGAAGCTCAAGAAGATCCTGTAGAAAACAATAGCCCATTAGACATTTGGTCTACTGATTACGTCGATGATTACTACCCGTGGGGTGGTGATGATGCAGCCCAATTCAAAGAATATCATACCTATTTTACAATGAAAGATCGTATGCAACATCTTGCCGAGAATAATCGTAACATTATGACTTTCCATGAGGGTTTGAATGGAGGGGAGAATGCGAGAGGCCAAACTACAACAGCAAATACCTATGAGGGCTGGTATTACAATCATCGAAGTCCTTGGGTAAAAATCACCGTGAATCCTCAAGGTGGAGATTGTAATGACTTTGTTGGTGATTGTGGAAACTATGCAGAACGTCCAGATGTCCTGCTAGTTGGGAACCACCATGCACGTGAGTGGATGTCATATGAAGTACCGATGATGTTTCTTGAGATGGTTGCCCACTATTACGGTAAAACTGGAGTCGATAATGATGGTGATGGCCTAATTGATGAAGATCCTTGGGGCGATGCTGATGGAGACGGCATCATTGACGACGATGGAGATTGTTTGTCACTTAATTCAACAAATCAGGATAGCAACGGAGACGGAGTTGCTTGTGGTCCAGGTGACCACGGCGTGGATGAAGACTTCTCTGAACAATTTATTACAGACTTAGTAAATACAAGAGAAATCTATCTTATACCTATGCTCAATGTAGATGGTAATCGATATGATCGTGAAGTCTTCTGTGGAGAAACTGCTTGGGAAAACTGTGCTAAGAGTGGATGGAGGAAGAACCTCCGTGACAATACACTTACGGATTTTGGTCCAATTCCTGATGTTAGGGAAGATGTTGATGATGCATGTGACGGAGTTGATTTGAATCGTAATTATCAGTATGAGTGGGGAGCACCTCTCGGAGCAACAGGCCCACTAATTCCTGGAGATTGTATTGCAGGTACCACCAACAATGACGTGTATAATGGCCCAGTAGATACCAATGATGATGATGGAGACTTGGTTCTCAATGAAGATGCAGTTGATGGCGTAGATAATGATGGTGATGGTCTAGTTGATGAGGATTGGATGGGCGGAAATACAGAACCAGAAACCAAGATGATTCAAGATTTGACAGAAATGAATGACGACAATGGAGACGGAGCCTCTGAGTTCAACGTGGTCTTTAATTGGCATTCATTCAGCAATCTAATTCTGTATCCTTGGGGGCATTGTACTGATTGTCAAACTCCCGATCATGATTTCCTTGTTTACCATGGAGATGAGATGGCTGTAATGACAAATTATGAGAACATTCAGTCTTCCGACCTTTATCCTACTACGGGTGATTTTTGTGATTGGCATTATGGTGTGCATAATTCGTATTGTTTCACAATGGAGATAGGTAACAACTTCCACGAACACCCAGACGATATTGATCATATTTCGACATTGAATATGGGACCAACATTCTACATGGTTGAAGTCGCCGATGACCCGGCGTTCCGTGCTGTTTTCGGTTTAGGAATGGATGAGGTTCAGTGGATGCAGAGTCCAGCGAACATTACTATTCCTGATGAAGGCGATATACCTGTTGAGTTGTGCCTTCATCCTAACTTCCCAATGACTAATGATGTAAATCGCAGTCATGTGATGTACAGACAAGTTACTCCAACTCGAATGCAGAACGACTACGGCCCTACTGAATGGAAAGAGGTTCAACCGTGGGCAATGACTGGATTTGAGCAGACAACAATCCGTTGTGAGCTACTTGATGGTTCTAATGGAACTACTGCCATTGCTAATATTCCAGTTCCTGAGACCAGTGTTGGTGAGATTCACTATCGTGCAATGCTCGGAACTACCAATGGTGCCTTCCCAATCAATTACCCTGCTCCTGGTGAGGAACCTGGCGATTATTACGTAATGACACTACCATATCGTGCTGGATTTGGGAGTTCATTACTTGCTCTGTTTATGTTCCTAATTGTGGCTGGAGTTGTATGGGGAGGACTTGCCTTTACTTTGAGAGAGATGTTTAGTGGTGATGGTGATGAAAATGATCACACAGAGATTGTTGAAAAAGAGATGGTAAAGAGTAGACCTTCACAGAATTATGGTTCAATGACTGTTGCTGAACTTCGGGCCGAATTAGGTGAAAAGGGCCTTCCCACATCGGGAACCAAAGCAGTTCTGATTGATCGATTGAAGGGGGCATGAGAATGTCTGGAGACACCTTTGGTGGCCGAATGGGGCTAATTTTTGCCACTATTGGAGCAGCTATTGGTACTGGAAACATCTGGCGTTTCCCTCGAATGGTTGGTGCAAATGGAGGGGGCTCTTTCCTTGTTCCTTGGCTAATCTTCCTATTCGTTTGGTCTGTACCTCTTGTCATTGCTGAATTTGCAATAGGTAAGAGAGCTAGAACAGGAACAGTTGGAGCGTTCCGTATTTTTGCAGGTAAGCGATTTGCTTGGATGGGATTGTGGACTGCATGGATTTCTACAGCAATTGGCTTCTACTATGCTGTTGTCACAGGATGGTGCCTGAAATATTTCTCAGCAGCAGCCTCTGGAGGTTTGGGACAAGGAGTTGATACTACTCTTGTGTGGAATGATTTCCTACAAGATCCATCTCAAGTCATCATTTTCCAATTTCTAGCAGTTGCAATTACTATGGCTGCAATTTGGAGAGGTGCTAAGGCTATTGAGAAAGTCAATGTAATTCTAATGGTTTCATTATTTATTCTCCTTTTCAGTGCCTTATTCCTTTCAATATTGATGGATGCCCAGGATGGAACACTTGACGGCTTTGTATACATGTTTAGTATTCAACCGGAATATTTGCTAGAACCCCAAACTTGGATTTCTGGGTTATCTCAGTCTGCTTGGTCTTGTTCTGCAGGAATGGGAATGTGCATTACTTATGCAGTTTACATGCGTAAAGATGAGGATACAACTCTTAACGCTGCAACCATGTGTCTTGCGAATAATAGCATTAGTATCATAGCCGGCCTAACAGTGATGATGGCAATTTTCTCTGTTGTTCAGGACCCACTCTCTGCAGTCAGTGGTGGCTCAAGTGCAATTACATTCCTTGTTCTTCCAGAAGTATTTGCACAAGCACCTGGTGGTCCAGTAGTGCAACTAGCAATGGTTGCAATGTTCTTCCTTGCACTTTCATTTGCAGCATTAACCTCAATGATTTCTACCATCGAACTTTGTGTTCGAAATTTCGTAGATCATGGTGTAGATAGAAGTCAGGCAGTTGGATTCACTGGTGGCGCATTATTCCTGTTTGGTTTGCCCAGTGCTGCCCTTTGGATTCTGGTGGATGACTCAACAGGTGTTGCCTTCCCTCAGTTCCTTGAAGTTCAAGATCACATCTGGGGCTATGGTCTAATGTTCAGTGGTTTATTCATCGCATTCTCGATTTGGAAGTATGGTTGGACAAGATACAAGGTATGGCAAGATGAAAATGATGTTGTAGGCTTCAATTGGCAAGATTATCTAGATAATGGAGTTTCATCATTCAGAGACGATTTCATTAACACTGGAGACAATGATTGGTGGATTGGTAAATGGTGGGATTACATCATGTATCTTGGATTCCCCGTCATGTTCGCAATCTTAATGGGTTCTTACTTTGTTGATTTGTTGTTGAATGTTGACAGCCCGTGGGATCCAACAAATCCCAAAGGAATAACAATCGTTCTACTATTTTGGGGAGTTACAGCAATCGTATTCTTATTCCTCAATCGGTGGCTTGTTAGTCGTCCATTGTACAGAAATGTACCAGAGGGGGCAGATGTCTCAATCGATACATTACCTGGTGGGGAAGATGATATGATTCTCGTTCTAGGCGAAGTATGGACCGGTGGAGATTTAGATAACTCATCTGAATCTAAAGTTCTGAATGCTGAACTAGCATGACAAGAAGCGTGATGGTCTTCATACTGTTCCGATTGTCATGGACCCTTGGACAATGCACATTGCAGAGGTCGGGGTTTTCGATGCAAATGCTGCAGCTTTAGATGTTCAAACAGTAGATTTGATGGAAGCAGCAGGACAAGCCCTTGCAACCGAGGTCGCTAGAATCGCCGAATCTTTGGAAGGTGCAGAACACAGAGAAATTTGGATACTTTGTGGTCCAGGAAATAATGGTGGAGATGGATTTGCTGCATCAATCGCTTTACTGGAGATGGGCCATCTTGTTCGTATAATCGCTACTCACGTTATCCAAAAAGGAGAGGCAGCTGAATATCATCGGAATAGATGTAGAGAGGAAGGAATCCAAATTGATGTTTGGCCCTTGGTATCTGAAGAGACTAAACCTAGGATGTTGGTAGATTCGTTATTAGGTTCTGGAACATATGGGGGAAAACCCCGAGGAGATGTTGCAGCAGTGATGAATTGGGTCACTCCTCATTTGGAAAATGTGCCCGTAGTTGCCTGTGATCTCCCTACCGGCTTTGGTACAGATCTAACGATTTCTGCAGTTTCAACAGTTACCTTTCATTCTGAAAAGATGGGCATGCGTACTCAAGATGGTTCAATCCATGCCTCCATCGGTCGGTTGTGTGTTGCACCATTACCTTGGCCGGATGAAGTTGTAGATTGTGGCCCTGGTGATGCACTTCGATACCCTCCAATGAATCCAGACGCTCGGAAAGGAGACAGAGGTCGTTTACTCGTTATTGGAGGTGGACCATATCATGGTGCACCTATTTTGTCTGGAGATGCTGC
>DAQW01000042.1:945-1535 GCA_002503045.1 Euryarchaeota archaeon UBA39 | reverse complement strand
CATCTTATTCCAGAATCTATTCCTGATGAGGTGACTTTGACAATGTCTTCAGTTGAGCACTTAATTGGACGCATTCTTTCAGGTCGAGGGGTACAAGCTATTGTGATTGGCCCTGGACTTGGTAGAGGTGAAGAAACAATCCGAGCGGTCATTCGTTTGTTGTACATTGCAGCAGAGAGTAATATTCCAGTTGTAGTTGATGCAGATGCAATTGCAGCATTGCCCAAGGGTTCGTGGCCAGCAAATCTTCGAGGAATTATGACCCCTCATACAAAGGAAGCCGAAGAATGGATAGGTTCTGAAATCGCCACAATCCGACCACATCTGAATGTTGAAAATGATCCTGAAGGGCGAGTTGTAATTGTGACAGGTTCTGTAGATCGCTTGCTTGGACCATTTGGTAGAGGTTGTTTGGCCACTGGTGGCCATCCAAGGATGGCAACAGGAGGAACAGGTGATTTGTTGGCAGGATTATGTGGAGGATTATTGGCACAAGGAATGGAGCCATGGCCGGCTGCCAGACTTGCTTGCGCTCTTTTACGAGAAGCAGGTATGGAAGCCGTAGTGTCCAAAGGGCCAGGACTTGTTGC
>DAQW01000042.1:0-562 GCA_002503045.1 Euryarchaeota archaeon UBA39 | reverse complement strand
CCCTTCCATTTAGTAATGGATAGTCATCGGAGACTATGGTCTTGAGTCCTAGAGGGTGGATTGCTGTTGGCGCATGGCTCTCTCTAATTCTAGTTCCATTTTTCCATTATTATTGGAAGCGTTGGGATAGACCAAGTAAGGCTGCTCTGGAAGAAATGGAAAGAAGAAAACGCGAACTTGAGGTTAAACGAGCGTTTGAGTTAGAAGATATGAAACTTCGAGCAGAAGAAGCCGCTCAAGCGAAAATGAAAATAGAACAAAGAAAGAGATCAGTCCCTCCACCAGTCAATTCAGAGGTTTTAGAAGATGCTTGGAGTCAATTGGGTGTAGAATCAAAAGACGAAAATCCATCTCTTTCTCCAAATGAAGTAGATATTCCAAAAATCGAAGAGATGTTAGAATCATTACCGGAAGTGGAAGAAGAATTCATCACTCCAGATACTGGTCCAGTAATGGTAGAACTTCCTCGAAATACACAAATTGATGAAGAACCTAAAGCCATTGAGGACAAAGTAGAACCAGCACCTGATTTGGAATCTTGGAATGAAACAGATTGGTGAAT
>DAQW01000025.1 GCA_002503045.1 Euryarchaeota archaeon UBA39 | reverse complement strand
AAGAAACGATTCGTTCATGGATGGAATCATTATCTTCTGAAGGTAGAATATTGAGAATTAAAGGGACTGGAAGTGAACAGATTGACGGAAAATGGTTTTCTAAGAATATGGCATTTGTACATGGAACTCTTGGTGTACTATCTACTGAAGGTGGTCCCGAATTAGAAAATGTCAGGAATTTATACACAGGTAATCTTTCATTCGAAGTCACGTCAACTATGGATGATTCAGGTTGGGAAAATGTAGGGCTCAGTGACCCCCATGAATGTCTTCGCGTAAAAATTCTTGATATGTTGGGCGCTGAAGGTCCTATGACATTAGATGTGTTGTTACAACGCCTACCATTCCCTAAAGGTCAGATAGAATCAATTTTGCATGAGTTAGAAGTTAGGAATTTACTAGCTGTAGGATTTTACAAGCAAACCAAAGAAGGAGAATATATTCTTCGTATAGATGAATATCGTATTACAGGAGGTACTGAGAGTGTTATTGAATCCCGTAGAATTCAAAATATGTTACTTGATAAATCATTCACATTTCGCGATGATCCATTAGAAGTAATGAGAAATCATATAATGCTCTCTAAGCAAGAAGAGATGTTATATCGTGCTTCAGATTATCGTTTTGGTGATTGGTCAGATATCAAACATGATACTGATGTATTAATGGGTAGATTATTGAATAACAGAATTGGTTATACACTCAAATCTGAAATTCCATTGATTTTAGGACTTAGACCAGAAATGTGGAGAGGCGAAAACGAAGAAAAGTTACTTACCTTTATCCCTCATGATCGTAATATTGAACGTAAAGAATTGGAAGTAGAATTCCTTCGTTCATATTCCAAAGATGATAAAGAAAAGGGTAAACGTGAATTCAGAAATGCTGTAAATAATATTGACCGTTTGTTATGTGTAGCAAAGCAGTATCAGGTAGTTCCTAACAGAAAAAGATCATTATCACTATTTCATAGAATTATTGATGCTTACGAGCCAATGAATTTCAAGGATGCACTTGAGATATTTGTAAAGCGCCTTGGTCCAATTCGACTCTATACTATTCGAAATAATGTAACTCGTCCTGTAGAAGAAATAGCTGACACGTTGAAGGAACTCGAGGATGAAGGAAAGATTGTCCGAGTTGTTACATTACAACCCGATCCTATTGAATTTTATTCATCTCCGGAAGATTCTGATAGATTACAGATTAGACCTGAGGAAGACAGAAGTCTTAGAATCTTAACACAATCTGATCCATATTGTAGTCGATTTATTCAGGAGATTCGATTTGTTCTTAGGGATGGTTGGTATCGTCCTGTGTTTAAGGGAATTGACCCTATAGGGCGAATTTTGATGTTCAAAGTGAATGATTATTTAGAAATAAAAGATGTTCAAATTCCTCATGCTTACCTTGATGAATTTGCAATTGAATTCGAACGATTACTTGAGAATTTCAAAGACCAATTAATTGATGTAGCAGTTCTACATCAATTTAATGCTCTGAAGATTCCAGATTCGCCACCAGAGATTCAAGAATTAGTTGCTCGACTTGGCTTCAAGCCGATGAATGATGAAAGAATGCGTTATATTCGTGGAGGAGTAGTAGAAACGCGCCCGTCTCCAGTTGTTCATCGATCATTATTCCATATCCACAATTTACACCAATCCACTAGGAAGGAGAATGAGGTATCTGCCATTAGGGAGATGGATGAGGTTAGAGACACTGTAGCATTGAGAGGTAGATGTGAGGTAATGAGGGCCGATTTAGATGCAATGGCTGCTTCAAATCAATTGCACCAGGGCACAAATTTACGGAGACATCTTGTCTGGGCTACTTTCGAACATTTCCAAAGATTGTTAATGATTAGAAATATGCCTGCAGAAGAAGAATTGTGGGATGTTATGGACGCATTCACAGATAATACTGATCCTAGAGCATACATGGAACGTTTTGCACTAAAACGATCTGAGTTCCGTAAGTTAATTCAGCCCTTACTTCGTTCAGGACATATGGTTCAAGATTATCGTGGTGGTTTCAAAGTTGTACCTACCAAAGAAGAATATGATGTATGGGAAGTAAAGAAATCATATTTACGAGATTCAATTATGCAATATCCTGTTGTATCGATGAAGCAAATGGAAAGGATTGTTGGGGCTTCATTCAAGCCAGAAGAAATAGCCCAAGTATTGCATGATATGGAAGAATCCAATGAACTTGTCAAAGGTTTTCTTACAGATAATTCACTAGAGATTCAATGGGGTCAGCGTGAGTTAATTGAGAAGGCAGATAAGATCGAACCAATGCGAGATTTTGTTCTACCTCCTTCTGATCCACTTTTACCATATTTCAGTGGATTATTGAGAGAAAGATTCGGTTTTGGTTCTGCGTACATGGTTTTCCACCAAGAAGAACCTATTGCAGCATTCAAGGCCAATACTCGTAATGAAGTGTTTGATGTAACTGATATGAATAGTGATCCTGAGAAGGAAAAGCAAGCTTTGAGAGTAATGAAGGAATTTGCTTGGGAACATAATATGCCATTAGTTGGCAAAGTAATCGAACGTTTAAGGGCTAGAATCAAGAGACAATAGTCAGAAGGTGTAACCTTGACTGCAAAAGATATAGTTGAACCAATAGTGTTAACTAATTTTGAATCCAATTCAAATACCAGCATTGCCAATCAATCGAATTATATTTTGACATCTAATATTAACAATGGAATTTCACCATTCATCAGATTCATTCTTGGTTTGTTAATCCCAGTTTTTCTACTCGTAGTTCCATTAACACTATTTTCGATTGAGGATTCATTGGGCGATCAATATGAATGGACTTATGGTCAAAATGAATTTAATACTACTCTATATAACGTTGCCAATAATCAGTATACTGGTAATTATTCATTGGAAGGTGATTATCAGATTACAGGTTGTTTTGTAATCGTACATGAACCTACAATTTCGACCTTCCATAATTATCGATGTGATGATCGAATATACGGAAGTTATAGTTTTCAAAATTATTTAGATGAATTTCGCAATGAAAACCAATTTATATCGGCGAGTGAAGTAATGTCATATAGATTTGAATTTGATAATCAAACAAATATTTCACATCAAATTTGTTGTATCTCTCCATCAGATTATGTGTTTTTAATAAATGTCAACATCTGGGATAATACTGATGAATATCATTCATATTCGTTTCACAGAGTAAGTGGAGATAGGAATTATACCATTAATCGATGTATCGATTATTCAGGTATTTGCAGTGAAAAAGTAGGTAATATTACTGAAAATGGATTAATAAATTTGAATGATTCTGAAAATATAACAAATATTACAATGGACTTTAGAACATATCGAAATGTGGGCAATTGGTCCGATAATCCAGGAATCATTCAATTTGATGATGAAAATAAACATGGTTCACAAATAAATATTTTATTAAATTCATATTCTGAAAAAGTTAACCAGGAAGAATCAGATAACAATATGCAAATTAGTACTAGACAAAACGATGTTGCATCAGGTGGATATATTTCTTGTTGTGGAATTTTGATTATATCATTAATACTGGTAATTCATGGATTCGCAACTAGAGGTGGAGTTGCGCAAGCTATCGGTGCATTTATTTCGTTCATTCTTTGTCCGATACTATTTGTGAGTTTTTTTCAATTTAACTAAATGATTTTCTTAGATTTTCCTAAATTAATAGGGGACATCAATCTCATAATATGGCTATGCATTTGTGGTAATAAATCGAATATTACAAGTGCCATTAGGAACATTGCACCAAGTGATCCTGCTTTTGCTGCATACGAATGTGCAAAATCAAACATAGTTACCCCGAGTAAATCCCAATGCGGATATGATGAATGTAGCCAAACAATTCCAGCATTACGGAATGTGTTTAAAACAAATATAGTTGGAATTGTAATGATTGCTGCTCTCATTCTTCGACGCCATGGCGCAGTACGTATAGCCCAAAGTGCACCAACAAATACAGCCATTGACTGCATAGCAGAACAGGCCATTACAAATCCTACTTCAGTAATTCCATCTACTTCCTTGACCAAAGGAATATGGAATCCTGCTTCACCTAATTCTTGGGTTAATATCCATTTATTCCCTTGCCATTCAGACCATACAATGTCGTTAACTCCTGTGTCGACTAGAACAGTACCAAGCTCATATCCATCTATTCCAGAGAATCCTAGAAACGCATTTGCACTAACAGCAGTAATCCAGACTGCAGCGACATTAAGATATGGTATATTTGCGATTAACAAGTATGGTCCTGCGCCTAAAGAAACCAGTCCACGGGCCCAAATTATTGATTCATCTTCAATTCCATTTCTGTGCATTTTATATTCCCAAATTGCAAGAATGACGGTAACCGGTAAACCTGTAGCAGACATAATAATCAGAACGGGATCTGCAATTTCCACGTAATGAGGAATATCAAGATAAAAAAATAGTCCAATCATTGGCCACCCGATTACCGAAAGAATACCTCCACCATTTGATGCTCTAAAATGAGCGGTTCCAAGTAATATGACACCAGTCACTCCTAACATTAATTGTAATTGATTAATTGACATACCAATAGAGGTAGAAATAATGGATAGAACCATGATTACCGGATCTTCCATGCCCTACCCTAATAGCGAACCTGTAAATATCCAGCGGCTACACGAATGATTAATGCCGGGGTATGACGGGTTCTCAATCGATTCGTTTGTTCAATCATATCTAGATGATTTGAAGTCTGCTATAGACTCAATTACTTTAGAAGATATTCAAGGATTGGTCTCCCGTGTCCTCCACACTAGGTCTTGTGGGGGTAGTATTCATTTCATTGGAAACGGAGGTAGTGCAGCTACACCTTCACACAGTGCTGGTGATTGGTCAAAAGAACTGAGAGTTCGTACTATTGCCCACACCGACAATATTGCATCTTTCACTGCTTGGGCAAACGATGAAGGTTATGATCAGGTATTTGTTCAAGCATTGAGAACATATATTCAACCGGATGATTTAGTAGTAGCATATTCTGGTTCAGGTAATTCTAAGAATGTGATTTTAGCATTAGAATATGCTCAACAGAATAGTGTACAAACAGTAGGAATCACTGGTAATTATATGGGCAAAGGTACAGGTAAGATTTCTGAATGTGTTGACCATTTAATTAATTTCAATTCCGAATCAATGGAGAGAATTGAGGATTTACAATTAGTGGTTAATCATATCGTAAAGGAAGCAATCAAGGAAATTGATTTGGAGTGAAAATCCAATGCTTCCTCACCGGCATCGTAGTGATTTACTAGAAAAATTGGAATTACAACCATTACCATTTGATAACAAATGGACAGGTAAAATTGCTTATTTAGATAGAGATGGAGTATTGAATGTAGGTAGTAAATCGTACATCAATGATACAGACGAGGTAATCATTCTGCCAGAAGCCGGGCGCTGTGTAGGTGAATTAAGGAGGGCAGGTTTTCGAATATGTATCTGTACGAATCAATCGCCAATAGATAGAGGATGGTGGAATCATAACCGTCTTGCCAAAATCCATGATTATATTCAGGACAAACTTTTGGATGAAGATGATGATGCATTACTAGATTTAATTCTATACAGTCCATATCATCCTATATCGAATGCCTTTGCGAGAAAGGGTAATCCTGGAATGTTACAGGCTGGGAGACAAATCCTTGAAGCTGCTCACAAAGGAATAGAATTAGATGATTCAAATTTTACATATAATCACGAATATTCTTCCTTTGATGAATCTACTAGCGTAATGGTTGGAGATCGATATGTAGATATGGTGGCAGCATCAAATCATTCAGTACACGGAATACAAGTTAAAGGCGAAATTGGAATTCTCGACGCTATTGATGAAATTCTAGATAATCGAGGCAACATATGATTTGGGCAATTGGAATAGATGATACCGATTATCATGAAGGCGGATGTACTACGTGGCAAGCAAACCAATTACATAATATCTTGATTTCATGTGGGGCAAAATCAATTCAAAGGCGTTTGGTTAGGTTATGGCCTTTCGCTGTACGTAGAACTCGCGGTAACGCTGCAATAGCATTAATCATGGATATATCTTCAGATATTCAAAATGAATGTATTAATGCAATCAATACATGGTTTACAAAATTAGTTAATGATTTAAAAAATAATGATGTTGCTAAGCATGCACGTCCCGGTTTAATCATTTGTAAACATGAACAATTCGATGAGTCTGTATATTGGAATTGTGTTAAATCTGAATATACTGATATAAATAAAATTGTGAATGATCCTTCCGTAATTCATTATTTAACTTCTGATTTAGGTGATGATGGTTTAATCGGTGCAGCAGCGTCTATATCGTGGAAACCTTCACCTGAATCAACATTTGAAGCAATTGCATGGCGTCATATTTCTAAATGCGGGAGTCCACGAAATATTCCACAAAATTCGACTAATATCTTAGAAAATTTACATCCTAATACTTTCATGAATCGTGATCCAACTTATGATAGGGGCTTGATTTCACCAAGAACACCATGTCCAGTGTTGTTCGGCATTAGAGGTTGGAATTATGTTGATACATTAAACGCTCTTCAAGATATGTTGAAATTAGATTGGAATGAAGATATTGTTGATTATGCAATTCACATTAGCAATCAATGTTCTGATGATCATTTAGAGGGTATTATTGAAGCAACTGTTTTAGATATTCCAATTAGGAATCGTGGTGGCCATATTGATCTAAACATTCTTACTTTATCGGGTGTAATCAAATTAATTTCATTCAAGGAGGGTGGGATTCTAAATCGTAAAATTGGTGAATTATTGCCCGGTGATAAAATTCATGTTTTAGGACTAATTTCTCCCGAAGGTGAATTGCATGTTGAAAGATTAAAGAGAGTATTTTCTTCACCTGGAAATTTAATTCGTCCGAATTGTTCATGTGGAGGTCATTTGAAATCAACCGGAAAATCTGCTCAACTTAAATGTAAATTATGTAAAAATATTGTATCTAGTTATTGGTTATCTTCTAGAAGAATATCACATGATTGGGTAGAGCCGCCTTCTTCTAATAGGCGACATCTTTCTACACCTGTAATTAGGATGTAAGCAAGTTTATTGGTGAGGTCAATCTTCAAAATTTCATGGACACTGAAACTTATGGCATTATTGGGATGCTTGGAATTACTGCAGTCCTTCTTTGGTATATCATGAGATTGAGAAATAACAATATTTCAGATTCTGTTGAAAGTAATCAACCACATATTGCTGGTAG
>DAQW01000067.1 GCA_002503045.1 Euryarchaeota archaeon UBA39 | reverse complement strand
GTCAAATTTTTCATTAATCTTCCATGATTGCAATCCTGCTTGTATCAATATTTTATTGACTTGTTCAGGATCTACCCATCCTCCTTCTTCAGGGTTGATTACAACTAACCCTCTTTCTATTCCTGCAACACTTGATGCGACTAATACTTCTCCTAGGGACGCATCGACTCTTTGAATTTCAATTATTGCAGCATCTGCAATATCTAAACTTGCTAGTAATGGTCTGAGCCTTTCTGGATGTTTCCTAGGTCTAAGGAAAGTCAGAGCATCTTGGGATTCACCTCTTTGTTCTTTGAAGATGTATGATTCAACATCTCTATCATCTGTTCTTTTTCCCAACTCTCTAGCAAATGATTCTTCTGAGAAGCATAAGATATTCAATACTGACATATTTTTCACACCATTAATTCATCAGTTATGAATCTGAACGTTTCATGGCATTTCTAGCATCTTGAGCACGCTTCCATAATTTCTTTTCTTCATCAGTAGATGGAGAAAATTGAGGGATTGGAATAGGTCTCATTTGCGAATCAATTGCTACCATGAAAAAGAAACCTTCACAGATTTCTTCTCTCTCCCATTCGCTTCGATTTAATCTTCGTGCAATTACATGGACTCCAGCGGTATGGGTACTTGTGTGGACAACAGTTGCCGTGGTTTCGATTAAATCCCCTTGAAAAGCTGGTCGTTTGAATTTTAGGGCATCGATAGAAACAGTAACAAATTCCCTATGTGCAAATTTGCTTGAAACCATTCCAGCGGCAGTGTCCATAATACTGAGCAACCTTCCTCCGAATAAGGTATTATACGAATTAGTATGTTGTGGAAAAACCTCATCCATCTTTGTGACTGGTTCAGTGGAATATGGCTCGTTCATTGGTACTCCGTCGTAGCCCCTATCATTTCAATAAAGCCATTATCTAGGGGCTTGAACTGTGATTATTGGTAGATTTTGTTTTGCCACGATATTTCGACGAGGATGGGTGGGAGTTTTAAGGCGGTGAAACATCCACGGTATACCCACCGTACGGTGTGGAGTGGTAGAAAATGAATGGAACGAACAGAACCCAACGCACGCTGGCGATTTTTATTACTGTGTTAATGTTGACAATGGGGTTGGCTCAAGCCGCTTCGGTGAATACTTATTCAAATGGCCAATCGAATGTAGATATTTCGTTAGATGACCCCTCAACGTATTCCGATTCCGTATCGGGTTCAATCAGTTTACCAGAGGGTGAAACAGTAAATGCAGCAGCAATGGAAATTTCTACAGATTCTGTAAATTATGGTTATGCTGAACGCTATGATGCTTATTCAACAGGTTATGGCGCTTACTTGTGGAATCCATTGTACAATGGTGGTTTTACTCAATATTCTTCTACAAGCGACTTTACAGAAGACGACTCAACACTTTCTCTCTTTTCTCTCGGATACAATCAAGATTTTGAGTACCCAGTAAATTTCAATGTAGGGCCTCCAATAAATGGAATGCCTGAAAATAATTGGGAAATTGGACAAGTTGAGAATGGTTTCCCCATCAACCGTTGTGGTTCAGGAGACAGTTGTTACGGTACAGATTTCGATAGTGTTGATTACCGATCATCGATGGGCGAGTATCAATACGAATTGACATCTGAATCTGTGTATGTTTGGTCAGGTAAGTCTTCAGCATCATTCATGTCCTTCCATAATTTGTATTACAGAAGCGCTGGAGCTGGCACTAATGTATACTACGAAGACTGTGCATATGTGATGATTCAGTCTTCAACCGATGGTTCATCTTGGACTCAGTTTGAGTTTTTGCCATTGGATTTGTCGAATACCACAGGGATTTCAGGTGGGAATGGAATTTATCAACGCGGAACATCTGTAAATCAGATTACTACAAAATGTAACAAGGAAACATTCCCAACGGGTGCTAGTATGATTGGTGGTACCTCTAACAATTCACAAACAGCTAGTTCTGGAGGATGGGCTAATGTTGGATTAGATCTATCTCCTTATGAAGGAGAATATGTAAGATTGAAGTTCGTGTTGGAGAAGAATGATGTAAGTGATCCACCAGTAAGTCCTGAGCTTCAGGGATGGTATATCGATGCACTTAGAATTGGAGATTCATTACCTCAGTCAGGGAGTGTAACTTTCCGAACCTTTTCCAGCAGTTCTACTTCTGGTACTAATTCACCCAATGGATTCGGTTTCTTAAATCTCGATGCTACAGTTCCTGGTGATGGTTCATTGACAATAGATGTATTACAGCCTGGAAGTAATAATATAATTTCAGATAGGAATGGAAATACCCTTTCCGGCCTTTCTGGTTCAATCATTGAACTCTGGGATATAGATACTGATGCTCACCCATCTATTGATCTTAGATTTAATTTCAATTCAGGAATTAATCGATTGAATACTCCAGAATTATTCAGTTTCAACATTGGAACACGTTTTAGTTTTGGATTTAATTCAACCATGGGTCTTGAACAATCGAGTGGGATGTTAATGCCTGGGAAATGGATTAGTTCACCAATGTCTGATTCCTATGCCGGTGTTATTCCTCTATGGGAAGATTCTAGTTTCTCCCCTCCATTAACAAGAATTGGATTTACGAAGACAGTCACAGCAATCAAACCATACGTTTCCGATGACTGCCCTGATGGAACTGCTTCAATTCAGATTATTGCAAATAATCCTCTAGCAATTCCCGGCCCTATGCCTATGATAACTGTAGCAAATAATACTCGATATGAGTTTTCTGCAGGAGTTCAAGGGTTTGGAGTTAGGGCGAATTATTCTAGTGTTCAATGTGAATTAAGTGGAATACATGCCGATCTAGAATTTGCTCATTATGCCTCTGGTGTTTCGTTGGATGTTGCTGGAGACGGTGATATCGAGTGGGGTATGCTGGAATCTGCCTTTGGCTCATTTGGTGAACAGAGAATGTTCAGAACTGGAACAGTAGATGGTGAAAATGTTGGTTCTTCATCCTCGACAGTTACTTTGACAGCAGGTGGATCTGGACAAGGTGCAACATTTATGCTTCCTAGAGGCGCAGATGTTACAAATGCCTTAATCGGTTTTGAAAATAATCAAATTGAAGATGCAACAATCTATGTTGCTGCTGCCGCACAGGAAACAATGATTGCAGACATTCAAGATTATTCTGATTATGTTCCAGGTTTAGTTGTCAACGAATTTTCTGACTTTGAATCCGCATTGAATGATCTTCTAAATCTTGATGAAACAGTAGTTCCCACTTCATGGGAAGATGATTTTGGAAATGAATGGATACTTTTCAGAATGAAAGTAGAGAGTGCTACTGCTACAATTGGTTCAACAATTACTTTCAGAGATTTATTCATCAATTATGATTGGCAACGTGTAATTTCAGATGGAAATAATTTAGCTCGTGAATTATCTCAGGGTGTTGCTATGGGTAATGCAGTCGGAGGTAGTGTAGATGTTCCAATGAAATGGTCTTCAGATACGGGTGGTGGAATTTCACTTGGTCAATTGAGTATTACTACCAGTACTGGACATTCAAGCACGATTTCTCTAACAAATGGATTTTCAGGATTGTATGATGACGGCAATATCTACGAGATTGTGACAACTCACTCTGTAACCAGCCAAGGCCAGAGTCTTTCTGGAGCCTCTTTGTTGATGGAAACTTCTCGAGGAAATATTGAGTTACAATATACTATTTCCAACGACACATTTTGGAAGGTATCTGACCCAGTCGATGGTATTTCATTAGCTGTAAGTGTAACATCTGGTACTGATCCGTTCCAAATTAACTGGAGATTCCGTGTATCTTCTGAATGGGATGATACAGCATTTGTTCAGATTTATTCTTCTTCAATTAGTGATACAGGAGTTGTAGGATTGCCTGCTGCAACCTCATTACAACCGTCAATAGGTAATGCCGTTGAAAATGATGCTAGCATTACAGATTTCAGAGTCTATAATCAAGCGAATATTGAACAGACTGACCTTAACGATGTAAAGAGTAGTCAATCTCTAGTTCTAACTGGAAAGGTACGTTTCCAAGATCTTGATATTTCTCCGGATCCATCGAATTATTTCCTTGTTCTTGAAGAATTGAATACGTCTAATACTCAGACCGAGGAATGGTTGGAAGTTGACAGAATAGGTGGAACAGTTGGAGGAGACTTCACTTGGTCTCCAACTTTACCTTCCCAGACTGCCGGATCTAGGACATACCGTTTTAGAATGGCTAATTTCACTGGTGGAGATCAATTATGTCCACCTGTAAGCTACAATCCAGATATGGATTGTGCAATTAGAATGCAGGTTTCTATGGATCCATTGCCTCCTCAATTAGTGAACATCAGCGTAATGGATGGAGCTACTTGGAGAGATTTAGGTGACAATACTTGGATTCCTGCTAGGAATTGCCAAACTTTCAGAATCGTTGTTCGAGATAACCCACTTGCTCCAGATTCACTTTTCCTCAATTATTGGGTTGAGAAAGATCATGATACTAATCTTGATCGAGTTGCAGATATCGGAGAGTACGCCCAAGTACCTCTAGTTCGACAAACTGTAAGCAATGAATCAGTTTACATGATTGATAATCAAGGGACTCAATGTATCAGTGATATCGCCAATCAGGGTCTAATGAATAGTCCATTGGTTAGCCTGTTCATTTCAGGAACTGACGTTGGTGGTAATTCAGTAACCGGTTCTGGTTCACCAGGTATTCCATTTGATCTGGTGACTTACCAAGCTATGGCCTCTGTCCAAGCGAGTGTTTCTTCTTTCAAAGTTCAGGATGGATATGGAACTGAATTAACCAGTGCAAATACCACAATGTATGGTGGAAATTTGTATCATCTAAGAGTAAGAGGTTCAGATGGAAACGGATGGGGTGACATTGCCCAGGTTCGAATTAATTTGAATCCAATCGTCGCGGGTGATATGGTCATCAATTATTGGCCTGCAAATGATACTGCATGGACTGATTCTAATTGGATTACAATTATGGATTTAGAATCCGACGGAGTAGGTCCTGAGATGCGAAGATTAGATGGTGGCGTATTGATTGATCCTTTTGAAACAGATTTCATTTTGGATATTCCAATAGTTCTTGATTGGTCAATTTCTACAGTACCTGGAATTGTTACTCCTCAAGTTGAAGTTACTGACTTTGATCCAAACAATGGGGGTTGGACCACTATTTCGTCACAAACAGGGAATTATAACCAGAGATGGAAGTATTCCGATGACTTCAAACTTGATCGTTCAACATTTACTGTTGAAGATACAATTGGTTTCATTACACCAGATGTCGGTAATCGCGATGCAGGTTTCGTTTATCCTGGAGATATGCTTCGAATTAGTGGACAATATGCTTTCTCAGAGAGACTCTCTGATGGGATCATCATTAATCCTCAAATTCCTCTAATTCTACGAATTGAACAACAAGAAGTTCAACCTGATGGAAATAAAGGATTTTTCTATGCACCTTCCCAAGTATATGATTATCCATTTGATAATGGTACGTTCGAAATTTTGCATCCAGCGCCCACACAATCGAATGTTTTCACTTTCACCTTCTCTTTGATTGGCTTACCTTCCGGTGCTTCAGATGGTACGTTGCCTATTGACAGTATATTCTATGTCAATGTAGACAGTGAGGCACCAAGTGCTGCAAATACTGGTTCATGGGAGATAACAGATGAAAATTCTGAGGAAATTGGACCCGGAATTATTTCTTCAACACAATTTGATTGTGTTTCTGTGAAGGCCTTCATTAATGAGCGACAAAAGTTGCAAGAAGGTGATGTAAATCTAAATTGGATGTATTTCAAAGATGGAGGAAATTGGACGGAATTCTATCAGGCATTCCCTGGAATTTCACATTTCACCGTTCCAATGAATTTGGATACAAACTCGGACCCTATTCGAGCTTCTGTGAATTGTGTAAATCTCTGGAATGCAACATTGCCTAGTGATCTTAGTGGAGTTGAACTCCGTTTCTGGATTTCCGGAACCGATTCAGCAGGTAATGGAATTTCTGGAGCAGGAAATTATCTGAGTGGTTTCGATGGAGGCGTTTTCGAGTTAAGATACGAATCAGCAAGTTTTGAAATTAAGAATTTAGTAGTTTCAGATAACACTCCTGCAGTAGGTCAAAGTTTAGATTTAATTGCTACAGTAACAAACAATGGAAATAAAGCAGGTTACTTTACTTGCAAGGTTGTTACAGTTGTAGGTGGCCAAGTACAGTCTTCCAGAGATATAACTACTCCAATTGAGATTCAGCCTTTGGAAGATTACTCTTGGAGAATCGAAATGGGTGATTTCGCTACACCACAGGTGAATGTGAAGTATCAAATTGTAAACAATGATACTGGAGAAGTCATTGCTGAATCAACAACTTTCCCAGTTACTGCAGAATCTGATGATGCTGCTGGATTTGATGCTGCTACAATTGGATTGATTGCCTTATTGGCGATTTTGTTAATTGCTGTGGTGGTCGGAATTCTAGTCTTTGTTCGTAGAGGTAGTGATGATGATGATGACTTCATTGAGGATGATGATTTCTTGCCGGAAGGAGAAGCAGTTTCTCCATTGAAGGCACGTTCGCCACCTTCTAGAGGTCCGCCAGGACGAGGTCCTCCTAAGCAGGAGGAGACTGAAATGGAAAAGGCTCTCCGTGAGTTCACATTCTGGGATGAAAACACTATCCAAGGTTACTTTGACATGGGTTGGTCGATTGATCAACTAAGGGATTGGTTAGCAGAGCAGAACAAGTGAGCATTGTATGTCTAATGACATTTCTTTGGATTGGTTCCCGGTTAACTGGGAAGATCCTAAAGGTGGTATTGTTCGACTTATTCCCTTTTCTCCGTTAGTTGATTTTTCGGAATCCGTTGGAGAATGGCATGGTTTGGCTTTGATGGCATCATCTGAAGATCCCGAATTATGGAATGATCAATTCAAGGAAGAACAAGATTCTCCAAATATTGTTAGAGATGCGATGATTGCTCAAATGGGTCATTCTGGAAGAATGGTTAAAGAAATGACATTTTTGGAAAGAGAATCTATTGGTAAATTCCCTGATCCAATCCCGTTTAAGTTATTCCAGTTAGCAGAATCGAAGATTAAACCAGTATGGTTTCTAGAGCCTGATTTGGATGATGAAAATTGGGTGGAATTGACATTAGAGGGTGTTGACCAACGAACTAAATTATGGAATTTAATCAAGAGTATTGGTTCAGGAAGAAAGATGATGAAAATTGCCCGGATTTTTGCAGAAGCAACATCTCCTCATTCTGATGATTTGCAAATTCATATTGGAGCATCTCTTTCTGCAGCCTGGTGGGTTGTTGAAACCAATCATTTGACAGAAGATTTGCACACACGAATAAATCATAGAATTGCATCTAGAATTAGAGGATCTCTGTTTGGCCTATGTCAGCATCTCAATGGACAGATTGATGATGAGGAGTCGGTGGTGCTTCTCGTGCCGGTGCCTATGGTTCGCTTACAAGGGGTCCTTTCAGCTCTTGATGGCCTACCTGAATCAGAGGAAATGAAACAGGAGGAAGAATGATGTCGGGACCTGAAGTTGTAATTGAAAATCAGGTGTTCAGATTTGTAACTCCAGAATCTTTAGATTCAGATTATATCGTTAATGAAGTTGGAGCTGTTCGTTCAGGTAATTTGTTGGTCAAACAACTTAGAGATCCGCCTTACACGATATTGATTGATGCTTCAAAACAATCGATTACAGTTCATGGTTCGACGAAAGAGGTACTTGCCCGAATGGCTGTTTCTGAAATCCTTCTTGGATTAGGACTTTCAGACGCCGGCCTCAAAACTGAGATTGGCCCGGTTACATCTTCATGTTCTATGCCTTCACCAGTAGATCTTGAGAGGGCTGCAGATGTTCTATTATCTGCCCGTCTTGAAAAGAACTTGGATGCACTTCGAATAGCAGATACACGTCATGAATTAGAAGTACTAATTTTTAGAAATGGTCGAACTGTGATTCTCGATGCAATTAGTAATCGTATTGCACAACGAGCCGCAGAATACTGGATGAAGCGCTTCCAACGTCTCCGACTCTTCAAATGAGGGTGGATAATGGAAGATTTTGTTCATTTTTGGGATGGTGAAAAATGGAATGGTCCAATTACTGATGGGCATATGCATTTAGATCGTAAGGGGCGTTGCTTAGATGCTGCCTATGATTTTGAAAAATCAGGTGGTACGAGACTGATTCTTGTCCACAAACCGGATTTTTCTCAGTTGCCACAAAATATTGGTGATGTATCTTCGGCATACATCGAAACATTGTCAATTGCAAATGAGGTTAGAGAATCAACTGAAATTCAAGTTCAGGTAGTTTTGGGACCACATCCAGTTGTATGGGTACATCAACTAGAATTATTAGGGGAAGAAATGGCAACTGAACTACATTTATCCTCTATTGATTTAGCTTTAGAATATTTTCAGTCAGGGGATTGTGTGGCTATCGGTGAGATAGGTAGGCCTCATTTTCCAGTATCGTCTAAAGTATGGAATTCTGCCAATAAAATGTTAGAAGATATATTGGAAAAATGTGCATCATACAATGCCCCTGTTCAATTCCATGTAGAAGATCGTGGTTCAGAAACATGCACTGAACTCAATGAAATTTGTACTTATGCGAATTATCCATTATCTATTGCATTGAGACACTATGCTCCAGCTAATGTGTCTCCTGTTTTCACATCTGAACTTCCAGTTTCAGTAAGTATGGGCAGAGGGTCTATTGAGAAAATTGCTTCAACAGTTGATGCAGATTTGTTATCCAAAGGAAAACACCCTCCAATACTTATGGAAACAGATTATCTTGATGATCCGAAACGCCCTGGAGCAGTTCTAGGTCCACGTACTATTCCAAAGAGGACCAATGAACTTGGAAAATATCTCCAAACACCACAAGAGGATGGAGGAATGGGTTGGAATCAACAGAAAATAGCTGAATTTCTATGGAAAATTCACAGGGTTTGGCCAGATATGCTGTACGGCGAATGTAGGTGATTAGCGGCTCATCTTTCGGCAACGGTCATATGCGTCCAGTGACCGACTTAGATAATCGGGGGGGTTTGTTCGAT
Source organism: Euryarchaeota archaeon UBA39 (assembly GCA_002503045.1). Lineage (GTDB taxonomy): Archaea > Thermoplasmatota > Poseidoniia > Poseidoniales > Thalassarchaeaceae > MGIIb-N2. The sequence continues at coordinate 10,290 of DAQW01000067.1, read as the reverse complement.
TCCATGTTGGAACTAGAGGGAAAGACCGCACTAATTTTTGGTGTTGCTTCTGAGGATTCGATAGCATGGGCAATTTGCCAACATTTAGCTAAAGCTGGGTGCAAATTAATCCTAGGATATCAACCAAGATATCGTAGTAGGTTGTTCCAGTTAAAAGATCAATTAGATTCGATCGACTCCTTCTATCCTTGTGATGTAGCAACTGATGAGCAAACCAAGGAATTTTTCGATGAATGGCAAAAAGAGTCTCCTGGTTCTAAGGCAGATATTGTGGTTCATGCAATTGGATTTGCTCCTCGAGAAACATTCGATAGACATATGTTATTCAATGAAATGGACTCAATAGATCTGGCAATGAGGATTAGCGCTCATTCGTTACAACGATTGATGAGGCATTCTGTACCTTATCTTAATGATGGATCATCGACAATCACTCTGACATATGCTGCCAGTACTCGTTATGTTCCTAACTATGGTGTGATGAGCGTCGCTAAAGCAGCATTAGAGTCATGGGTTCGAGAATTGGCCGCGCGTTTAGGTGAAAACGGCCATAGAGTCAATGCAATTTCTGCAGGCCCTATCAAAACACTAGCTGCAGGAGGGATTCCCGGTTTTGATAGAATTTTGAATCATGTTGAGCGCAATTCTCCATTAAGGCGGAATACTACACAAGACGATGTAGCTGGAGCAGCAGTTTGGCTCGCAAGCCCTCTTAGTGGAGCTGTTACCGGGCAAATTTTGCATGTTGATTGTGGATATAGTATCACTATGGTTCCGGAGAGCATCAATGATTGAGGTGGGGAAATGCAACTGGACGAACCTCCTCAGGACCCCTTTGAACCAATTGCTATTGTTGGCTTAGGGGCAATTCTCCCAGATTCTGATGATGCAGATGCCTTTTGGCAGAATGTAATAAATGCAAATGTATCTATTAGAAATGTCCCTGAAGGACGATGGATTGTTTCAGATCATTGGCAAGAAGGAGGTCCAAAGAATATACCCGAAGGGAAGACATATTCTTTGATTGGTGCATTTGTTCAGAATTTTGAATTCGATTGGAAACGCTGGCGTGTTCCACCAGGTACCTTATCTCAAATAGATCTTAGTCAACAGTGGGCAGTCGCAGTTTCTGCTGCTGCTTTGGAAGATGCAGGATATTTAGGTGAAGAATCAGAAAGAGAAATTCCTAATTCTAGAACTGGAGTTGTATTTGCAAATGCCTTGGGGGGGGAGAATCGTAATCTCTCGAATCATCGGGTTTGGGCAGATTCCTTCGCTAGGAAAGCAGTACTCGCAGGGATGCCTGAAGGCTCGGTAAATGAATTCAAGGAATCAATTACTGAAGGTTTGCCGAGAGTTGATGAAGATACTATGCCTGGAGAATTAGCAAATGTAGTCGCAGGCAGAGTTGCAAATTTACTCGATCTCCAAGGTCCAAATTATGCTACTGATGCTGCATGCGCTAGTACCTTTGCTGCAGTATTAGATGCTTGCCGCCTCCTTCAATCAAGGCAAGTGGATCTGATGATTGCTGGTGCATCTGATCGAACAATGGATCCTGCAACATACGCTAAGTTTAGCGCGATAGGAGCTCTCTCTGCATCACATTCTACACCCTTTGATGCCGATGCTAATGGATTTGTAATGGGAGAAGGCGCCACGGCATTTGTTCTGAAAAGGCTAGATGATGCTATAGATGATGGTGACAGAGTTTATTCTGTTATTCGTGGTTTAGGTGCAAGTAGTGATGGGCGTGGAAAAGGAATTACTGCACCTAGCACGCGAGGCCAGATCCAAGCTTTAGCCAGAACCTATCAACAGGCAGGATATGGTCCGAATTCTGTTGAATTAATCGAAGCCCATGGAACAAGTACTGTTGTGGGTGATGCTACTGAACTCACTTCTTTAGCGGAAATTTTTGGAGATAATGCTCCAGTTGGAAGTGTAGCGGTTGGATCAATCAAGAGCCAAATTGGACATCTAAAGGCAGCTGCAGGAGGAGCCGGACTTCTGAAAGCATCATTTGCTTTACATCATCGAACAATACCTCCATCAGCAGGTTTTTCAAAACCTAATGAGAGTCTGGATTGGCAAAGTATTCCCTTTTTTGTTCCAATTGAAGCCCGTGATTGGCCTAAGCCGAAAACACACCCTAGAAGAGCATCAGTTAGTGCATTTGGTTTTGGAGGGACCAACTTTCATTGTGCTTTGGAACAATTTGATCCAGATTTTCATTCTGCTTTAGTTTCAGAATGGAAATTACGAAGAGATGCATATTTGATGCGACCGAAAGCAGGTTTTTCTGAAAATGTTCTTAACAGCGTTTTGAAGAAATATGGAATTGAAGATAGGAGTGCATTTCTTAGTCATGCAGGAAATTTTGATGCCGATGGTAATGAATACTTGACTCGAAAAGAATTAACTGCAGCCGCCGATTCCTTTTCAAACGATAAAAAAGGGTTGGACTGGGAGGAACTTAAGAGTATAGAGGGGGGTTTACTTCTACTTAATGCAAATGACAGTTCCAGTTTGCTCGAATCTCTTACATCACTAAGGTCTGAATTTTTCGATGGTTCACCTAACTTTGATTCCGATCCATCAGGAAAACGACTTTCTTCAGTACTCCCTAATATTTCGAAGAATTTTGAAGCGAAGGGGATCCGTCTTGCAATTGTTGCAAATTCTTGGGAGGTATTGGATAAGAGGATGAAGATGGCATCAGAATCCTTGGAAGATCCAAAGAAATGGATTTTCCTAGCTAAACAATTCATTTTCATCTCTGATTCTCCTCCAAATCAGAATCAGTTGCTTGCCCATATGTATCCAGGTCAGGGTAGTCAATATGTTGGGATGACTCATGATCTTTCCAAGAGATTTGGAATAATTGGAGATACTTGGAAAGAAGCTGATATTGTGATGCACGATATCATTGGAGAACCCCTTTCTGAATTTGTTCTGCGTTCAAACCTTACAGAAGAAGAAAATGCAGATGCTGAAAATAAATTGAAACAAACTGAATATACTCAACCAGCAATGCTAACCGCTGATTTAGCGATTGAAAGATTACTCAATCAACATGGTATTCATCCAGATATGGTAGCAGGACATAGCCTTGGAGAATATGCTGCCTTGATGGTATCTGGTATTTTACGGTTCGAAGATGCACTTCGTGCTGCTGCCGCTCGAGGAACAGAGATGGGTAGTGTTGAGGTTCCAGATCGTGGAATCATGGCATCAATCACTGCGCCATACGATGTTATTGAATCAGTATTAGATTCAGTTGATGGGTATGTGATTTCAGCTAACAAGAATTCTCCGAATATGACAGTGATAGCTGGAGAGACTGAACCAATGCGTGAAGCCATGAAACGTTTCGAAGAAGGCGGTGCAACTGTAATTCAACTTCAGACAAGTCATGCATTTCACAGTCGAATAGTTGCACCTGCTAATGAGCCACTTCGCCGCTTCTTGGAAGGATTAGAAATCTCTCTTCCTTCGATTCCTATTACTGCTAATGTCGATGGTTCATTCTATCCAAATACTGTTGGCGAGGGGCAGGATGTCAAAGAGGCGATTCTGGAAAAATTAGCGCCACAGATGTCTTCTTCCGTAGAATGGACTTCCCAAGTAGAATCGATGAGAGAAGCCGGTGCTCGTATTTATTTGGAAGTAGGTCCCAAGAGAGCACTTGCTCTTTTTGCTAGTCAGATTCTTGATGAAGAGGAATGTATGGTCAATATTACCAATCATCCAAAGGCAGGCGGAATTACTTCCTTCTTTGGAGCATTAGGGATGCTTGCTGTTGCTGGAAGATGTCCTGAAATTCATTTACTTTCTTCTGAGATTCATACAGCTGAATTTAGAGCGGGACCAATCGCAAATTCAATTGAAAAAAATCAGAATAGAAAAACATCGTCAGAGGAAGAATCCCTGCGAATCCGCGCACGTCCTCTTCCAAGTGGGTCTATTTCTCCTTCTAATGAACTTCCTCAATCAATTGCTAATACTACCTCTTCCATGGAAATAGAAACTGATTTTCAAGCAAATCGTCGAATTTCAATGTCTGTAGCAGATATATTTTCACGCCATGTTGGTTTTCCAGCTTCAGTTTTAATCGGGGCAGTTTCACTCAGCGAAATTGGTTTGAATTCAGAATCCAGTTCTTCAATTATCAGAGAAATTCAATCAAAATTTCAAGTAACATCCTCCAATCCATCTTCATTTTCTACAATTCAGGAATTTGTTGATTGGATAGAAGTAATCCCTCAGATGAAGGAATCTAATTCTGTACTTACAATTTCTGAAAATTTGTATTCAGAGCCACCAGTAGTTTCTGGGGTTTCCTTGGGTCTTCCTGGTTTATCTGAAGTGTTTGATTCTGAAGGTTGGGATGCAATATTAAGTGGAAAAAACCTCATATCGGAATTACCTGATGATATGAAAGATAAATTGCTTTCTAAACGAATAGTTCGTTTAGTAAAAGAAGAAGATGGAACCGCTAATCTTGTTCCTGCAGATTCAGTAGAAACAATACCTCAACTTGCTGGACGAGGCGGCCATTTTGATCTTTCAGAACAATATGGAATTGATCCACATTTAGTTGATGCATTTGATATTGCAACATCACTTTCCTTTGCAGCAGGTTTGGAAGCTCTTTCAGATGCCGGATTACCTTTGATTCCAGTTGAACAAACCAATAGTGCTGGCAAGCGAATGATTCGTCGTTGGTCGCTTCCGGATGAAGAAAAGGATAGAACTGGAGTAATTTTCGCCTCTGTATTTCCTGGGTTACAGAAGGCGATTGATCATGCTTTGAATAATGGTCAAGTAAACAATGGACATTTTGATCGGAAATATTTGCTTCAGGTATTATCTATGGGTCATAGCCAATTTGCTAATTGGATAGGTGCACGTGGACCAAATCTAGCAATCAACAATGCTTGCGCATCCACTCCAGCAGCATTTGCTATTGCAGAAGATTGGATGTCTACAAATCGTTGTGACCGTGTAATTATTGTTAGTGGAGATGATTCAACAGGCGATTCCCTGATGCCTTGGATTGGTGCTGGATTTGCAGCTGCTGGAGCACATGCAATGGGTAATGAAGTGGAAAAAGTCGCTTTGCCGTTTGATGCCCGTCGTCACGGAATGTTATTGGGAATGGGCGGAGCAGCATTTGTTTTGGAACGAGATAAGGATGCAAGAGAAAGAGGAGTAACTCCCTATGTAGAAGTTCTTGGTGCAGAAATTGCGAACAGTGCTTACCATCCTACTCGATTAGATACTGAACACGCAGCACAAGTAATGGAACGTTTTGTTAGTAGAATGGAAAAGAAATGGAGCCTGACTCGTGAATCATTGATAGATGATATGACATTCATGTCACATGAACCATATACTCCTCCAAGAGGAGGTTCTGCATCTGCAGAAGTTTCTTCTCTTCGAACTGTGTTTGGAGAAGGAGCCTCTCGAATACTCATTACCAATGGTAAGGGATATACAGGTCATCCAATGGGAGTTGGCTTAGAAGATGCAATTGTAATTCGTGGTCTTGCTGCTGGCCGACTTCCACCTATTGCCAATTTTTCAGAACCCGATCCGTCCCTTGGTGACCTTAATCTGTGTACAGGTGGACAACATAATCTAACGTATGCACTTCGTCATGGTGCTGGTTTTGGTAGCCAAATTGCCTTAACATTTCTTAGAAGAATTGCCACATCCGATACTGCTCGATTTACACCCGGAAAAATCGAATCTTGGGTTCAGAGTCATACTGGTTCATCATCTATTCATCTCAGATTACTCGATCGGAAATTAGTTGCATATCTCGACCCAGATGATGATTTAATTGGAGGCGTCCAAGGAGACATTTTACACCTTGAATCACAAATTGAATCTTCAAATAAATTTGAATCAGTACCTGAATTAGATCTGAATCACTCAAAGGATGAAACTCCAATTTCAGAAATTGAAACGGAAAAGCATGCGTCTAAACCAATTTCATTACCCTCTAAGTTGGGTGATTCAGATATCGAGTCAAGTGTATTAGATGTGGTTGCTGAAGCAACTGGTTATCCATCTGAATTCTTAGAATTAGATGCAGATATGGAAGGGGAATTAGGGATTGATTCAATTAAACAGGCAGAAATAATGGCAGAATTACGAGGTAGATACGGCCTTCCTGTAGATGATTCATTCCAATTAAGAGAATATCCTACTCTAGGACATGTTATTGGATATATTTCTTCATTTGGTGATGAATCTACCTCAGTTGTTGAGCCGATATCAGTTGAGGAAGAATTAGAGGAAATCTCTTCATCTGATGAAGAAGAGGAACAAGAAATAAAATCTAAGAAATCAGAAAATATATCGGAATCTGTAGTTGAAGGCGTAGTTGCAGTTGTGGTTGAACACACCGGGTATCCAGCTGAATTCCTTGAGATGGACGCAGATATGGAAGGAGAATTAGGTATTGATTCGATCAAACAAGCGGAGATAATGGCTGACCTTAGAGAACAATTTGGGCTTCCAGTAGATGACGAATTTCAATTGCGAGATTATCCAACTCTAGGACATGTAATTTCGTATATTGATTCTTTTTCTGAATCAATTGAGTTAACTGAAACGATTGTTGAAGACATTGAACCCATTTCCAATTCAGATACTCCTTTAATTCGTCAACCTGAAATTGAAACAAAACAAGTCGATGTTCAATCTAAGAGATATCAAATCGAAGTTGAGCCTTGTGAATGGGCTACTCCTGCTCCTCTAGACCTTGAAGGTAGAAGTATAGTTGTTACAGATGATGCGTGGGGGATCGCTGGAACGTTATGTGAGGCGTTAGAAAATAGAGGAATAGAGGCAGTTCGAGTCTTTTTAGATCCTAGTGTTACTAATGGACCGATTCGGGAACAAGATGGAGAGGTAGATGTTCTTCGAGTTGCTCCTTCAGATGAAAAACAGATGGCTGAATTAGGTGAAATTGTACGTTCTATTGCCCCTCCTGCGGGAATTATTCACCTCGCACCAGTCCGTCTAGCAGGTGTTCCCTGGGAAGATCCTACTACAAGCGCACATCTCGATTATTCAGTTACATCTTTGTTTAGTATTCTCAAATGTTTAGATAATGATTTGAAAGAAGCAGAATCTGGATTAATTGTCTCTGTTTCTGCATTAGATGGAAGACATGGTGTAGGGGGTGCACGTTTCAATTCGATTTCAGCAGGTGCCCATGGTGGTGTGAAGAGTTATGGTCGTGAGCGTCCTAATTTGAGAAGTCGAGCAATCGATTTAGATCCAAGCTTATTAGCAGAACCTGAGACATTGGCAGAAATGTTGTTAACAGAAGTTTTTGAACAAGATACTCCAAGAGAATTAGCAGTAGAAAGAGATGGCACTCGTTACCGATTGAGTCTTTTTGAAGAAGAATTAGAAGAGCAGATGTCTCCACTTTCTTCTGATGATGTGTGGATTGTTTCAGGTGGTGCAGCAGGAGTTACTGCGGCTTGTATCATCGAGACTGCAAAGAGATCTGAAGATTCAGGTGCGCGATTCATCCTTCTGGGCCGTTCCAAATTAGATATGGAACAAGCATCAATGTTGAATGCATCTCCAGAAGTTCTTGAACAAGAAAAGAATGCTTTACGAGAGAGAATGATGGAAGAAAAGGGTGAGAAGGTCTCACTTAAGGAATGGAACAATCAGTGGAGTAAATGGCTTCGTGGTTTAGAGATTCATCAGACTCTTGAATCGATCCGCTTAACTGGTAATGAAGCGATATACCTCAGTGTGGATGTCACAGATTCTCAATCAACGCATGAGGTTCTACGGGGGGCAAGTGAAAATCTTGGTCCAATCACTGGGATAGTTCATGGGGCAGGGATTGAAGATTCAACACCATTTGAAAGAAAGGAAACTTCGATCATGAAACAGGTACTTTCTGTAAAGGTAGATGGGTGGAGAAATATTGTAACTTCTTTAGAACAAGATTTACCCAATATGCGATTCCTCTGTTCATTTACTAGTATTGCTGGTAGACAAGGGAATGCAATGCAGTTTGGGTATTGTGCAGCGAATCAGATTTTGGATGTTGAAATGGCTAGGATTGCTACTCATGAGGATGCCCCCCGTGCAGTTGCAATTGCTTGGGCACCTTGGGGGGATATTGGGATGGCAACACGCGGGTCTCTTGAGACAATCTTTGAACGTGCAGGAATAGACATGATTCCCGCTATCCAAGGTGCTTCGAGATTTGCAGATGAGGCACTTAGGGGAGGCAAGAGAATGGTAATGGTATCTGGTTCATTAGGAGAACTTGATGACGAAGAATCAACACGACTACCCCCTCAAATGTTACCTGAATTGGTATCCGAACTTATTTCAGAACCAATGAGTTTCCCATTTGTTGGACGAATAGAATCCGTTGTACCATATTCTAATGTCATGATTTCTTCAGTTTTAGATATGAATTCTCATCCTTATTTGATTGATCATGCAATAGATGGTGTAGCATATTTACCTGGAGTGATGGCAATGGAAGCATTTGCTGAAGCAGCTCGTGTGATGTGGCCAATGTGTGCAGTAGATGGCTTTGAGAATATCGAATTCGGCTTACCTGTAAAAGTAACCAAAGAATCGAAATCTCTTCGAATAATTGCTTCTTTTGAAAGACAAGATGACAACCATATATGGATAGAATGTAGTTTAGAAACTGATTTAGTCAATTCTTCGGGAGAGAAATTTGGAGATCCAATATCTCATCATAAGGGGTCTGTAAGGATGTTGAAATCAGGAGGCCTTGCTGAACGAGTTGAAGCCATTGAATTAGGAAATGTCAACTCAGGTTCGGCAATTCATGGTCCTAAATTTGTGTATGATCGAATGTTCCATGGTCCTCGGTTTCAAGTTCATGGTGGAGTAATTGGAGGAATTTATGTTGAAGGTGACAGGGGTCTAGATTCTCATGCTCTTTCTCGAGATGAATTACCTAAGACTGATTTGTTTGGAGAAGAAGTAGGTGGGAAAAAGATGAGATTAGAATCACTCCCAATGCTTGTTGAGGCATGTTTCCAGAATGCTGGATTAGTCTCCATGGAAATAGATGGAATAGAATCACTTCCAGTTGGTATTGAACATGTAGATCTCGATATTGAGTCATTCAACAGTCCTTTACGAATTAGATCTGTTCGTCGTTCAGTTAGTGAAGATGGCGTAACAACTCATGATGCAATTATTGTAAACGAAAACGATGCAGTTGTAATACAACTCAAAGGCCTTCGATTGAAAGGAATGGCGCCATTAAGCGATGATCAGCGATTTACGTTTACAGATGTTTGAGGTGTCTGTGATGGCAGTCAATGCTTGGACTCCTTTGCATGAACCAATTTTTCTGGATACTGAAGTAGGTATATTTTGTTCACTGCTTCAGATTCCTACAATTCCTAGAGAAGTTTCATTCAAAGAAATTCCATTCACTCATTCAAATTTTGAATCTATGACGCCTAATAGAAGAGAACAACATGCTGCTGGACGATATTGTTTGAATTCAGTAATCCTCAAATCTAAAATTAATAATGGAAAAATTTCTGAAACATTTCCTTTGACAATTCAAACAAAAACGGGAGTTAAACCGATTAGTATTTCACATTGTGATTCATTTGCAGTGGCAGTATTGGGATTAAACAATGAAATGATTGGAATTGATATTGAATCTAAAGATAGAATTATTTCAAATTCTATCCTTGATCAATTCTGTTCAACTATCGAAATATCTGAATTAATCAGTGCAAGTCCTACTGTAAGACTTGAAAGATGGATGATGAAGGAGGCTGTTTCAAAGGCAACTGGCGATGGAATGTCAATTGCTAAAGAAATATTAGTTGAAGGAGAAAATGCATACTATCAAAAATCTATTTTTCGAATATTTCGGCATGAACACGAAGGACATAACATAGTCGTAGCTATCGATTATTCTGATTCATCAGTTGATAATTGAATATGTTCTCGAGGTGGAACCAATACCAGTAATATCCCTATTATGAAGAGACAACACATCCACATTACGAAATCACCTGGAACTTTGTCACCGGGAGTAGCCCCTTCTAACAAACTGAGATAGAGTCCAGAATTTGTTGGAAGGAAAAGGAAAAGCATAGCTAATCCGAGAATTTGCCGGGGTCTCATAGTACTTCGAGGAATTGGTCGTTCATCAAGCGTCCTGATTAACGTGCTAATAAATTCGTAGATGCGCCCGCCGGGATTTGAACCCGGGACAAGAGGTTGGAAACCTCT
>DAQW01000003.1 GCA_002503045.1 Euryarchaeota archaeon UBA39 | reverse complement strand
ATCAGAATTGTCTCCATATCCATCTCCATCAGAATCGAGGCATTCTGTGGAATTTTCAGGGAATTGATCTGTATTATCCCCACATCCATCAGAATCCATATCAGACCATTCAGAGGGGTCCTTGGGGAAGGAATCTAAGCCATCTATTACTCCATCATCATCTGAATCTGAATCTAATGGATTTGTTCCTTGTTGTTCTTCTTCTGAATTTAACATCCCATCTCCATCAGTATCGGTATCTTCCTGATCTTTACATCCATCATTGTCTAAATCACTTCCAGTTAACCCAATAATCCCCAAGGGGCATGAATCGTTTTGATCTAGATGTCCATCATCATCATCATCTGAATCCACAGCATCTGGACATCCATCTAAATCGTGATCTAAACCTCCTTGATTCGGACAAGGATCTATTGCATCATTCTTGCCATCTCCATCACTATCCTTCTGGCTTAGGGCGCAACCATTCAAATCAACTGATTCTCCATTTATCGTAGATGGACACAAATCATTTTCATTTGAAATACCATCTAAATCATCGTCTCTTTGTTCCCATGAACAACCATTTGAGTCTACTAAGGTCATATTCTGAGTCCATGCACAACTATCTTCAGAATCAATAATCATATCTCCATCAGTATCTGGTGACCCGATTTTTTCAATTCCATAATGACCTATAAATCGATGCATTACTCTGGTTGGGTGGGCTTTGTCAAAGAAAAGGAATTCATCCGCACGAGGAGAGACAGGGTCGCCATTGTCACAAATTGGAAGGGGGAGTAAGGTACTACCTCCTCTGCAAGCTGCGTTTTGAGTATCTGTAAATCCTAAAGCCTCTTTATTTTGTAAAATATCGTTGAAAATTGTCCAAGTATCTATTGTATGGATTGTTATGCTTAATTCAATAGTCAGATTGTTCAATAATGAGTTCAATTTCTGATTATAAGAAATAACTTCTGAACGAATATTAGATTGTTGATTTTGACTTCTGCTTTGTACTTCTGGAGTTAATTCAAGGGGAGGTAAATTGGGGATAATGAGTTCAGTTGCACCAACTAATTCCAATTGACGGATATGTGATTCCATGTTGGCAATAATTACATTTGAATTCGCGGAACCATAGAGAAAATCATTTCCTCCAGCCCACAATGAAACTACAGTGCCTGATGGAATGGAACTCTGAACATTTGCCAAATAGGTGTTAATCTGAGTCCCTACGTTTGGAAGTAAAACATATGAATATCCGCTACCTGTTTGGGATCCACCAAATGCACGATTGTCACCAGATGAACTTCCAGTTCCAACTGTTGTAGAAACACCATATGAATCAGAAAGATACTCTACCCAAACCGGACCATTAGAAAAGCGACCTTGCCAATATGGTGGAGTATCTGGAACATTTAACGATGATTTTGCATTACCCATATCACTCAAAGAATCACCAAAAATAATCAAGTCGCTAATTGATGGGAGTATCGTATTTCTAAAGACCATGAATTCCAAAGATGTAGAATCAACTAAATTCCCATTTGATGATTGTATTGTATCAATTGATAATTGATAGAAATGTTCTCCTGTAAAAAATTGTGAAATTTCGAGTTCTACATTTGCATTTGACCCGGTTGTTCTAACTTCATTCATTCCAGTAAGAATTGAGTTTCCACTTTCTCCAAATAATTCCCATGAAATTGTATAGTTTGTATTGTAAGGGGAATTTCGTATAGTAACTGTTACTGAAACTATCTCATCAGAATGCCAATCTTTCTTTGGTAATTCGTGATCTATGATTACATTCGAACGTGATGAAGATGCTAAAACACTGGAAGAACTAGAGATAATCAATACAAGAAAAAGCAGCAATGCACAAATGCGCATTCCATTCCATCCCTGAATTTAATTTGACTTGCTCATCCCACCAACAATTCCTAAAACTGCTGATACAATTGCAAATACACCACCAAAGACTGTTATGAATACTCCAGTAGATGCACCCATTGCGCTTCCCTCAGAACTTGGAAGCATCAGATACCAAACAAGTACTGCTAACATCATCAGAACGCCACTAGCTAGTGAAACCCACTTTCCATGCGCTTCTATTCCACCAGGTAGGTTGATTCCCACCATTCCAAGAATTGTAAAGACAAGGGCTGTTAATGCCACAACGGTTCCAACCCAAAGGACAATTCCACCTGTGGATCCAGCAGATACGCCGTCATCACAGTTGGTTTTGGCAGCAGATGCATTTGCACGTTCTTCTGTAAATTCAACTGTTGTCCCAGTGGCAGCTGAAGTCATTGTTTCGCCGAGAGTGATCATTCCAATTGTATAATCATAAAGATTTGAACAATAATCAGACATAGATCCTGTTACTGCAGTTTCTCCACTAAATTTCTCCGTCATTGATGCAATAGATTCATTTGTCATTCCTTCTGAAAGGATTGAAATCCCCAATTGCATACATCCAGTTTGTAATGTTTCATTTGTAACCTCTGAACAATCTAAAGTAACCGTTCGAAGGCCAGAAGAGGAAGATTGTCCTGTTTCATCTGCATCAGAACTTAACCATGAGCCATTAAATTGAGCCATTCCTGAAAAAATTAAGGCGAGGGCGATGCATACTACGGCTGCTATTGCCATGATGTCGATTCCACCTCCACCAGACGGATTGGTGGTTGTTGGTTGAGGAATTGTTGAAGCCATCATCTGCGGGGTTTCCATGGGCGACGGTGTGGGTGGTGCTACATCTGCAGTTGGAGCTATTGGAGTTGCTTGGAAATCGGGATAATATTGTTGAGTGTAAGATACTGCTTGATCTGATGTATATCCTTGAGAAATCAGGCCATCATAGTAGGTTTGTGCGTCTGTCATGTAAGATACTGGGTGAGTAGGATGAATAACAGTATTCCCACTTTCAACCAATTATTGGGCGGATGACTGATGAACCAGTGTCGATTCATGGGGCAATATGGTGGAACGTACTCGGGGAACTAGAGACTTCTATCCAGACGATATGAGATTACGAAGTTGGTTGTTTGAAAAATTCCATGCGGCCTCTAAAGTCCACGGATTCGAAGAATATGATGCTCCGATTTTGGAGAATGAAGAATTGTATACTAGAAAACAAGGAGAAGAAATAACTCAACAATTGTTCAACTTTGAAGATAAAGGTGGAAGGAAAGTTTCTCTACGACCAGAAATGACTCCTTCTCTCGCAAGAATGGTTATGGCTCAAGCGAAAACTTTGCCTTTGCCACTAAAATGGTATTCTATTCCACAATGTTGGAGATACGAAAGGAC
>DAQW01000021.1 GCA_002503045.1 Euryarchaeota archaeon UBA39 | reverse complement strand
TTCTTCACTAGTCATTGATGCCGCCATAGCGAGAAAAGAAAATGTAGGATTACACTATAATTTAGATCAATAAACTATGATTCAGAATTCTCAATCAAGGAACATAAGGGTCCGTATTAGTAGTCCATTCGACATAATCAGAAGTCCCATCACCATCGCTATCTGTATCTCTCCAATTTCCATCACCATCACCATCTACATCGGCCACTGATTCCACATCATCATCTAACCCATCGCCATCACTATCTGTATCTAGGTAATCTAAGTCGTTGTCTCCGTCGGTGTTAGCACTTCCAGCACCATTTTGATCGAACCATTCAGTTCCATCATGGATATTATCTCCGTCACTATCAATATCAAGATAATTTGGGACATTATCGCCGTCTGTATCTAGTGTATATCCTTCTTCAGCATCCGAAATTCCATCTCCATCTGAATCAGCCTCAGCCATCTTATCTCGACAAATTGTTAGACGAATAAAATCAACTTGTTGATCATCTTGAATCAATACTTCAAAGTAAGACTTTGAATTTAATTCATCAATTAAAGAATAAGGACCATTATCCAAATCTCCAGCATTTGAAAACACAGTACCTGCTTGATGCATTCGACCCATATCAAGATTTAGAATATAACCCGGGCCCGTAGTTGCAGCAGTTAAAGAACTAAATTGATAGTTGACAAGTTGTGATGAATATTGGCCTGACGGGTTGTTCCAAATATCACTAGAGACAACTCCGTTTTGATTGCCACCCAACCAGTTTCCAGAGGCTGTTCCATCATCTGTTTCAAACCAAGAAAGTATGATTGAATCGGTGTTTGTAGCAGACCCTGTATCTTTCATTCCAATTTCCAAATTCGCTTGTAAAATGTCATTTGGAAGGCCAGTAAATTGATGCATAACCCATTTGTCATTTGAAGGGTTGTCGAAATTACCTACTTGGCTTGCCTGCCATGTATTAGATCCTTGACTTTGAGACCACTGCATGTATTCCAATTGAGATGGACTGTAAGCCATACTAGGATCGGGGATTTGTTGGTCAAAGTTATCTTGAAGTCCAGCAGTGTATACCTCAATAACCTGATTTGTAGTACCTAAATCACAAACATCGGCAAAGCCGTTATTTCCTACGGTAATATCCTCTGAACATACAATTAATTCCATAGAATCAACAATGATTCCATCTTGAATTGTGACATCTAGTATCGATAGAGCATTCATAGCACCAAGGAGGTATACATTCCCCGGATTAGCTCCAGGGGATGCCATTGCTTCAAGACTTGTTGTTCCGGAGGCGGGAAGTTCATCCAAATGAAGAATTGCAGAATATCCTGATGCACTGGGAGCAGATGATGAGGTGTATATTTGCGCACTCCAAGGCGTAGTCTGATGTGTTGGGTCTTCAAAACGAAGAGTGATTATATCATCTGCATAATTATGGCTAGATCCATGCTTGAAATTAACACGTAACTTCGCATCTAAAATCATCATACCTCCTTGTGTTGCATCACTGGGTAGATTTGTGAAAGTATATGATAAAATTCCATCATCATTGGCAGAATCCTCATCAAATTCAAGGAAATTAGTGATTGGATTCAAACCCAACTGCTGAGAATTCCACATCATTGAACCGCCCCAATTCATCAAACTTGGACTTTGATAAACAAGGGGATCAACTTGAATCTGATTGTAATCATCATTCGAGCCGGCTTCATAGGATGTCTCGTAAGTAGAATTACTACTTGTGGCATTACAACTGTAATTCCCAGACGTATTCCACCGTTCTACAGGAGGAGGAGTCCAGGTATCTAGAACTTCTTCAAAACATAAGTGAAGTTCCAGATAATCCAACTCTTGGTCGTCATAAATTTTCACATCTAGAGAGTCAGAACTATCCATCCCTGGCAACATATTGGTATTGCCTGGAACACCATTCAATGCATCGAATGAACCTCCACTGGCTGGCATCGATGAGAGGTACAGAGTGTACTGTGTACCTGCCGAACTAACTGAATTAATAGATGATGCCCCAATATTTGCCCACCAATCTGGGGCAGAAACAGGATTAGTGACGTGAGTCATTACAAAGACATCATCAGCAGAAGATTGTGGAGACCTACCACGCATTTGGAACTCTAATACTGCATCTACGAGTTGGTATGATAGGAAGTTATTGGTAGAAGCCTGAGTTTGAACATACGTAGACCAATCGAATGTTTCTAAGAAATGTGCACCCGGATTCATGACATCATAATCATTCACAGGGGAGAATCCCGGAAATTGCGAATTGTGCTGAGAGGTAAGAGCAGCACTAGGTGAAGGATTCTCAGAAGGAGGAGCAGCAGCAAAAATATCATTCACGCCTGCTGTCATCACATAATCAGTATACGTAGTATGTGGAGCCAAATCGGGATCAGGGTTGAATCGATTCTCACAATCATAATTTTTACCCAATGTAATGTCTGTGTGGGAAGGAGGGGCTTCCTCAATACACAAAGCCAATTCAAAATAATCTACTTGCTGATGATCATAAACGACAATATCAAGGAATCCTGCAGAATTCATGGACTGAACTAGATTTGTGTTTCCTGCTACTCCTTGTGCTGCAATCATTCCTGCAGAAGGCAATGTATCAAGATGCATGAAATAAATTGCATCAGGCCATGGAGCCGTTGGGGAATTCATGCTTGTATCGATATGCATGCTCCAAGGTGCAGGAGTGGAACCCTCGAAACGAAGCATGATTGTATCAGTTAACGCAAAACCAGATGGTTGAGGAAGGCCATCATCCAGATAGTTTAATCTCATTTCTAAGGTAGCATCAGTAATGATTCCGCTCGGCAGCTGAAAGGTATGCAAGACTATTTGGCCAAGATTTGGGTCATCATAACTTGAGCCTGGGAGAGACCCCATATATCCGGGGAGTTGATTCTGCCATGAATCCAATGCAGTGCTTGGATTAGGATGAGGGTCCACTGTAGCACCATTGTAATTATCCATTAATCCAGACATCATTACTATGTCCGGTGCATGTACTCCATCATCATCACGATCACAAGTAATTGTCTGATCCCCGTCTGAACCAATATTGACCTGTGGTGCTCTCTCTGTAGGAAGAGGGAGTTCTTCGTCATCTGCTCCTTTTTCACAACCTGTAGCATTTACTTTCTTATCGGCAGGCGTAGAAGGGCAATCATCAATATTATCTAGAACCCCATCTCCATCTCCATCAACTAAATCAAATAAATCTGTAGAATTTAATTCCCCTTCACCGCCTATACATCCTGCTAAAACAGAAACAAGCATAATCAAAGTTAAACTCAAGGCTTTCGATAATTTCAATGCACTCATAATTACTTTGGATAAAAATAAGGTATATAATGTGCATGACGAATTGGAACAAAGAAAGGTTTCAAGATATATTTTCTAATTTATTGAAAGACCCCGAACTAAATCCCAAAGTGTCTGAGTTCTAGGTACAGGAATACCATGTAACTCTGCTCTTTCTACGATGGCCCCGCAAATCCAATCTACTTCAGTAGGAACCCCTTGCATGACATCTTGTAACATACTACATCTGTTCTCAGCAGTAGAGGTCAATACTTCATTCAAAGAATTCTCTAAATTCTCAAAATCAATATCAATCCCTTCGAATTCAGCCACCATTGCACCTTCCATCATTACAGCAATTGCTAGTTGATTGAGAGGAGAAGTAAGTAGAGACCCATTACGTACTCCACAAATTGCAGAAATTGGATTAATGGCTAAATTAAGTAGTAATTTCTCCCAAATTGATGGTGAAATATCAGAAACGGGAACAGGTAAAAGATTTGCAACATCGAATATTTCTATTACTTTTTCATAAAGGCCAGAGCGAATTGCCAGTTTTTCTTCATCAAAGGGACCCAGGACAATTCTGCCTTCTCCTCCAAGCCTAATTTCAACAGGACCAATACGGTTTGAACCATGGGTAATGCATGCGCCAAATGTCCTGCCTTTCCCTACAATTGATGCAATGCGATCTAAGTGACCTAGTCCATTCTGAATTGCAAGGATAAAACCATCACTGGCCAAATGTTTCTCCGCTATAATTGCTAATTCAGATACTGAATTTTGTTTACAGCAAATAATTGCAACATCCAATATTTGTTGTGATTCCAGAATTGAATATTCCAACGGAGTTAACACATCAAATGAATCCATAGAATGTACAATTATTCCTCTCTCTTGAAGAGTCGATAATGACTCACCTCGAGAATAGATGAAAGGCGAATGTCCCGATTTTGCTAACTTGTAAGTAAGTAAACTACCAATTGCACCAGTACCAAAAATACCTAGCCGCAATTAATCACCCAAACTACATTCAAATCCAGAGTAACACATAGCTGCTAGATGTATTTCAAGTCCGATTGATGATGACTCGAACCAAATAGCAGTAAATCCATCTGTAATATTCACACGAGTTGAATCAAATGAAAATGAACTGTTTGCCTCGATTTCAGAGGGGAACGAAATATTCCAAACTGAATCCAACGAAATAGAAGAATGAATAACTGGAATCAATGATATTGATTCCGAGCCCACATTTGATAGATTGATCAATTCATCACCAATATTTGAATCTAAAATCATCATCTCCCCATTCACTAGGATAGAGGGTCCGCCCCTCATTTCATAGTTAGTTCGGACTGATTCTTTGCATGTTGTCAAAATACCATGATTAGGGACAAATATTCTACCATTCATGGTATCTTCTGAAATATGAATGATTTGAGAACCATTGTAATTTTCATCGAAAGTATGATTTCCGTTTTGAGTTAATTCAACTGTGACAAATTCCGGACAGGGACTTGATTTATTCTCATGCCATCCTAGAGCATCTGCATCAAATGGACTTGAAGAAGTAAATTCAAATCCATCTAACAAAGAAATTGCAGACCTGTTTACATCCATTAATCTAGCAATCAATGAAAAAGAAGAACCATCATCAGATTGGTATGTGATTACAGGGCCATTTATTCCACCATCTAACGACTTATCAGCCAGTTGAATTGCACCTTCCATCGGCTCAACACAAACTAATTCGGGTGATTCAAGTGTAATGTTCATTGGGTTCTCTACAGAGTGAGTTTCTCCCCCAACAATACTCCACATGTGATTATCCAAAGTTATGTTTGCAGGCAATGATTCCAGACCAACTACCATCTCCACACAATGATTGCCCTCATTAGAAAACCAACCTTCACTTAATATCCGTACTGAGCCCCCTACATTTACAGTAGTTTGGTGATGAAATGTCGACCCAGATGATGAACTGTGCAAATAAAAATTCAATTTTATAATTCCAGTTATCGTATCGGAAGGTGGTTCCATTTTTATCGACAATTCACCAGGGGATCTTTGGGAAATATCTGAATAATTACAATCTAAACCTGAAAAATCATCTTCTCCGGGACATTTTATTTCGATAATCCATCCTTCAATAACACCGGTCGGTGAAACATGAATACTTCCTGAACTATCTAAGACTCCTTTGGGAACTAAAGGAAACTCTAATGTAGAATTATTTCCGATTAAGATATCATGATTTTCGATCCATTCTTCAATATCTAAATCATGGTCCCAATCGTCAATTGAATAATTCACATCATAAGTAGGTAAAGCAATAATCAACATTACTGCTGCTACGGGTAGAATCCAAGAGGGCATAGAGTCATTTGCATCATCTGTATCATTAATTACAAGAGGAATAGGAATTGAATCTCCTTGGAAGCGACGCCAAATTGCTAAACTCCCTATAGCAATCCACAGCCAATATTGACCCTGTAAATTTACCAGAAGCGCAATAACGACTGTGAAGAGGAGAAGTTGCGCTTGCTCTGATGTTTCTGTTGCCCACTTGGCTGCACCTCTAATAGCAGTGTAGAGATGATCACCCGGAAAGTTAGGAATTGGCAGTAACAGAATAAAGCCAACAATCGTCATCCCATGGCCAGCTAATAACATAGGAGATGCCCATTGGGCCCTGAAAAATATAGAGTCCCCAATTAACAATGAACCCATCAAATCAGTAAACCAATTCAAATCTAAAACAAATGGAACTTCCTCAATTGTAATCGGGTTTGTCGGAGTAAGGTGTAATCCTGCCAATGCAAATCCAATTCCAGAAAAAATCAATGTAAATGGTAAAACCAGTGACACCTGGGCTAAACTTATTCGATTAGGAAACTGTATTTCGTCTATTCTACGAAGTTGAAGGATTCCAATAAGTCCAAATGGCCAAATCGGGCTTAATCCAGTAATAGGAAATGGGATACTGAGGGGCAACAAATGATCAACTTTGACACCATGGGATTTTGCCACAGATCTTCTAATGAAACTGGCCAAAGCAATGGTCGCAATAATTGGAACGGCATAATACAGTGCACCTATTTGAAACGCCTCAAAAGAAGTGGAATCAATAGATGAATTTACTCTTCCAAGCCAACCTGCACCGATAATTGAAAGAAACACAAACGAAAGAAACCACAAAAAAATCTGCGTGCTATTTTTGATTACAGCATTTCTGACACGAATAGGTGAAATCTCCAAAATATATGGTTCATCATCTTCAAGATTCGGAATCCAACCCAATGGTAACAATTTTGAACATAAATCGTCAAGGCAAGAATCTACATTGTCTCCAACTGCATCTACCATCCATGCATAGCCATAACGTGCCTCATTAATTTCTGAAATAACAACAAAATGTTCTGCTGTTAATTGCTCGAGGAAATCACGTTGAGACCAAGCCTTTCTTTCCAATGGAAGTGCCGGCACCTCTGGTTCGCTCAACACTGTCACCAGTTAACCGTCCAACTAGTTGGATATGTCATTTATGTTACTTGGATTAGAATATTCAGTGCAGAAATAAAGAAAAATCACTTATTCTTAAATCGCTTAAGCCTAAACGTCTCTTCTCTTTCCATTTCTTCTAACCTAAGTTGAATGAATGATTTTGCTTCTTCCATTTGTGGAATTACAACGAATTCCAAAGCATTGACTCTTCTCTTTGTAGCCTCAATCTCTTCTAGAAGTCGCTTTAGAGTAGCCTCCATTTCCGAAGCCTTGACAATCTTCTCAATTAAAGCAGAATATCCATCTGCGGCTTCATCAATATATGGGGAACCACCCACCAACCCCATGCCTCTTTCATCCATTGACGAAGAAAGGTTTTCACCAGACACACTAGGTACAACAACCCCCATAATATTCCGTCTCTCGACCATTACCTCTGGATGATTGGAAATTGCAATTGCTGCACTCTGAACCTCAAGTCCACCTTCAATAGCACTAGCCAAATCAATACCTTGTTTTGCTTCTCTAAATGTTTGAACCAGTTCTTCACGAGCAGAAATCATCTCAGAAAGTAGAGTTCTGAATTCATGAAATAAACCATCTCTTTTCATCTTCAAAAGCTTGTAACCGTTCTGAGTCTGTTTGATTCGACGTTTCAAGTTGATGAGTTCACTGCGCGTAGGCTTGATATCTAACGCCATGATCAATCACCTCTTCCATTATTCCTTCAATCAATTCATTGCTTCTTTTCAGTAGGGTGATACTTGGAAATAAGTTCATCATCCAATCTTTCGAGATACTTTGTGTCAATATTAGCTAATAGTTCCCAACAAAGATCAAGTGTACCATCGATAGTTCGATCTTCATCACGTCCTTGTCTGACGAATTTATCTTCAAAGATATCTGAAAACTTGAGATATTGTAAATCTCTCTCATTTAATGCATCTTCTCCAACAATCGCTACAAGTCCACGAAGTTCACGACCTTGGGCATATGCTGCATACATCTGATCACTGATTTTCTTGTGATCATCTCGTGTGGTTTCTTCACCAATACAACCACCCATCAGTCGAGATAAAGATGGCAAAACGTTGATTGGAGGATAAATTCCAGCTTGATGTAATTCACGAGAAATTACAATTTGACCTTCAGTGATATAACCCGAAAGATCAGGTATTGGATGGGTGATATCATCACCAGGCATAGTCAAGATAGGGAATTGAGTAATACTTCCCTTCTTACCTTTCACAATTCCTGCACGCTCGTAAAGCATTGCTAAGTCAGTATACATGTACCCAGGATAACCTCGACGGCCAGGTACTTCTTCACGGGCTGCACCAATCTGACGAAGAGAATCACAATAATTTGTCATATCTGTGTAAATAACCAGTACGTGGTAATCGTGTTCAAACGCAAGATATTCAGCCGCAGTCAAAGCAAGACGAGGAGTAATCAAACGTTCAACTGCTGGATCGTCAGCAAGATTAACGAACAAAGCCGCATTTTCTAGAGCCCCAGTTCGTTCCAAATCTGCACGGAAGAAATTGTATTCCTCTGCAGTAATTCCCATTGCACAGAACACCACGATGAATTCCTCATCGCTGTCCTTCAATTTTGCTTGACGAGCAATCTGTAAAGCAATATCATTGTGCGGAAGTCCTGATGCACTGAAGATTGGAAGTTTCTGTCCTCTAACTAGAGTAGTACAACAATCAATTGCGCTAACTCCTGTCTGAATAAAATCATGAGGAGATTGGCGTGAATAAGGGTTGATTGCTGCACCGATAATGTCTGCTTTCTCATCTGCAACAATATCTGGACCACCGTCTCTTGGCCTACCTGCTCCATCTAAAATCCTACCAACTAGACCTTTGCTAACAGGCAATTTGAATACGTCGCCGAGGAATTTTACACCTGCTCTGCGATCAATGCCCTCTGTACCCTCAAACACCTGAACGACAACCATGTCGTCAGATGTGTCAAGAACTTGACCGTTCTTTGTGGAACCGTCAGAAAGTCGAATTGTTACAATCTCACCATAAGCTACAGGTTCAGTCTTTTCTAGGAACACCAAAGGCCCCTTAATGTCAGTAATTGTCTTGTATTCTTTACTTGTCATTTTTCATCCCTCCCTACTGGGCCTCCACGGAATTGCCGATCTGGCTCACCATTTCTTCAACTAATCCCTCAATCTTCTCAAGGTATCCTTCTGCGAATCTAGCACGCATCAATTCGATACGTGCTGGAACATTCACAACATCTTCTAGAACTGCTCCTGCAGCCATAGCTTTCTTTGCTTCTTCTTGGAAAGTGAGAATTGCACGTGCCATTGCATACTGCTGTTCAACTCCACTGTATGCATCGACAGGATCGAATCCATTCTGCTGAAGGAAGTATACACGAATCATACGTGCTACCTCAAGAGTCAGTTGCTGATCCATAGGTAAAGCATCTGAACCTACTAGTTGAACAATCTCTTGTAATTCTGCTTCTACCTTGAGAAGTGCACTGATTTCTGTTCTAACTTCAGGGAAATCGCTAGCAATATTATCCCTGAACCATTGATTTAGACTCTGAGGGTACAATGAATAAGAATTTAGCCAGTTAATCGCAGGGAAGTGCCTTTGTCTTGCTAAACCGGCATCAAGACCCCAGAAAACCTTCACAATTCGAAGGGTCCCCTGACTAACTGGTTCTGATATATCTCCACCAGGTGGCGATACA
>DAQW01000115.1 GCA_002503045.1 Euryarchaeota archaeon UBA39 | reverse complement strand
TCAAGGACCACCAATGGCTGGACCTAAGGGCCTCAAAAGAAATAGAAAGAGGTGAAATTTTGGACGGTGCCATTATTGAGGTTTGTAGTGGCGATACAGCATTTACAATTGTTCCAGAAAACTCCCCTGAGATCCCAATCGAAACAATAGTTGAAAGAATTGAGAAATCTGGATTCTCTTGTTCATTACGATCCAAATTCTGTCATACATTTGAAGGAGAATTTGAGATGACATTATATCCCTCTGGAAGACTTCTAGTTCGAGCACCGAATATTGAAGTGGCTAACAAAATTGCTGCTCTTCATATTGGAGAATGGCTTGCCTTGTGAGGACAATATATGTTTTCAAAGCATTATATCCAACAAATTCAAGATTGCTTTCCCGTAATCTATCCTACAAGTACATTACCTGCATTAGGAGTTCTACCAGAAAAAATTGGTTTAGATAGGTTATTCAAAATAAAAGAACGAGATGACTTGAAAGTAGTAAGTATTGCAGTTGCTAATATTGAGCAGATGGAACAATTTGTAATAATACCTGATTACTTGGAGGATTTTCTTAATCTATTTCCTAAGGGTTCTATCACATGTATTCTAAATGCAAAGGAAGAATTTGATTCAAGAATAGGTGGGGATTCAATAGCTGTAAGAATTGTAGGACACCCTATTGCTCAAGATTTACTAAATACAGTTGGACCATTAACCGCTACTTCCGCAAATATTTCTGGAATGAAGACTCTTTACTCTTGTAATGATGCGGCTAATGCATTAGGACTATCAAAAGAAAATTCAATTGATACAAATTGCAAGGGTGGGAAACCCAGTACATTGATACGATGCCCCGTTTTCCTTTCTTCATCCGGCGTGCACAACCCCGAGATAGTGAGAGAAGGAACGATATCCGAAACTGAGGTGATGGCAAGATGGAAGGACCTGATCTAAAACGTTGGAAAAACGCTGGAGCAGTTGCCCGAAGGGCACTGGACCATATCTCATCAACCATGGGAGCCGGTCAATCCTGGCATAGTGTGATTGAATCCGCTGAGAGGTATATTCGGCGACATGGGGGCACTCCGGCATTTCCTTGTACGCTTTCTGTCAATGACATTGCTGCCCATTATACTACAAATCATTCAGTTAATCCTCCGGAAGGAATAGAAGAAATGATACTTAGAAAGGGAGATTTGGTTAAACTCGATATTGGAGTCCATGTTAAAGGAGCCATTGGAGATAATGCAATTACAATTGAAATAGGGAATGGAAATAACCACACTGAACAAATCAAAGCAGCAAAGGATGCTCGAGATGCTTCAATTGAATTAATGCACCCAGGAACTCCTTGGCATGAAATTGGAGCTGCGGCTGAACAAGTTGCAATAGATGCAGGATTTCAGCCAATAAGAAATCTAAGTGGGCATCAATTAGAAAAATTCAATTTACATGCAGGAGTAAGTGTTCCTAGTTTTGCATGTGGACCAAATCATCCAGGTTACAAGGGAACGGTTCCACTTGGAGGTGTTTTTGCCATTGAACCATTCAATACAACAGGAACTTCTGGAATCGTAGAGAATATTTCACCTCATGATTCATCAAATATTTTCAGAGTTACTGGAAATGTAAATCTACGACAAGCATTAGCAAAAAAGAAGATTAAGCCTTTAGGTGCAACCATGGCGAGATACATCGAAGAAAGGTATCACACACTTCCTTTCGCTGAAAGATGGGCATTTCCACTTCTAGAAAAGCCATTTCCGAATGAAGATGAAGAAAGTCATGTTAGAAAATGGAATGCTTTGATCAAGAAATTACAGTCAATTCGATTTGTAGAAACCTATGCAGCCTTAAAATGTGCAGACGGAGGGATGGTAGGGCAATGCGAACATACCGTTTACATTACTGAAGGTGGGCCTGAAATCTTAACTGTTCCATAAAAAATACCAAGTGAAACCATTATACCCCCCCTGCATACATCTGGACACGTACAGGGACCTGAGGTTTCGTTGAGTGCATCCCATCCCCTCACGCTGTCCTTCTGCCCTGTACACCTATTTCCTCACGCCGAAGGCAATTTTTACTCTTACAAACAAAACGCTCCAAAAATTGTTTCGAAATTGAATTTACAAAAAGTTATTTTTTGGTAAAAAAAGGGGTAAAAAATACGTTAAAACGTGGTACGCAAATACATTCTAATCTATATGGTCAGTATACATGACGGCAGACACATTAATATCAATGAGGTCCATGGGGAGAATGCCCCTTCCTTGAGTTGGGGCAGAAGGACAAAAACATGAACACAAACATGGAAAAGAAGAACGATGAGGCTGTAAGCCCTGTTATCGCAACCATTCTTATGGTTGCAATTACAGTGGTACTAGCAGGCGTACTATACGTCTGGGCTAACAGTCTGGCGAGCGACCAACCAGAGGCAGGTAGCCTGAACAACTTCGGTGCAGAAGATGCATCGGCGTTCCTTTCAGGTGACACCGACGACACCATGATCAGGATGTCGTGGACCTATGCAGATGAAAACCTAAACTGGGCTTTCCTCAGCTTTAAGCTAGAGAAGGGCGATGAAGTTTACACCTGCGAGATTGCAACCAACGCTGATGGTGCTGACTGTCTGATTGATCAGACCGGCGACTCCGATACCCAGTGGGAATCGGACGAGATTGTGTACATCAAGGAAAACGGAGCTGACGTATGTACGTCCGCTTGTGACTTGACCATCACAATTCAGTACAACGGACAGGTACTATCTGGTACTAACTCCGTTACTGTAGCTTAAGTTCAGTAATCGTACTAATATAGCCATTGAGGCAACAAAATAGTTCTTGGTTCTTGGAATCGCGCATTTAGCGATTCCAAGAACCAAACCCTTTCTAATTCATTCTGAATCACGAATGATTGTTTTACGTGATTCTATATCTTGATTCCAATACCTACGATCTTTTCCTTGAAACATCTCAATATTTGCTAAAAATAATGTCCACTGAGCTACAAAGAAAGATCTCAATATTCGTCCTAAGCGTATATATTTTCCAAATAATAAAAGGAATAAAAATATTGAATCGAAAAACAATAGCAAAATATGGAAATCATGGAAGGATATCCCTCTTAATATCGAATAGCTTGAATATACAATATGGCAAAGCATAGTAAATCCAGAAATGACTACGAAAAAGGGCATTAGAATATGTGACCATGCTTCACGTCTGAAAATTTTTGAAAATAACGGATCAAATTTAATTGAATAATTACGTGAAAAAAGGTGAATTAATCCACTCGCTCGACGTAATCTTCGGATATTTGCTGCTTTTGTTG
Organism: Euryarchaeota archaeon UBA39; assembly: GCA_002503045.1. Taxonomy (GTDB): domain Archaea; phylum Thermoplasmatota; class Poseidoniia; order Poseidoniales; family Thalassarchaeaceae; genus MGIIb-N2. The sequence goes on along the minus strand of DAQW01000115.1, from coordinate 17,664 downwards.
AAGAAGGTAATGATTCAAAGAACGTTAGTTCGAAATCCATGATTGATCGCCCCCCTGCTCTGTGAACCATTATAGCTAGTTGAGAATCATCTGCATTATAGGTAGAATCGATTTGTTTTCCTTTAATCAATGAAGTTCGATATGCTGCTAAGGAACCTTCGAAAATTGGAGTTGACGATTGAGAGCTTTCCCCAATACGCAAATCATGATAAAATGACCTGTATGTCATTTCGTTAAGTTGATGTTCGGATGAATTTAATCCAATGATTTGTTGAGAACCACAAACAGCACCAATCTTTTCATCTGAAAACCATCTACCTATTCTTTTCAATGAATTAGGAGACAATAAAGCATCAGCATCAGTAATTACCAATACATCTGAAGAAAATTTTTCTTGCAGAATTCGATTAATTGCTGCTGATTTCCCCTTATGGGAATCCATGATTATCGTAGTTAATTTAAATTCAGAATTTCGTGTTAATTCCCATTCCTTCAGTACTGCTAAAGTTGAATCAGAAGAATGAGAATCAATAACTACCAAATCAAGTTGATTTGATGGATACTCTTGTTTTTCCAAATCCTCTAATTTCTTCTTCAACATTATTTCTTCATTCCATACTGGAAGAACGATAGTAAGCGATGGCCAGGTTGATGGTTCAGGCGGTATTTCGATGGGCTGTTTCGACAATCTTTTCATCTTATACCAATGAAAAATAAACGGTGAAACCCCTATGAATGCAGAAGAAGCCTGAATTAAGGCTAGAATGTCTAGCATTGTTCCTCGTTATGACTAGAGGTTTTCATTCCCCCTGTTCATCTATGGCCTAAACTATCATTTTCCCCAATACCTTTGGCTGGTCACGGTGTGCGATAAGCGTGACGAAGAAAGTTCTGCACGTTGGTCCGGCACGGACTAGAGGAGGTATGGGGCGAAGTATACAACGTCTTCATCATAATCCTCCAACAAATTGGAACTCAGATGTAGTTGTAACTCACGCTGATGGAGGAATTTTGTCAATTCTTATGGCCTGGATTCGAGGAAAGAAGGATTTTATTCAGAAAGTCAAAGAAAAGCCGGATTTAATTCATGTTCATACTGCCACTAGGGCTTCTTGGTATAGGAAAAGAAAAATTATACAAATAGCAAGGAGTAAGGGCATTCCGATAATCGTACATTTACACTCTGGTGCTTTTGATAAATTTGGTAAGGGATGGATTGGGAAAGATCTCTCCAGGATTTTAACACTAGACGGCGTATATCCTGTCGTTCTATCTGAACATTGGAAAATTTGGTTAGAATCGATTATTTCAAAGAAAGTTAAGGTTGTCCCCAATCCTTTCCGACGTGGATTAAGACCAATTTCTCCTGAAAATCGAGATATTAACATGTTACTAATGGTGGGGCGTCCAAGTCCGATTAAAGGGCATGTATTGGCAATTAATGCAGTACAACAACTTAGGGAAGAAGGATACGACATTCGCCTTCACTTGGCAGGTACAAGTCAACAGGATTTACATCCTAAATTAAGAATAAAAAATGGTACAATTGCAGAAGGATGGGTTGAAGATAAAGAATTAGATAATCTGATGAATAAAGCGGGTTTTCTATTGATGCCATCTGAACATGAAGGGATGCCTCTCTCTCTTTTAGATGCTTTAGCATCTGGACTCCCTGCTATTGTTTCAAGCGCATGTTCATCTTTCATTAATCATGGAGGAGTAGTAGTTCATGAAAGAACTGTTCAAGCTTGGAAAATGAAAATAAAACAACAAATCAATGATAATGAAGGTTGGAAAGAAATGTCAAAAAACAGTTCAAAAGATGTTGAAGGACTAGATTCCGAATCTGACACAAAAAGATGGGGGATAATTTACAACGAAATTTTTGAAGTTAATTCAATGAATTGACAATAAAGTTCTCAAGATCATTTACGCAAACCGACCAATCTCGATTTTGAATTGCCCATTGCCTTGCCAATTCTCCTCGCCTCCGAATTTCATCCATCCCTAATTCAATTAATTCATTAGTAGCTGATAGGAATCCAGAATCATCTCCTAAAGGAACTAAAGTAAGCCATTCTTCATCACTAAATTCTGACAAACCCGAGACATTCGAACTAATTACACACATCCCTGCTGCTGCATATTCGCTAACTTTCAATGGAGATGCTCCTTTCCATTCTGTTCTATTTGGCAAATGTAGTAATCCAATATCTCCTTGGGATAAAACATTTGGAACTTCTTTAGGAGAACATGGATTATCGACTTGAGCGCCGAGTGTTTTTATTTTTCCCACTGCATCTCCTGAACCAATAAATCGTACTTTAAGCCCCATCTGAACTAATCTATCTAATTCTCTTACTTTAGATATTGAACCAAGATATAGTAAAACAGGGGTTTCTCGAACCAAAGGAGTTGGGCTAAAAATAGAACAATCAACCCCTCCTGGGACAATAACATACTCTAAATCATCTGAAGAATTAATATGAAATTTTGATTTAACTGCTGCGCCAATAGAAAATTTCTTACCGATTTTCCAAGCTTTCTGATATTGACGTCTTTGAATTCTTCCAGCAATACCTCGACTTGTAGGGGGGCTTCTATCCATTAATATCCAAGGAACTGAAAGAAGTTGAAGTTCTCGATAAGCACCTTCAACTGCAGTCCATTCAACAATGGCAATATCTGGAGAAACTATTGTTCTGATAGCCTTACGAATACTTCGAGTAAACGTCGAATGACCAAATCCTAATTTCTGAGAACGAAATACGAAATTTCCTACAGATTCAGTTGGAGACATCCAACTGATAGAGTGTCCTCTTTTCTCTAATTCAGATGCTATTCCTAATCTTGATGTTTGAGTAAGATCGACAGAAAGATCTCGATGTGTGATCCAAAGGATCGAAGCCATATTATCGCCAATTAGGGTTCTTCGACCCATTCTCCAGGCATACCACGTGCTTGACGTGCCTCAACAATCATAGATTTTAATTCACCACTCTGTAACATCTCAAGAGCAATATCAGAACCACCTATGAGTTCACCACCTACGAATACTTGAGGCATAGTTGGAAAATCTGACCACTGACAAACAGATGGTATGGCCATTCGATCACTTAACACATTTACAGAAGCATATGGGTGTGAAAGTTGACTGAGTACTTGAGCCGCTCTATTTGAGAAACCACATTGTGGTGCTTCGGGCGTACCTTTCATGAATAAAACAACGATATGTTCGTCGATTATTGCCTGTAATTCATCTGGTGTCCAATTAAATTCTGTCATATTTTCACTTCTTTTCTGGTCTTCGGATATGGACTCCGAAAAAGGGACTTTCGTCTCCGTGAGGATGGAAGGTAGTATCACCTGCTGTTGCTGCTTGTTCAGGAGTCATACATTTTAGATCCAATGCGTGAACATCCCCTGACGAAATATGTGGTTTGAAATGATTCAAAATTGGTTTCTGGCGTTGTAAAGGTCGCATGCCATCAAATGATGGTGATATCACTCGAACATGGAAATGATCTCCAGTACCATTTAGATCAACTACCTCTACTTCAGCATCTGGAAACACTTCTAGAACCTGTGAGGTCACCCAATCAGTGGACACCATGGTTTGCCCTTAATGTGGTTCGATTTCAATGCTCGTAATGTTCCAATAACATATTCAACACATTTCAATTATCTATCGAATGAATAATTTCATCTAAATTTTCAGAAATTGTACCTTTTTGATTAATTAGTCCACTGCCTACAACAGCAATATCAATTCCCCAGTCTGCAACCAATTTGGCATTATGAGATTTAATCCCGCCATCAATCATCAATATGGTGTCTCTACCTCCATCTTTCTTCTGTTGATCAATCGCAGAACGGAAAATTTTGACCTTTTCTTCTACCTCTGGCATGAAAGATTGCCCTCCTTTTCCTGGAACAACAGACATCACCAAAACCAAATCTAATTCGGATAAAAATGGAAGTATTGTTGATGGTTCTGAATCGGGATTTAGAACTAGTCCTGCTTGGACTCCAGCAGAATGAAGATTAGATATCAGAGTTCTTGGATCTTCAATCGCTTCAATATGTGCTATCACCAAATTTACTCCAGCATCTACGTATTGTTTCCATGTTTCTTCAGCATTAGTTACCATAAGGTGGCAATCGAGGATAATTTCTGAACCAACCCTTTCACGAATACTACGAATTAAAGCCGGTCCAAAGGTGATTGTTCTATTTACAACCCAATTTCCATCCATGACATCTAAATGAATCCAGTCAATTCCTGCATTTATTGCAGAATCAATAGTTTCTCCCAAACGAGTGAAATCAGCAGTAAGAATACTTGGTGTAATTCGCATATTTACATGTCTCCGAAGATGGCGAGGTTCATCTCCCTTCCGCGAATCCGATTTATGGGAATGGCCATATATTGATAGGCATGTAAGAAATACGAATGATGTAAGTGATAGCATGGGACAGATTGTAGATGCCGGAGATTCGGATTTTGACGTAGTGACTAAGAGTGCAGAATGGGTATTAGTAGATTTTTGGGCACCTTGGTGTGGTCCTTGTAGAGCTATTGCTCCCGTACTTAGCCAGATTGCTGAAGAAAGAGAGATTACCATAGCTAAAGTGAATACTGATGTTAACTCGTTGGCACCAGGCAAATACGGTGTCAGAGGTATTCCCTTTCTTCTCCTATTCCACAATGGAGAACCGGTAGATAACCAAACAGGAGCACTCCCTAAGGCTGGAATGGATGCTTGGTTAAACAGACATATGAGTTAGATTAACTATTCATTCTATCTTTGGCCTTATTCATGGCCCCTAAATCACGTCTTAATCTTTCTCTCATTGCATCGTGAAGCCACATGCCATCTTCTAATTCCATTATCAATCCAGATTCAATTAAAGCAGAGGGAGGAGAAGTTTCTACCCCTGATGCTTTACCTAATTCCTTCCAAGGTATTGGACGCTCAACACTAGCTAAAATATTGAGAATTGTCCTTTCATCATCTGGCAATACATCCAATATTTCTTCATCTAAAAAGCGAAGCCAATCTTCGTGAACTACTTTTCCATAAATCTCCAACAATTCCAATGCTAAAGGATGCCCTCCCGTTAGACGATGAATAGATGCGGCGTCTGCCTCTTCGGGAGCATCTATTCTATCTAACCAATCTTTTACAACTTCAACACTAAGGCCAGATACTTGTAATTCTTCCATTTTTCCTCGAGTTAGAACATCTCTACGATCATAAAATGACATACTAGTACGTGAGACAAAGAGTAAACGCAATGGTGTAACTTCCGCTACTTGTAGTAATGCTCCAAACAAATTTTGTCCCGATTCCGCTAAATGATGAGCGTCATCAATCACTAACAAAATGTATGGAGGGACGTCGGATGTACCCTCATGATCAGTGAAAATACGTTCACGAAGAGCCATTGGGTCGGTTAAATATTCTATCAATCGACGTCGAAATAAATCAATATCGAAGGGAGCACCCGGTGATTTAGGAAGTGTTTCAAGAAGATCATGAGGATCCCACCTCCCCTTTGTTCTGGATTCTACACCCAATCGGTGTAGAAGGCTAATTGATAGCCCGAGGGGAGAATCCCAAGGATGGCAAGGATAGAACATCAATCTAAGACTAGGCATCCTATCTAGAAGAGATTGTGTCCAATGAGAAATCAAAGTGGTTTTTCCGGTGCCTGCAATTCCATGAACCAGCATACCAGCAGCCTTACCTTCAAACCACTTGTCAAGTGATTCTAATTCAGATTCCCTTCCATGAATTCGACGGATAGTTGGAGGGCGTACATGGTATGTGGAATGAGCACCTTTGAGCAATGTTATTGATGATGGATTCTTAGAAGAGGGGCGAACTGAACCAAATCTAATATCTCCATAATGTAGAACTCCTTCGTGTTGAGCATGCATCAATACCTGAAGGAGGCTCATCTGAGCATCAATTCTCTCTGCTGCTTGATCTGCTCTTACAGTCAACATTGTTCCATCTTGATCTCTAATTGAGACACGAGTTGCAGATAATCTTTCGATTCTTTGAGTCGCTACGGAACGTCCATCTTCTGTAAGTTGCCAAGTTCTTTGGCGTCGAGAATCATCATGGACATTTCTTGTAAGAACAGAAACTAATTCACGACGATCAAGATTTCTCATAGCACGACTGACATTTGGAGGGTGTAATGCACATGCATCTGCTATACCATTGCGGGTGACTGAGCCATTAACAGTATGACGATCGGCTTGATCATCATTCTCTAAAAGATGGAGTAAGATTCTATCTTCGACTGGGACATTCACCCTGTCCGGCTCGACCTCCATAGTGCCAGTAAACGGTCGTTTGAATTGAAAGGTTCGGAAAACCACATTTAATCTGTAAAATAATGATGCAAAATGACCACAATGGTTTATTCTTGGAAACCTCCCCGGTGACATGGCTCGGTTAGGGACTCAGTCTGCTGCCATCCTCGGCATGTTGTTGATGATGTCCTGTATTTTCGTGCCATTGGCTTCAGCATCGGGTCAAACTGATGTAGATGGGGATGGGGTTGTAGACGGTTTAGATGACTGTCCCAATTCGTTTGGGAATAGTACTGTTGATAGACAAGGATGTCCAGACTATGACGGTGATGGGACCAGTGATTTGAATGATCCAGTGGTAATGAGCAATGGAGGGTACCTGCAAGATGCTTTTGTTGCTTCAAATGAAGATATGTCTGCTGTTTTATTTATGCCAGGGAATGGTTCTTTTTATCTTCAAGCAATGAATGATCCTGGTTCAGGTTGGTCAGGATCAGATAGTACTATTGTTAGAGTAATGGATACATCTACAAGAAATACGGTGAGAACTGTTTCACTTACTAACGATGTGTTAACTGCTGATATTGCTTGGTCTCCTGATGGTGAACGATTTGCAATTCATACTACTGGAGAAGAAATTAGAGTGTATTTCACCTATACTGGAACTCTAGATTTCACAGTAGATACTGATGGCGAAGATGCTGGGGAAATTGAATTTTCACCGGATGGTTCGATGATTGTTGCTGTTGGATATCAAGATGGCAATAATGGAAACGGACAAGTGCAAATTTTCAACTCCACTACAGGTGCAGAAATTGCAGATTTTAGTCCCGGTTCGTCTGACTATTTTTATTCTGTTGACTTTAGTCCAGATGGCGAATTTCTATTGATTGGAGGGAATGATAATTTCTATATTTACTATGCAAATAATCAAACATTATTTCGAACAGTTACACCGAATTTTAGTTACATAAATGCAGTATCTTGGTCACCTGATGGAAATATGGTATCAATTTGCGAAGGATGGGGTGGAAGCAATGCTAGAGCTCGTGTTTATCATGCTCTTAATGGATCTCAAATCTTTTCTTACACTACCTCAACTTCCTGTCTAGATACTGCCTGGTCGCCTGATTCCTCACAAATTGCATTCAGTCATTCATACTATCGTGCTGATGGGGCTTCGATTCATATTTTCGATGCTAGAACAGGTACTAAATTGGACACGTTAAGTGGCCCTCGCCCAGGTAGTTGCAATAGCAGTGGTGGAGGAAATAATTGTGGGACAATAAACGGGATTGACTGGCATCCAAATGGAAATTACATCATTTCAGCCCATGGCAGAAATGATGAGGGAGTTTACCATTGGATTGTTGATCCAGATATAGATGGGGATGGAGTATTAAATCCAGATGATGCATTTCCAGAAGATGGGACTCAGTGGGACGATACTGATGGAGACGGGTATGGAGATAATCCAACTGGGAATGAACCCGATGGTTGCATAAATACTGCAGGAACTTCTACTCAAGATTTGTTTGGATGTGTAGACACTGATGGCGATGGATGGTCTGATTCAGGAGATGATTATCCTACGGATTTTTATCAATGGGCAGATGCTGATGGAGATGGATATCCAGATAATACTGCAGATTCTCGAAACCCTCCCGCCTATGGTGCAGTCGATTTTCTGCCTCAGAATCCTACTCAATGGAATGATTCCGATGGTGACGGATATGGCGATAACTACTACAATCCAAATCATGGTTCTGCATATAACACACGACCGTCTTCATGGCCAGGACAATTGATTACAACCATGACTCCAATTCAAATTGCTGATGTAGATATATTCCCACTTGATCCAGAACACTGGTCAGATGATGATGAAGACTGGGTTGGAGACCAACCTTTTTCATCAAATTCAGATGGATGTTTGGGAGTTCCTGGAAAATCAATTTGGGATCGTTTAGGATGTCCCGATTCTGATGGAGATGGATGGTCTGATCCCACTACTGAATTCCCTGCATCGCCGACTGGAATTGCAGATGCTTTTCCAAATGAAGTGAGTCAATGGTTGGATGCAGATGGAGACGGGTATGGAGACAACTCTAGTGGTTTCCAAGCAGATAAATGTGGACAATATGGTACTAGCTTGTGGGCATCTGTCTACAATGCTACCACTGAAATAATGGAAGATTTGGAACATTTTGGATGCCCAGATAGAGATGCTGACACATATGCGGATTCCTTCGATGCCTTCCCTGATGACCCAACACAATGGGCAGATAGAGATGGAGATGGATGTGGAGAAAACATGAATGGAACTAATCCAGATCTTTTCATCAATGATGGAGTGCAATGTGTAGATTCAGATGGAGACGGGTATGGAGATGTACCAAGTGGTGACAATGGGGATTGGTACCCTACTGACCCAACTCAATGGAAAGATACCGATTCCGATGGGTATGGAGATAATCCAGATGGGACTGAGGCAGATATTTGTCCTCTAGAATATGGAACTATGAGCGACCCAAATGTTCGAGGATGTCCTGATTCCGATAATGATGGTACTGCAGATATTGAAGATCCGTTCCCAAATGATGGATATGCATGGACCGATATTGATGGTGATGGATATCCAGATCAGATTGGGCCTGATATGGATGATTGTCCAAACTTCCCAGGAACTTCAACCGAAAGCGGTATTTTGGGATGCCCTGATGCTGATGGTGATGGATATGCTGACAGTATTGATGCATTCCCAGATGATGTTCTTCAATGGGAAGATAACGACTTGGATGGAGTTGGAGACAATTATGGTTACACAAATGTAACCAGTACTGTGAATTACACTCATGGCAATACATCAATTCAAGTGATACACAGGGATCAATACGGCGATGCTTTTCCCAACGATTCATCTCAATGGAGTGACATAGATGGAGATGGATTTGGAGATAATCAATCAGGTACTGATTCGGATGCATTTCCGACAATTCCATCTCAATCGACCGATATTGACAAAGATGGATTTGGCGATAACACGACCAAAGATGCATTTGAGCCAGATGATTGTAAATCTCAACCAGGTACTTCTTGGAAAGATAGGCTTGGATGTTTAGATTCTGATGGCGATGGAACTTCGGATTTAAGTGATTCATGCCCTTATGACCCAGAGCAATTTGAATTTGGTGCAACCTGCGCAATTATCGAAGAAAATAGTGAGGAATCTCAGCAAGAAGGAACAAATTTCGTTCAAATTGCTACTTTGGGTATCGTGGGTATTGTCGCTCTCCTGTTAGCTGCTATCTTGATGGCGATGGTATCTAGACAGGCTGCAAAGCGACGATATGTAGGCGAGCAAAGGAGGATGCAAGCTCAAGAAGAAGCATTCAATGATGAAGAAGATCGAAGAGCTAAATGGGCAGAATATTATGCTCAACAAGGAGATTTCGAAAAGGCAAAGGAATTAGGATGGGTAGAAAAGCCTCAATGGCAATTACATCAAGAACAAGAAGCTGCTGAAGCACTAGCTTCAATTCCTTCTCTTGAGGATTTATGATTTCATTCAAAATTAATGAGATTTGGGGAATTAAGAGCATAATTATACTCTAGACAAGCAGCAATTGAAACCCAATCTGGAGTTGTGCCATCTATCCAATCATATCTATGGCCAGGGATTAATCGCCATTCAGGAGGTAAATCTTCCAACTGACGTTTCGCATATGATAAACTACTCAACAATGCCAATGGATCGCTGCCTGGTAGATCATCTCTACCACAAGCATATGTAAACAACAAATCACCTGCATGATACACACCATGGCCATGAAGAGTGACATGACCTGGAGCATGACCTGGAGAATGAGTGACTGTTAGAGAAATATTACCTTGAGACCAATTTACTTCAGTTTGAGGAGGATTTTCCCAAATATGAGTGAAATCCACTTTTCTAAAGACTACATGTGCCAAAAGACCAGGATGATTACATTCCGAATGGCCCCATACTTGTAAATCAGGAACGAGCCTTTTCATTTGCGGAAATCCTGCAGCATGATCTCGATGAGTATGCGTATAAAGTAGATGAGTTGGCCTAAGTCCCTCTTCCTTCAAAGCTTCAACCCAACGTAGAGAATCAAAGGGATCAACTATTGCAACAATTTCATTTTCTCTGTCAATAAAAGCGGTATTCATGTTCATATACCCACCCATTTGGGTGACCCAAATTTCAATTCCGCTGGAATCGACAGAACGGTGGAATTCCCCTGGTTTGAGCATGTTCTTATCAGAAAGAGGATGGATATAGGAGTTTATGATACAATATCTATGTACCAATCAGTTGATACATGACGAGTTACAAGAATATTCCATGGGCCAGCGTCAGCATTCTCTAGTTTTGGCCCTGATTCTATTTTTTACACTCATTGGAAGTGTTCAAGCCGAAAATGAAGAACAAGTAATTACTCTGACAGATGGATTAGAGCCGCATGACGGTTTACACTATTTCGCGGGAACGGTTTCTTCGTTTGAGGTTTCACTAAAAAATACAGGAATCAATGATGTATCAATTGAATTGAATCCAAGTTGTATGGCAACGTTCCAAATCATAAACGAAAATAATGAGATAGTATATGATTTTGATAATCATCGATTATGTCCAAATCAAAAACGTGGTGAAACTCTTGATTCATCCGAAATTTTAGATGTGGGAACAATAAATTATGATTGGACGAATGATGATGGTTTTCTACCCGAAGGAACCTATATTATTCGAACAATAGCCGGATTTGACACTGTACCCGCAGACTTAGAAATTAATCTAAAACATCCTCTTTCTCTTCCCTCAGATTTACATTTTGAAGCTGATTTTTCACCTTTCTCGTTAAATTCTGATTCTAGTACCTCTAGTGATGTATTACTAATGAGTGCAAAGATATACAATTCTGGAATGGAAGCAATTACAATTACCGGATTAGAATCCTGCGATGTTCTTTGGTCAATTACAAATCAACCTACTTCGCTATCAAATATGGGGTGCGGGAACGGAGTGACCATCCAAGGTGGTGAAAGCCATCATTTGGGATGGATTACATATTCCCTATCAAATATAGAAACAAACGGAGTTCTAACTTCATCAATTTGGATGATGGGGAGCGAGGATAGTGCTACGACTCAAGAATGGAATCATAATCTAGAAACTTTAGAAGATACTTCTGGATTATCGCTAATTGTTGATTCGTTATCTCTTAGAGATGGGGTTGCACCTACAGGATCTGAAATGGATTTTGATATTTTCATTCGCAATGATGGGCCAATTGCTAGAACTGTAGAATATGATACTAGTTGCCCATCTTCAATATATATTGTGAATGAAATGGGGGCGTTAATCCATGATGATGCGTGGAATGATGATGATTGTCAAGGACCTATTGAAACAATTAAAATTCAACCTTCATCAATAATTACCCTACAAGAAACAAGTATTTCTGCAACATATGATGCAGGATGTGGGTGGCATGGGAGCCAAATGGCGGCTGTAATCAAAATTCCAGGACAAGGAATTTCTACATCTCTACCGTTTGAAGTTAAAGATGGGTTGGTTGCGGAACAATGTCGGGCAAATCTCCAATCAACCGACAATATCGATTTAGTCATCGATTCATTGATTGAAACCGAGAAAGGAATAGAACTAGATCTTTCTGTAACTAACCTAGGAGAGGAAGATTTCACATTAATGTGGGAAGATGATTGTGTCATTAGAACCAATGCAATGAGAGATGATGATTCTAGAATTTCTTCATCCACCAATGGCTGTGGAATTTTTGATTCAGTTTCAACATTAAAAACAGGTGATTCTATTGATATTCCTGATATTCCGGTTGATTTAATTTTGAAAGATGACATTTTAGATGGAACTCACTTAATTCAGATTACATTACGATCTTATCCATCTCTTGAAATGGAAATTACTCATGTAATTGAATCGCCGCAAGAAGAAGAAATTACAAATGAAGAAATTGTTGAATCAAATGAAGAAGAAATTCAAAATGAAAAACAAGAAGAAGTAATCATTTCCACTCTCTTAGAAGGAACTTGGAATCATGTAAGAACCGAGACTGGTGGATGTTGGGTGCTAACTACGCCCTCTGGTGAAGAAATGGTTCTTGTGGGATCTGAAGATGTTTCATTAAACCCAGTAACAGGTGACCAAGGTGCTTTTCGAATAATTAATTCGCCATCTGATATTCCTGAACATTGCTCAAAATGGGAAGGAGGTTTTGTTGTTCAAGAGGTAATTGATCAATGGTCTCCAGAAAATTTGGTTCTTGTTTCATCCGAAACTGAGAATGAACCTCCTGAAACAATTGTTGAACTTATTGTTCCAGCTACAGCTGTGGTTGTTACAACTTCGTTGTTATCACTCTGTTTAGTCTTCCTCTTGAATACAGAATGGATTCGAATTGCTACACTAAATGGAGGTCTTGCACTGATTGGAATGGTCCGAAGAAGAGACTATGATGGTGAATTTCAACGGGGGCGAGTAATCGGGTATCTAGTTGCAAATCCTGGAGTTCATTTCCGGGCATTACTTGGAGCACTAGACATGAGTAATGGACAACTTGCACATCATCTAAAGGTGCTTGAAAATCAAGAACTACTATGGAGGAGAAGAGATGGAAGAATGATGAGATACTATCCATCTACTGTGGATCAACATCTGGATGGAGATAATCTACCAGTTCCCCTTCTTACTCCTGATCCTAATTCTCTACAAGGGCGAATTCTTGATTTATTGGATGCTACTGGAAATGAAATTGTGAATTTAAGTCAAAAGGAACTCTCAGACCGATTAGAGAGTAGTCAACAATTGATTAGTCACCATCTGAAAACGTTGGAGGGGTATGGCCTAATCGAACGGGATAAAGTCGGTTTGAGATACAGATATCGCTTAACTAGAGAAGCTATTTTCTTGTTGGAAAGTACTGATTTCCCCCAAGATAGGTAAGAGAAATCCCACCGATTTGAATAACTAAGACTCAATCGATGAAATGTCGGAGGTGATGTAGTGAGTGGTTACAATCCCGAAGAAATTGAATTGAAATGGCAACAAACATGGGATGAAAGAGATATTTTCCATTCAGAAGTTGATGAAAACCGCCCGAAATTCTACTGTCTAGAAATGTTTCCATATCCCTCGGGACATATGCACATGGGCCATGTAAGAAATTACAGTATTGGAGATAGTATGGCTCGATATCGGCGTCTAACTGGATATAATGTACTCTATCCTATGGGGTATGATTCGTTTGGAATGCCAGCAGAAAATGCTGCTAAAAAAATAGGTGGACATCCCCATGACGTTACATGGTCAAATATCGAAAGTATTCGAGGCGATTTGATTCGAATGGGATTCTCTTATGATTGGAGAAGAGAATTAGCGACAAGTGATTCAACATACTATCATTGGAATCAATGGATTTTTCTGAAATTTTATGAAATGGGATTGGTAGAACGTCGAACTGCACCTACAAACTGGTGTGATTCGTGTGACACTGTTTTGGCAAATGAACAAGTCAAGAATAATCGTTGTTGGAGATGTAATGAAGAAGTTCGTCAGAAACACTTTCCAAGTTGGTGGCTGAAGATGACTGAATATGCAGACGAATTACTTGATCAGTTAGAACATATAGAATTTCCAGAGAATGTTAAGGTCATGCAAAAAAATTGGATTGGGCGCTCCCATGGTGCCGAAATAAATTTCAGTATTGTAGGTGAAGATTCTGAAATTAGTGTATTTACTACTAGGCCAGATACGATTTTTGGAGTTACATTCCTAACATTGGCTCCCGAACACCAACTTTGTGAAGGCCTTGTGAATGGAACTGAATTTGAATCGAGTTTTAAGGAACTAGCTGATGAGTGTTCCAAAGTCTCAGAATTTGATCGTATCAATATGATACGGGATAAAAAGGGTGTTTTCTTAGGGCGTTATGCTCTAAACCCATTGACTGGGAAAGAAGTACCAATTTATGCTGGGAATTTCGTTGTCGCATCATATGGAACCGGCGCAGTAATGGCTGTGCCAGGACATGATCAAAGAGATCATGACTTTGCAAAGAAATACAATTTACCAATTAAACAAGTTCTTTCAGAAGAAGAAGGGAAGGACCCGAAAGTCACTGGACGAGCATTCGAAGGATTAGGATGGATGATAAATTCAGAAAAATCTGAATTTGATGGCCTATATGGTGATGATGCAAAATCTGCAGTAATTGATGCATTAGAGCAAATAAAAATGGGTCAAGGAACTGTACAATATCGACTAAAGGATTGGTTACTAAGCAGACAAAGATTCTGGGGGACTCCAATTCCAATTATTCATTGTGAAGAGTGTGGTCAAGTTCCAGTACCTGAAAATGATTTGCCGGTTAAGCTCCCATTAGATGTAATTTTCAAAGAAGGTCAGTCTGGTAATCCGTTGGATTCACATGAAGAATTTGTAAATACTATTTGTCCAAAATGTGGGGGGTGGGCAAGGCGTGAAACAGATACAATGGATACATTTTATGACTCTTCATGGTATTTCTTACGTTTCACTGACGCCCTCAATGATTCTGCTCCATTCAATAAATTAGAAGCAGATTATTGGATGTCTGGTGGAGTTGACCTCTATATTGGGGGGATTGAACATGCAATCATGCACCTTCTATATGCACGATTCTTTACTAAAGCACTTCGAGATGCAGGACTGAATGATGTCTCTGAACCATTCTCTCGCTTAGTTTGTCAAGGAATGGTTAATTCTCCAACTCCATATTGTATTGATTGTAATGTTGAATACCATGTGGATTTAGAAGGCAAGAAATGTCCTGTGTGCGATGTAATATTAAACTCAAGATCAGCGAAAATGAGTAAGAGTTTGGGCAATACAGTTAGTCCTGAAATTATGATCAAAAAATATGGTGCTGATACAGTTCGTTTATTCATTCTCTTTAGTGCAAATCCAGAAGCAGGAATGGAGTGGTCCGATTCCGCGCTGGAAGCAAATCATCGCCAAATGCATCAAATTTTCAATTGTTTGGAGTTAATTGATTCAATTTCAAATGACGATGGGCCAATGGATAATTGGTTATCTGCAAAAAGGAGATTCAATTTCTCTAAATGGCAGAATGCAATGAATGATGTACGAATTAGGGAAGGAGTAATGATTAGTCACTTCGATATGTTAAGTGACTTGCAATGGGCAATTCGACGTGGAGGAATTGGAAGAAAGGCACTTCTTGAACATATGAAGAACTGGGGAGAAATGCTCTATCCTGCAACTCCACATATTGCAGAAGAATGGAATCTTAGACTTGGAGAAGATATCCTATTGGCTGAATCAACAATAAATGATGCCGTGGACAATGATGATGATATTGCTACTTTGGCTGCAGAATCAACACTTCGTAATCTTATTGATAATGCAAGGAATGTTAAGGGTCTAGCTCAAAGACATAGTGAAGATCCTGTTACAAAATTAGTTATTCAGACATCTCCTGAGTGGAAAATTGAACTGATGCTTAAAGCAATAGAATTGCATTCTCAAGACTTTGATTTCATGAGAGAAGGTCAAGCATTTATTCAATCTCATTCACTTTTCCAAGATGATTCCATCAGAGGAGAAGTAATGCAATATTGGAGGATGCTGACTATTGGTTCGAAAAAATCTAGGGGGCGAGTATTTACCTTGAGTGAAGGAGAACGAATCTTAGTTACATCTGGGTTTGATGAAGCAGAATACATCTTAGGAGCTGCTGAATTTATTTCAGAATCTATCGATATTCAAGGAGTTGACGTTTATGCTGCTGGAAATGGTGAAGATGTGGCCGGAAAGGCAAGATTTGCTGTTCCTTTACAACCGGGTCTCGCTTTTCATTGAAACCAAACCCTCGTGTTCATAGATGGTCGTTGACCAGCCCAGTATGTGAGCGAAGAAGAAAAATGGGATGTTCGTGATGAACTAACATGTAGAAAAGCGATTCAACGATTTGAACTTAGTCCTCGTCCAATGGGGATACCAAATGATATTGATCCTTCTCCCAAAACTGTTCATATTGATTGGTCTGTAAATCCAGTACCAATTGAAGTACAGAAAAATGTGGGCAAACGAATTGTAAAACGAGGTGAATTCGGATTCTTATCAGATGAAAAGGTAGATGAAATTGCAGAGATAATCTCTGACTTTCCGATTACTCTTGAACAAGCACTATCATTACGTTCTGCAATTAATCAAGAAAAATCAGTCTATTCGCATCATCGAATCATGGATCGTAAACAGGAGTTGAAGCGTCGTTACGATAAGGGCACTGGCATTTTAGAATTGGCAAAAATCGTTGATGGCCCTCCAGTAAATGTATTTCGAGCTATTTTAAGCGCTAGAAACTTCGGAAAAAATAGAATTAAAACATTACTCAAAGAACCAGGAAAAATGAATGAACGTGATCAAGAACAATTTAGAATTGCAGAAGATTCTGATAGAGTCTCGAATGTAGATCAGACGGAAACACATCTTGCAGCTGATCTTTTTGAAGACATATTATGTGATCATTTTGAAAAATTAGGCGTTCGTTTTCGACGACAAAGTGAGTTGGTCAAAGAACAAGTAGAATCTGAAGGACGGCCCGTTCGTACTCCTGACCTATTATTCTTAGATGATTTAAGAATTAATGGAATCCCATGTGCTTGGATAGATGCGAAGCATTTCTTCGGTTCAGCATTGAATTTTCCTAGGAAAAAAACCCAGAAGCAAATCAATAGATATACAGAAGCATATGGGCATGGAGCAATAATTTACCGTCATGGTTTTTGTGATGGATTAAATTTACACGGTGCTCAAAAATTAGATTCTGGTCCTGTTGATCTTAGTATTTTGATTGAACATAATGAAAAACGTTCATGAAATACGGCTGATTCTTGTAGATAAAAATCCAAAATCAGTTAATCTATCGATTAGAATTTCCGCATATTCAATCCAGCCATCATCTTCTACATCTTTGGGAATTACAACTACACTTTCTCCAAGCATGCAAAGAAGAACAGACAGTTTGGGTTCAAAGGACCTTAATGCCCATCTAACTTCATTGAGAAGTTCTCGACGTTCTGCATCATCTAATAGTCCAGAATTTTCTGCGAATTTATCTGCTTCATGGATGATTTGATGCCATCGAGATTCATCCCATTCGCTCACTCCCAGTGACTTCATTCCTTGAACACCTGCTAACCGAATTTTCGAACTCCATTCCTCGGAATCAATATATTCTGATGTATGTCTAGACTTCGTCTTACGCCATACT
>DAQW01000010.1 GCA_002503045.1 Euryarchaeota archaeon UBA39 | reverse complement strand
AGAAATAACCCAGCGTCAGCTAGTACTTTCCAATGATGTTAGAAAAGGCATCAAATTAGATTTAGCATCTATTTCAAGAACAAGGGCTATCGATATTCCAACAATCCCCGGAGGGGCAATAATTTGGGGTTCTGCGGCATGCTATCTAGGTGCCACAATACTAATTCCTCCATTAGGTTATGCAGTTTCTCTTTTAGGGGGACTTTCGGTTCTATCGCACTTTTACTTCAAAACACCCGCATTAGTAATTGAAACCAATATTGGCGATAGACATATCATCCAATCAAGATCAAATGATCAAGAAGTTCTATTGAAAGTCCATATGATGATTGAAAAAGTTAGTAATGGTCAATCTGTTAGAGATGCAAAGAATATTTTGGAAAGAGAATTTAGATATGAAAATAAAGAAAAGGTAACCCCTAAAGCTCTTTTGAACGCACCTTCTGTTAACGATTTAGTCCCTGATGTAAATTCAGATTTACAACTAGGGAGAAGTTTCTCTGTTATGTCTGAAACAGGATTTCAGAATAATTTCGAAGAAAGTAATATGCAGTTATTTGATAATCAAGATTCTGTAATTGAAAATCAATTTAGTACACCTATAATCCCGGACATTGGCTATAGTGAAGATATTCAGAAAACCTCCGCTTATGAGCAAACTTGGGGTAGAAATGAACCTGAATGGTATAATGAAAAGAAACCTAGTAGCCTTCTAGAATCTGCATTAGAAGATGCAACTGAAACAATGGAAACCGATATTTTCGGATTTGGATTTGAAGCCGGAGGACTTTTCGATTCTGAACCTGCTAAATCATCATCTAATGAACCTGTGAATTATTCACCACCAGAGAAAACTAACCCGCCTGAACAATATATTTCAAATAATCGTCAAAATAATAGTGAAATAAATTCAATTTTTAATTCGGAATATCCGACAGAAGCAAATATAACAAGAAGTATGTCAAGTGCTGAAATGATTAGAGCTGCAAATGGACTAAATCGTAGTCCTATGAATAATTATTCAAGATCTTTACCTGAACCTACTGATGAAGCAGTTCGAACTGAATGTAAACCTGGTTTAGTAAAGAGAGCCAAGGCGCAACAGTCATTACATAGGAAAGCACAAATTATTGCAGCCTTGCCTGCACCAGCTGATTTAGGAGAATATCCTGGATTAGCTAAAATGGCAAATTCATATGGAGAAGGAAAACTTTCTCTAAGAAAGCAGCCTGTAAAGAGGAAAAAAATAGGATTAATTGAAAGGTTACTAGTTCCAAGACATCGTAATTATGAGAGAAGAGAATTAGATTACTCGTCAGAATATGGCGACCCAGATGGGATTAAAGCAATTGAAGGATCAAGATTCCAATCAAAGCAACATCTCAGAATTAGGAGTGATCAAGAACATCAAGCAGACATCAATAATAGACTTAGAAGAATAAATACAACTGAACCTTCTTCTGGAAAAGATGCATTGGATCGAGTAGTCATTAGGGTTTCGAGAGGAGAGGAACATAGCCCAACAGAATTGGCCAATGAACAGCCACTACTAAGATTTAATCAAATGCGTAGAACATCTAATAGTAACGATAAAGGACACTTGAAAGGAATTAAAAGACTGGATTAAGTTAATCCTACTATTCTTCTATATCTATCTACTCGAGCATGATACTGGCCACGTTCTAACTTTGAGATACTCGAACAACCCAATGAACCTAAGGTAAACGAAGCAGTTACTGTGGCATGGACTAGAGCATTACGAATTATTTCAATATCATTTAATGCACCATCCCTACCAGAAATATTTGCTAAGAACGCTCCTGCAAATGAATCGCCACATCCTGTTGGGTCAACTACATTGCTAATAGGGTAGGAAGGTAGAGAAATTAGGCCAAATGGGAATTTACCAATCACCCCCCCACTCCCTCTTTTCACAATTACACATCTAGGACCTGGGCCCGCATTTTCTCCTCCAAATAAAGCGGCCCCGGACTGGATTGAACTTATGGCTCGGGGAAGTACTTCGTCTCCTGCAATAGCACAAACTTCTTCTTCGTTTAGTATAGCAATATCTACCTTACGTAGCGCCTCAGATAATTTGATTTTTTCTGAATTTATCCACAGCATGAAACTATCTAAAGCAGTTATGATTGCACTAGGACATTGGTCAAGAACAGATACTTGTGTTGCGGGATGAGTGTTTGCACAGAATAATATCTCAGGTGAAGTCCAAGAAGTTGGAACTTCTGGATTGAAATTTTCTAACACATTGATATCAGTCGAAATCGTTTCAGCGTCTTCCATTGAGCCTTGATATCTGCCAGACCAGCGAAATGTTTCTCCATTTCTCATTTCAACGCCTGCTAAATTAAGACCGGCTGATTCTAATTTTAATTGATCTGAGGGCGAGAAATCGTATCCTACTGCACTAACGATTCCTATATTTGGATTATTAGAAATATCATCAGATCTATGAAATGCCGCTGATAAACCAGCATATGTCGCTGCACCGCCTAAAAGATCAGAACCTTCGGCTTCAGGAGTAGAAATATCATCATAACCTATGCTACCAACAATTACTATATCCATAATCTAGCCCTCCGATAGTAGGTTTGGGTGTTCTTCGAGATAATGTATAGTGATATCTCTTTTACGGAAGTCATTTTCAGATAAAATAGCAAGATGTAAAGGTATCAAAGTATCGACACCTAACAATTTTATCTCATGTAAAGCGGCAATCAGTTTGGAAATTGACTCATCTCTTGTTGGCGCCCAAACAATCAACTTGGCAAGTAAACTATCGAATGAAGCCGGCATATCATATCCGGTATGTGCATGAGTATCAATTCTTACACCCGGTCCGCCAGGCCAATGACATTCCCATAATTTACCAGGTGAAGGAGATAGAGTAACAGGATTTTCTGCATTCAAACGTACTTGAATAGCATGTCCTCTAATGTGAATATCGTCTTGAACCAATTTTATTGATTCTCCAGATGCAACTCTAATTCCCATAGAAACTAGATCAGTCCCAGTAATCATTTCGGTTACTGTATGCTCAACTTGAACTCTAGGATTTACTTCTAAGAAATAAAAATCCCCTCTAGAATCTCTTAGAAATTCAAATGTTGCTAGGCCACAATAACCTACTGCTTTGGCTCCAGCTACTACCTTATCTCCAATTTCTTCCCTAATTTCATCCGATAACCATGGCCCTTCTTCCAGTATCTTCTGATGCCTTCTTTGTATTGAACAAAATCTTTCTCCGAAATGAATAGCCTCTTTACCATCGCCGAGTACTTGAAATTCAATATGCTGGGCCCCTTCAATAAATTTTTCTAAAAATACTCTATCATCTCCGAAAGCGGATAAAGCACGACCCTGGCATAATTTCATAGCAGATTCAAATTCATCTTCAGATTCTACCACCTGCATTCCAATTCCTCCACCTCCTGCAGCAGCCTTGATAATTACAGGGAAACCAATTTCATTAGCGATTAAGGATGCTTCTCCAGGATTAGAAATCGGGCCAGGTGAACCTTTGGCTACAGGTAGACCGGCCTTAACCATAGCTTCTCTAGCTGTAATTTTGTCACCCAATAACTTTAGAACATCTGAACTTGGACCGATAAAAACAATACCTTCTTCAGATAACCTTCTTGCAAATGTAGGATTTTCTGCTAAAAAACCGTATCCAGGGTGAACAGCATCTGCACCGACATCCTTGGCAGCAGAAACTATTGCTTCGATATCTAAATATGAAGCTAAAGGGTCATCTCGAGGAATGTATACTGACTCATCAGCTAATCTTACAGGGGTAGAAATACGATCTTCTCGGCCATAAATCATTACTGCCTCTATACCCAGAGAGTGTAGTGAACGGATAATTCTCAAAGCAATTTCACCGCGATTCGCAATGAGGACTCTCCTAAACATCATTCTGTGGCAAACAAAGATACACTATGATTGCATCGGAATAGAAAGATAGAAATTGGCAATTAATATACGTCTCTCAGATATCTTTTCTCTTTCTTCATCATTACATCCTCAACAAATGACTTTGCATCTTCCGGAGTCATTCCACCATGTTCTGAACAAATATCAATCAATGTTTGATGAACATCTTTAGCCATACGTGATTTATCTCCACATACGTAGAAATATCCTCCGCCATCAATCCAATTCCAGATTTCTACGCCATTCTTTTTCATTAAATGTTGAACATATACTTTTTCAGAACCATCACGAGACCAGGCGAGATCATGCTTGTTTAGTACGCCTCTTTCTTTCCAGTCATCCATTTCTTCTTTGTAGTAATATTCTCCTGATTCGGTCCAATCGCCGAAGAATAACCAATTCCTTCCTTTATCGCCATTCAAATCTCTTTGTTGTAAAAATGCTCTGAAAGGAGCAATGCCAGTACCTGGACCAACCATTATACAATCTACATCACCATTTTCTGGGAGTATAAAAGATCTTGTTGGAGACATGAAAACTCCGATAGGAGTCACACGAGGAAGGCATCGGTCTGATAAATATCCAGTCGTTAATCCTGCTCTGTCTCTATCATGATGGCTGTATCTTACTATTCCGACAGTTAAATGTACAGTTCCTGATTCGTGTTCGGGACTACTAGCAATAGAATATAATCTTGGCTTCAAACGATCCATTCCATCTATAAACTCCTGAGGAGAAAATGATAAATTACTGAAATCTCTAAGAGTATCGATATAGTCTCTTGTCCAGATATAGTCCTCCATTTCTTTAGAATCTGAAGTTAATTTTTTCCAAAGTACTTCCGTTGGATCGTTCGGGGACATAATTTGAGAATACCCGGAAGGAGTATCTCCCTCATCTCCTGAACCTTCCCAACTAATTACAGAACTACCATCAGATGTTGAAACCCTATCTCTACTGATAATTCTAATCTCAATTGAACCGTCATCACTTGCTACCTTAGAGCCTAAATTTTCAATCCATTTTTTAGAAACTCTGTGAATCTCGTATCTTGTTGAAAGAGCTTCACGCAAACTGCATACTCCAAGATTTGTCTCTACTTCTTCATCGCCTGTGAAACCACCAATTGAAAGAAGATCGGACACAATTTCTGGTGGACAGATTGGCACGACCCCAAGGGCATCTCCTGCTTTGTATTCTAGTCCAGAATTACCTAAATCGAAAACAATATGTCGAGTTTCTTTCCCTGAACCTTCACCATTTAAAATGTAATTTTCTGTTAAGTAAGATGTGTAAGGATTCTTCGCGCTCCATTCCGACTTTGTCGATTTCTCCTTTACTGCCGAGACCGCAACTTCTTCTTCAACTTCGTCATCAACTACAGTACTCTCGTCAATAGCATCGGTTTCAATTAGGATATCTCTGTCTTCAATTTGGGACATTTTCACGAGTACTGCATCTGACCAAAATTGTGCTGGCTCTTCAAAATCAACGTCACAATCAACTCTATCATGTATTCTTGTAGCGCCTTTAGACTCAAACCATTTATCCCATTCTTTTCCTGATTCACAAAATAGATCATATGAAGAATCACCTAAAGCTAATACTGAATAATGTAAGCCACTTAATGATTCAATATCTTCGTTATTTGCTGCCTCCCAAAGATCTTCAGCATTATCTGGCTGTTCTCCATCCCCCCAAGTACTACAACAAATTAACACCCTTGTCTGCTTAGGAATATCAAAAACTGATATTTCATCCATGGCCCTTACTGTTGGCTGTAAGTCATGTT
>DAQW01000005.1 GCA_002503045.1 Euryarchaeota archaeon UBA39 | reverse complement strand
AAAATATTACTAAGGAATCTGTTGTTTTTACTCAAGGACTTGAGATTCATGATAACATAATTTACGAATCAGGTGGCCTATATGGTCATTCATCGCTTCGTTCTTTTGAGATAGGATCTGGAATGCCTCTTGAGACATTAAACATATCTTCAGATTTATTTGCAGAGGGATTAACGGTATTTGATGAAGAAATAATTCTTCTGACTTGGAAATCGGGCAGAGTGTTGCGATTTTCTATGGGATTTGAAAGCAATAATGAATCTGTAATTCCTAGTGAAGGGTGGGGGATCTGTTCGTTAAATGATAGATTAGCAATTTCAGATGGTTCATCAAAGATAACATTCAGGGACCATGTTGATTTAATGGAGATATCATCAATTGAAGTTGAATTAAATGGTGAACCATTGGATAATTTGAACGAATTAGAATGCGTTGATGATAAGATATATGCAAATCGATGGTATGATAATCGGATTTTTCAAATTGATATTGAAACAGGAATAGTTACTGGTTTTCTTGATCTTACGTCATTGATTCATGTCCATGGTTCAATAGAATCGGGTGGGGTTTTGAATGGAATTGCCTTCGATCCCTCGTCTGGAGATTTTTGGATAACTGGAAAGAACTGGTCGGATTTCCATAGGATATCCTTTGTTACGAATGAACATGCTGTCATGGATGACTTTGAAGTAACTTATTTAATCGGAATTTTGCTTTCTATGGTAATTGTTTTACCACTTATTGGCTCGTTTTTCTTTTCACTCAGAGAACCGAAGGGGATTCAAGCCTCACCCTCTCTCGGTAGACTAGGAGGGCGTCCGCATGAATGAAGAAGAAGAGATTGTTTCTGTTCGTGTTGTTGATGAGTTTGATGACCTTGAAGCCGAGTTGGATAGCAATCCTGACGAGGTCAGAATCGATTCATCTGATATTCGAGAGGAAGCAAGTGAAATTGCAATAAAAGCAATTCACGATGGCTTGGAATTTAGTGGCAGTTTACCCACAGTTCGTAGAATTGCTATTGTTTTGATTGTGGCTGGAAGTCTACTTGGGCTTTGGTTCGGAGTTCTTTCCATTGCAGCAGATCCATCTGATATTTTGGGTGATAATATCCAATCTCTGAATGCGGATCAAATAATTTCAGGATTGATTGTTACTGAGATTATTGATGGCGATAGTGGGGGGGACACTCCTGAAGGCGTTGAAGTTAGATTATTATCTAGTTCGGGAGAATTGGTCGATAGAAAATTCACCGACCAAGATGGTCGTTTCCAATTTTCTAATCAAACAACTGAAGTAAGAATTATTGAAGTACAATCAGAGGGAAATATCACTGAGAGAAGAGTATTGGTTCCTGGAGAAGTTTCACAGTTAACTATTACTTTACGTGCCGGTGATGGAGTTAATGAAGTCGATTTGAGACGAGTTAGTAACCTAGAGGATAGCGTTAGGTTGGGTACAATTGTAGCATTCTTTACTGTATTTTCTTCGGCATTAGGTTTTGGAGCTGCAATGGAGACACTTCGAGGGAATTCATACAGGAGGGCCCAATGGCTTTCTGGTCTAGCTCTTTTCAGTAGAGGTGGAGTATTTATTGGTCCTGGATTGATTCTAGGGGGCATGGCTCTAAACCGTCTTGCAAAACAGCAGTTCTCGGACCAAATTGAAACCGAGGAGTGAGTCATGTATCTGATTACTCTTGAAGGTGGAGATGGCTCTGGAAAGGGTACTGCTACCAAGATGATTTCAGAGATTTTACTCAAGGAATCGTCATTTTCATCTGTTGAAGTTACTGCTGAACCTAGGCGTAATCATCCATTAGGTAAGCTTGCGGTTGAATCAGTTCGAACGGGAGATGCGGGCCCATTACAGGAAGCAGGTTTCTTTGCTGCTGATCGATTAGATCATTCCCATATGTGGATTCGCCCTAGATTAGCTATGGGCTCAGTAGTAATTTCCGAAAGGAATGTTCATTCTTCATTGGTGTATCAAGGAATTGTTGGTGATTTAGGTTTAGAACAGGTTGCTCGGCTCAATTCTGGAGCGATGATTCCTGATCTCACAATTTGGTTGGATTGTGATCCAGAGGTTGCGTTGAAAAGAATAAATCAGGGTACATTAAGGATGGAGACCATGAATAAAACAGAGTATTTTGAGACTGATGAGTTACAAACAAAAATCCGTTCTGGATTTCATAGTTTATTGGGCGGGGGTGTTCCTATGCCTTCTCCGTTTAATCAAGGGGCAATCGTTGGCCCAATCATGAATCATGGGACAGAAGGTGAATTACAGGAAGAAATACGTCATACAATTCGCCGTTTTCTCAATTCTAGACCTACTCCAATAAATGTAAGTACACAGGAAGTTGAATTGAATCTAATTCGTAAATCTATGAATGCAAATGATGGTCAACAAACACTAGATGTAGGTGCATCTCCAAGTAAAGATCATGAAGATTGGCTTCAAGGAGAAGCCCCTTGGAGGATACTTTCCAATGCAGTAAAGATTTATTCTGATGCTTGGGAGTCAACAAATCCAAAATTAGCATCTACTGTGCCTAGAGTTGCTCTTTCAGAGACCGTTTTTTCAATTATTGGAACTCTAAGTATGATTTCTTCAGTAGATGTCAAGCAACTTCGTTCTGCCTTGGGTCCAGTACGTTCTGTTAGTCATAGGCATACTCAGAGGATGATTCAATTTCTTGATGTACAACAATGGATTAGGAGACATCGCACAATTTTGGGTCGTGAGGCTCCAAGGTCGGAATTAAGGCCAGATTGGCAGGCTTTTGGCAAACTGTCCTTGTTATTGGCTCCTCTGCGGCCCAAATTACATGAATGGTATCGAAAGGCTGGTTCTTCTCCTAGATGGAAAGATGCTTTGACTCATATTCTCAAGGATGGTGATGAAAGTATAATTTCAGATGTTAAATTATGTATCCAAAGATTTGAAATCATTGGATCAGGTGGTATTCTGGGCAGTGAAATCCCTTCGGATATAGATGCATTTCGACGTTGGTATCGTGGAGATTAATTACTCCTCTTCCTTTACTTGGAAACATGCTCCTCCAGGTAATTTTACTTGCCATGCTCCTTCAAATTCATGAGGTCGGGCACTTAGGCTAGCTACAAAAATTAAACCGAGAGCAATTCCAAATCCCAATCCTGTAAACAAACGTAACATATTATTCGATTCATAGTCAGTTAGTAATTGAGTAAATCCGTCTATGGCCATCGGTATAATCAATACTGCCGCAAGGCATAGGCTCGTAAACCCCCGTTGGTTTTTTTGGTATACCGTTTCTAACCATTGATCGGGGAAAATAGATAGAAATGTATCTCGTAAAGTCCAGCGATTATGCCCCAATCTTCCGAAGATCGCAGCACCTACTACAACTCCTGCGAAGATTCCAACATCTCTTGCACAAAATGCGAGTTGGTTTCCGTTTATTTCCCATGAACGGTAATGCTTCTGATGACAATTTAAATCTGCAAATCCATACGTAAATGCCCAAATCGGATTTAATTCTGACCAAGCGAAATAACCGCCATGTGCTGATTGATTATGTCCTAGTGATGAACCTTCAGGCCAGTCATTATTTCCCCATCCTGTCCTTCCATCTTCTGTCATGTAATCGATTGCATTTGCTCTACCAGATAGTTCTGGGATAGTGTTTGTTGGCAGAGCAATCGGGGCCAAAAAAACTAGGAAAAGATATCCTCCAAAGAATGCGGTAATGTATGCTGCCATTCTTTTTTCTCTGCTGCGGTCATCCCTACCGTTTCGCAGCATGGATGGAACTAATCTCTCTTATGATTTGAGTCTTAGGCATGTTGTTCTCCGAATACATCATACGGTGGAACTTAGAGAATAGAAGGATTAGATGGCCCTAACCTATCGAGAGATGATTTTTCTTTCGTTGTTTATTGGTTGTATTTTTGCTACCATGGGTTTCTTTTTGGCTATATTATCAGGGGGCGTTGACCAAGTTGATCTAATCTCCTCTGGAAGGGTTGGAATTGTAGTTGGAGCAACTGCATGTATTGTGATATTTACTTATGGTGCAGTTTCTAGAATGCTAGGTTATGAGAAAGCCCAGCCCGTTGATAAGAAGGATACCCTCGAAGCACTTCGTTCAATATTACATCCTGTAGAAATTATGGCAGTTGGAAATAAAATTCCATGGACTGTAGGGCGGCATGTTACTAATTCTGCGGGAACTCCTACCATCGATCTCCATGAAATTGATATTAGAGGGGCAGATGAAATTGTCAAAATTTTACTCCAACATCGAGACGATTTAGGCAGAATTCGCCTGATAATAGGTACTGGTCGCGGTTCTGAGAGTGGGGGGGTGGATAATACGGTTGCAGAACATGTAACTTCTAGATTACGTCGTTCATCATCTAGCCACAGTTGGCAGTACATCGAAAAGCGTTCGAATATCATGCTAAGACCCATGGGCCGTCCTCCTTCTAGGGGAGAATGGATTCGACGATTTGTAATTGGAGTAGTTCCCATTGCAGGTTCTCTCGCATTTGCCTTCAGAGACCTTGCTGGTTCGGCTCCAGGGGCCTCTGAAAGAGGCCTAATTTTTGGCACAATTATTGGATTATTGGTTACATCCATGATGGCGTCACATCGAGACCGAACAGGATAAATTTCTCTCGACGGGTTGATGTGCATCCTAATGTAGTGACCTTCGTGGCAACAGTCAGAGTTGAGGTGGAGCGTCTTTCTCACAAGGACGTACGTCAGAGGCGTCGTGCGATTCGTCATCTTTTTGAATTAAATGATCCATTGGCCTTATCTGGTTTTTTACAATTTCTTGATTCAGATGATCAATGGTTTGTAGATCAATCTATTGAAGCAATTAGAAGATGGGATAAAGGAGATAAAAAAGAGCTTCTTGAACGACTTTCAAATCATAATTCTAGAGAAATCCGTCTTCTGTCTTTAGAGATTTGTAGCAGATATAGTAATACAAATTCAATTTTGTCTAAATTAAGAATTGATTCGGAACCTGAAGTCCAAAAAAGAGCATGGATAATTTCCTTGAAACAAAATTCTGATATCCAATTCCAAGAAATTGCAGAAGAAGGCCTAACCTCAAGTTTTGTGAATATTAGAAGATCTGTGATTGAAAGTGCAATTCAAAGAGGACTAGAACCTCTTATTGTCAAAGGATTGACTGATTCTGCTCCGATAGTTATTTCCAAATCAATCCAATCATTAAGTATTGAATCTTTACCAATTGATGAAATTAGAAATTTTTTAATTCATAATTCTCCCTTAGTCCGTTCTGCTGCATTTCGACGCCTTAATTCTGAGAATGAATTAACAATAACAGATACAAAAACAATACTTTCCATTCATTCCAGTGAAACTATGGAAGCAATAATTGATGTTTATTCAAGTAGTATGGATTGGGCTTCTGAAGAAATTTTAGAATTATTACTGGAGACACCTTCTGATTCTTTGATTCCTAGATTAATTCGTAATTCTCCTAGAGATGATGTCGATTCTATTCGAGCAAAATTGTTACTTGGAAAATGTAGTGAAATTCGAAAGATGAGGTATCTTGAAGATTTGATTGGACGTAATTTTGGGATTGAAACATTATCTGCCGTCCAGAAAATTTCAGAAGAAATAGATGAAGGACCTGTGAGAGCCATGGCGATAGAAGTCCTTCAGGATAGAAGTACCTTGGGTAAAGAGGAGGTTAGTGAATGAGCAAGATTGTGCATAGACTTGATGTCTCTACCAGAGATGAACAGAGATATCGTTCTGAAATAGAAATTTCTAATCCGATTGGTTCAAGATTAATTTTAGCATTTCCTCGTTGGTCTCCGGGTTCATATCTTATTCGAGAACCTAGAAGATTAGTTCATGACATGAGAGCTTGGGCTATTGTATCTGGAAAGAATGAAGTTTGTAAAATAGAGCGGCGCGGTCCCGATGAAATTCGGATAAATATCCCCAAAGGTAGCATTTCAATTCATGTTGAATGGTTTGCTTTTGGGAATGACCTAAGCGTACGTACGAATCATATTGACTCTAGTCATTTCCACATGATTCCATCTGCAACCTTTCCTAGGGTAATTCGGGGTTCTAACCATTCCGAAGGCCCCTATGTCGTAGAACTACTTCACCCCCCTGAATGGTCTGCAACTACTCAATTAAAACAAGTTGAAAAATTGTATGAAGAAGATCTTGTCAGATCAGTTTGGTCAGCGGATTCTCGTGATGCATTATATGATGGAATAATCGAAGCAAATGCCAATGAAGAGATACCGTTCCAAGCTGGTGGCCGTAAATTCAGACTCAAACTTTGGGATGCCGGTGGTGTAAAAATAGATTCTAAACGAGTCGATTTCTTAATTCATTCAATGAGTGATTTATTTTCCGAATTCCATGCATTATTTGGAGAGCCACCTTGGGATGATTATGCTGTTATTCTTCATTTAACTGAAAAGGCAAGAGGAGGATTAGAGCATACGGGGAGCCAATCTAGTCAAATGCGTAGAGGTTCATTAGATCCAGGAGATAAAGAAGGATGGCGAGATTTAATCTCACTTATTTCTCATGAATACGTTCATGCATGGAATGTGAAACGACTTCGTCCCAAAACTTTCGATGATTATGATTTGTCACAAGAGATGCATACTGATCTTTTATGGTGGTTTGAAGGAGTAACTAGTTGGCTCGGAGATATGATGTGTCTCCGCAGTGGAGTTTGGTCTGATGATGATTGGTCTGCTGATTTAAAGAGAAAATTAACTCGCTTCCATTCGATGTCTGGATGGGATCATCAATGTCTTTCTGATTCGAGTTTTGAGTCGTGGTATCATTTGTATCGGCCACATGCTCATTCTGCTGAAACAACAATTTCGTATTATCTTCAAGGTGAAATTGCAGCAATGTGTATGGATTTAGAATTACGAAAGAGGACAAAGGGAGAAGTTGGCTTAGATGATGTAATGGTCGACCTATGGAAGCGGCACGGACTTCATATCGAGGGCGATTTTGGTTCAGGGGGCACAGAACCTCGAGCTATTATCGAGCAAGATATCATTTCTTCTATGAATCGCCTCAGCGGTGGTAGATTGAATAGTGTCGTCCGTCGATTAGTACATGGATTAGGTGCTCCAAATATGTTGGAATGGTCCAAAGGTATGGGT
Source organism: Euryarchaeota archaeon UBA39 (assembly GCA_002503045.1). GTDB lineage: Archaea > Thermoplasmatota > Poseidoniia > Poseidoniales > Thalassarchaeaceae > MGIIb-N2. The sequence continues at coordinate 1,886 of DAQW01000005.1, read as the reverse complement.
CGTAAACTCGAGCCAGTTGAATCCGATGATCATGTGGGATGGTTAGGGGTGCATCTTTCAGAATCTCCTTTGCGAATTTCGAAATTTATGGCTGGTAGTCCTTTAAGGAAAAAACTTCAACCTGGAGATGAGATTATTGCTATTAATGGGCGAAGAACTAGAAAATCATCAGATTTGAAGGGAGCATTACGTGGCAGTGCAGGGCAAGAAATAATATTGACAATTTCTCGAAGGGGGGGAATATTGGAATTTGAAGCAGTTCCTGAAAAAGACCCTCTGCATCCAGTAATTATTTCTGGAAATGGAAATAGACTTTGGAAGGCCTTTTCCTCATCAAGAAGGACTAATGATTAACGTAATTCTTCTAGAGGGAAGAATTGTTGCGGATAATCAATTGATATTGAATGCTTACTTGTTTTTGGTGGGAATAAATTTCCGGATTTAGCGGTTGATAGAACGGATTGTTTGGTCACAGTCATGTTTTCTTTACCAGGCCAAGCCATGACTTGGATGGAATCGTCGCCAAGATAATCAACTTCTATTCCAGGAATCTTCTCTAAACCGAAATGGAGTGCAGAATTATATCTGTGGTGTCCATCAAGAATAGTTCTTGTTTTCTTATCTACCAATAATGGTTCAAAGAAACCCCCCCTTTTTTCGACCCATTTTATCATTTTTTCAAGATTTTTAGGCTTAATTTCTTCATGGGGGAGAAGCTCATCCACTCTTACTAGGACAATCTCCATGATACTGTGAAGAAGGACTGATTCAAAATTCCTTGCATATTTGAGCGGTTATTTCATTTGAATTAACTGAGACGACTAGATATGACATCGGATGGGCCAACTGCCGATGTTGAGGGAAAATCTCTTTCTTTAGCCCATAAGTTCCTATTGGAAAATTTAGATTCACAACTTGAAATGATTATTACTACGATTTCTCAAAGTGGATTTTCTATCTGGATTGTAGGTGGTGCAGTTAGGGACTCTTTGTCGGACATTCCTTTACATGATATTGACCTCGCTAGTGACGCAACACCTTCTCAGTTGATGGAAATTTTTCCACCTCCTGCCTCGATACCCACTGGCATTGATTTCGGGACCATTACACTACGATCTAATGGGAAATTTGGCGATATTGAAATTACCACATTGAGAAAAGATGGAACCTACTTAGATAGAAGAAGGCCAGAATCAGTCCGCTTTGGTACCTCATTGTTAGAAGACCTCAATCGAAGAGATTTCAAAATCAATGCAATGGCAATAGATCCAGTTAATTCTCTCTTTTATGACCCACATGGAGGTGAAATTGACCTTAATTCCGGAGTATTATCTGCGGTAGGTGAACCTTCAGAACGATTGAAGGAAGATGGTCTCAGAATTATGCGGGCTTATAGGTTCATGTGTCATGATTCTGGCCCCTTCATTCCCGATGAAATTCTTTCTAAAGCATTGGTGGATTCTGTCGAATATCTGGCTTCAATTCCTCGAGAGCGAATTTGGATGGAATTTCGAACACTCCTAACGTACGGTAATGTTTCCAATGTAATTCAGAGAATGATTGACGACGGGGTCATGGAGTTTGTTATTCCTAGCTGCAGTAGTGTATTATCCGTCGATGAATGTTATTTTGAAGGAATAAGCAAATATAATCTGATGATTGGGCGTCTTTCACTTATTCTCAAATCAATAGATGACGGGAAGGTTGTAGGGATTTTGAATAAATTAATGATTTCAAATAAGATTCGAGACGCTGTGATTTCAATTAGAGAACGGATAGGCATCACCCCTAATCCCGAAAGTAAAGGATGTCTTAGAAGATATAGGATGGCATTAGGTGACGATTTAATTCCTCAACTTTCTGCAGATAGAGGTTATTCTACTGAA
>DAQW01000132.1 GCA_002503045.1 Euryarchaeota archaeon UBA39 | reverse complement strand
AATGCAGTTTTTGCAACTTCATGAAGCATCTCTTCATCGACATCAATTGAATGAGTATTTAATAATTCAAGACAACGCTCTGCGGCAATCCTAAAACCTTCACAAATAATTGTAGGATGTACATTTTGTTCAATCAAGTCTTCAGACCTCTTCAACAATTCTCCAGCAAGAACTACTGCAGAGGTAGTCCCATCATAACAATGTGCTTCTTGAGTTTTGGCAACTTCAATAATCATCTTAGCCGCAGGATGTTCGATATCCATTTCTTTCAAAATTGTTGCACCATCATTTGTAATAATCACATCACCCATAGAATCTACAAGCATCTTATCCATTCCTTTCGGACCAAGGGTGGTACGAACTGCATCCGCAACGGCCTTTGCTGCTGCAATATTATTGCTTTGAGCAGTGCGACCACGACTTCGTGTTGTTCCTTCTTTAAGAATGAAGATAGGTTGTTGACCGGTTTGTTGCATCGTAAAAGCCCCCTTAGTGCGGGTCGGCCGACTCAGCCAGCCGTCTTAAGACCACGGACGAGTAGATTACAGAGTTAGAGACCCTGCTGATCCAACCATTGTTGCCCATAATGTTCCCATTGCTCCATTGTCCAGCCATCGGGCAAACCACCCACTGGAAGGGGAGGTCCGGCAGATGGCACGGCAACAGGAGTGGGAGAAACTGGTTCCATAATAGGAGCAGGTGCAATAACTGGAGCAGATGCAATCTCAGGAGCAGGAGAAATAGAACGATACTTCTCTTCCAATGAATTCTGGTAATCTGCTAAATTCACTACTTCGTCCTCAATATCGCGTGTACCCATTAAGACTTGGAACAATACTGCAATCAGGCCAATGATTACTACAATTGAAGCTGAAATAGCGGCAATAGAGCCCCATTCAATACCAGAACTTGCTTCCTCATCTACTAGAGAGATACGTACAAAGGTAACAGATTGTGAGAATTCAACAGTATCAAGATCTGCATCAATTTCTAGAGTGAAATTCAGCAACTTAGATGCCTCATCTAAGTTTGACATAGCTAGTTCAGAAGGATCTATCTCAATTTGAATTGTGCGTCTTTGATCAGGACCAAGTTGGAATTCACGATCTAGTTCATTGATTCGAGGATTGAACCCATATGCAGTCATCTCATTTGCATTAAGATCAAGTCTAATCTGTTGATTCATCGTAGGATGGCGATTATGAATTTCAAAGGTCAAAGTTGTGGGAGGGTTCACCTTTTCAATTGTTTGAGGTCCAGGTCCGAGAATATTCACCCATCCTTGAGTCCCCACATCAAAAACAGCAGAACCAGAATCAGAAGGAGTGGTTCCAGTTCCATCATAATCCATCGATGTGGCTGTTAATGTTAGAGTCTGCGAACCAGAAGTTCCCTCTAAGAATGCATAACAGAAAGTAACGTTGTAAGAAGCCCCTGGAGAAATTACAGGAGTTTGAGAAGGATTCAACACTTGTCCATTGGAGTTCCTTAATTCAACAGAAATCAGTTCGGAACCCCCCGTCTCAATAGTGAATTGATCATCCATATTTCCGATATTCTGAACTTCCCATTGTCCTGTCCTACAAGATTCCCCTGCTGAGAAAGTCTGGCCACTCATATCCAAATCCTCAACAACCACTTCATAGGTTGGTGGCACAGTGAGGCGAATTTGTTGAACTACGCTATATGATGGATCCGTCTGAGATGTTGCTTTAACATCAATCAAATAAACATCAGGAGGTAAACCGAATGGCATTGGAAGAAGAACATAGGTAACTGTATCTCCTCCAAAAGAATCCAAGACTCCTGTCTCAACTGAAGATAAGGATGCTTGCAATCGATAATCAGAAAGAATACTGAGATTATAATTTTCATCAGAATTTCCATTATTCACAAATCCAACCTCTATTTGTTGCGACTGCCCATTAGATGGAACAGTAATATCTGTGGAAAGAGTACTCATTGTCAAATCTGTAACTATTGGAACATCAACATAAATCTTCCAAGTAGATTGAGCAGATGCTGGAGGGACTGCATTTGTTAAAAGAGTGATTTCAACAGTACCAGGTGTAGCCTGAAGAGGAGCAGTAAGTTGTGCGATTACCTCAACAGTTTCTCCTTTTTGTGCAGATATCTGAGTTATCGGTGAACCTGTTGAATCAAACCATTCTAAATCTGAAAGCGACCATAATGTATCATCAAAATACGCTCCAAAACTCCATGATGCGGGCTCATTCCCAGTATTCTGAAGAGTCATAGTAACATTTCCAGTGGAAGAAGGAGGTAATGTCAATGCAGGGTTAGTGACTGTTTTCTGCCTAAAGTTAGCAGAATAGGAAGAATCAACTGTAACATCTAGAACTCTGGCTCCCTTGTTCATCCCGTTAACAGAATCATTGACCCAAACTGACCAACTCAAAGTTTCCACATTAGACCCTGCAGGAATTGAAAGATTAATCCAAAATTCAGAAGTGTTTCCTGGCTCAATAGGCATAACTGTAACAAAGTTATCATGATCCAATGGTTCTGTAGAATCAATTCGGATAGGGAACTGTGACATCCAAGAAGAATTTGAGACAATACTGTATAAACTTGGAGTGATTGTTCTGTAACCATTATTGGTAATTGTACATTGTAAGGAAGGTGGAGAAGGATCAGCAGGAATAACAGTGTAAACTCCTCCAAGTGGATCATTACAATCTAAATCAATTGTGTAGTTGTCAACACGTTCTATCCCAAATAACATCAAATCGTCAACATGAATGCCCTGAGTAGCTCCAGAATTATCAGAATCAAACAAGAAGGAAAAGGCATAGTTCTGATTGGGGAAGACATCTGTCATATTCCAAATTACTGGAGTCCACATCCCAGATGTTGCCCCAATATTCGCTTCTGAAAGATTCAGGTACCTTTGTTCAATATTTGTATCTGCTTCGAGACGGACCTCGTCTCCATTACCCATTGTACCCCAAGCCTGAACTCGAGCTTGAATACTAACAAAATCGAATCCTTTGATTTGAATTTTACATATATTTACATTGTATATTGGGGAAAGAACTCCATCTAATTCCCCATATCCTAATCCATGTCCTGGATCATCACAACTTTGTGAACTTGTAAGCCATGCCCACCTCATACGATCGTGCCTGTTACTAATGTATACTCCAGTGTCCTTGGCGATTTGCAAATGCTTACTGCCTTCGGCTGAATTAGATGAAGGAGAAACCATTTGGAATTGACCCTCATCTTTCACCGAATTGTCGTTTCCAACTTCATAACCTGCACCAATCCACATAGGAACATTGGCAGACAAAGCGTTAGGACAATCATAACTACCATCTCCATCAGTATCACCACATAATGCATTCTCCACTTTGTCATGGTAAATTGCAACAATGATATTTTCATCATAGATGTCATTTGCATCATTGGCATCAAGAACACCCGCATCAACACTACCTCGTAAAATGTAACCACCTGACAAAGTTCCATCATCAGATAGATGACTATGTGCTGCTTCTGGAGTCCAGTCTACTGTCTCAATAGATGATTGACCTCCTGAAAGAGAAAGATTAGCAGTCCAAGTCGCCACAATAAAACCAATTGGATGCCAAACTTCCATGGTTGCGACGGCATTCGCAGGATCTAGACGAGTACCTGCGTTCTGAAATGTGAATGATAGTTCTATCACTTGACGGGCAAACATGTAATCTACAGTAGAACCATCTGGTTGAGTGAATTGAGAAGCGGGCATAGTAGAATTACCATAAGCCACATCAGTAGCTGCAAAATCAACCAATGCTCTTCCAGAAGTATCGAAACCTCTGTTTTCGTCAAGCGTAGGGGATGGGCCACACGCAAATGGCACCAATGATACAAACAGCAAAGTCATAGTCAGCAGAAGAGCGCCAGTTCGTCCCATAGGAATCAACAGTCAACGCAGTCATGACGCGGTAATAAGGTTGGGGAGTTTGCGAGCAAATTTTCACATTCGGAAAAAGAAGGAATACCTACGAATCAAATATCTTGGCAACTCAGATGGGCAAGCACTTAGGAAGTTAACTTACGCGTATACTTTCGTGGCAGTGCGAAGGTCCCTTTTCGCCCGAATCTGGCTCACCATGATTATCGGAGGACAAGTCCTCATCGCCCCTGCTTTTGCGTTTGCAATTACATATCTGATTGACGTCGACACATCTACTGGATTGACCCTAAGCATTAGACTTGATTTAGTACCATGGATTTTGTCAGCATCTCTTGCATACGGAATAATTTCCTTTATTCTAGCATTAATTGCAGGTGGTTTCATGCCAATATCGGTAGCCAATAGTGGCGGTTGGATGGCTAGATTTGGATTAATCGATAAATTTCGTGACCCTGATGCCATAGATTCTGCTAGAGAGAGGCTTCGGACTAGCCCCTTTGGAAGAATGATTCGAATCGTACACTATGAAGTTCAAAACGAAAGGAGAGGACTGCTTGAAGTCCATGGAGGCCTCCAAATGCTCGCCGCACCATTACAGATTACAATGGTAATTATTCCAATGTTGGCGATGCAATATACTCCTGAAAATTGGATTGAAGATGGCCACCTTCTAGAATATGGATTGTTAATCTACTTTATTGGATTACTAATCGGTTTCAGAATTTATCCACACTATGCTGCTAGATTGGTTGGAGCAGCATCAACAATTAGAGTAGTTATGGAGAAAGTAACTAAATTAACTTGGACTCTTCCAGTCCTAATTCTTTGGTTATTGGTTCGATTCATCATTGGGATTGCATTTGGCTGGTTAGGAATCGATATGGCAAACTGGCAATCTTTAGCGGTAGAAAAAACCTTGATTGAATCATTTCTTCCTGTAGAAGTAACTGTTCCAGAATCATCATTTATTGATATGTTAGTGGCACTTTCCGTATTGCCAATTGCAACATTCACTACAATTACAGTACTGGGAGGGGGTGCAATTGCAGTCCCGAGATGGATGCAAGATCCATCCAGTAAATTAATTGAGATTGAACCGAAAAATAATGCTACAGAAAGTAAACAGATTCAATCATTAAGTAGCTTACAAAGTACAAATGAGAGTTCTAAAGAAGAAAATGAAAACGAACAAACAATGGAGATTATTGATTCCACTCCAACTGGAGGCATCTCAGGATGGGTGGCATCACAAGTTGTTGAGAAGCTAGAGGCGCGTGCTCAAAAGAAAGAATAGTTACTCTTCTTCAATTGTCAAAATATTACTCGATTCTGCGAACGGATGCCCGTCAAGAATCATAATTCTAAGAGCTCCGAATAAAAAACCGTCAGTTCTTTTCCTACCTAAATCAGGGCGAGGATGATTCAAAAGGACATGAGAACATTCTGAACATTTGACTGCATCGAGAGACCACACAGGATTACTGTATTCACAGCAAGGATATTTTTCTATCCGGATTCGATTCAATTCATGAATTAAATTCATTGAGTAAGGGAATTGAATTAGATGATCTAAATCAAAAGGAACTAATCGGCTAAGAATCACCCAAGATGAACCGATGATTAGACCAAATCCTACAGAAGATGGAGATTGTAAAATCATGATTAACCCCAAAACAAGGGGAATGAGGCCAAAAGGGATTGATGCCCAATATGCTCTTCTAACTCTAAGAATCTGTAAAATCAGATTTTCATTAATTTGAGGATCGTGAGGATGTTCAATTAATTCAAGTGGACGAATGGAAATTCTCGGCAAAACGACTAGAGGTAAACGTGTAATTAACCAGGCCACCAAGATAGAAACAATAAGACGAGAAATTTCTGGAAAAAAAGACATCTCAATCCCCACGAAGTCGTTTCAAAACAGATTCAACCTTATCCATTCCTCGAGAGATATCATCTCTAGAAACAGTATAAGCAAATCTAAG
>DAQW01000116.1:11450-13164 GCA_002503045.1 Euryarchaeota archaeon UBA39 | reverse complement strand
ATTCCTTCTAGATGAGTTCTTCTTGCTCGATCTGCATCGGTTTTAGAATAGAATTCTTCTAAATGTGGATGGACTAATAGTTCCATACTCATGGCTGCAACTTCTGCATATTCTATTGGTGGATCTCGATGATCGATTAAGTCAAGTTTACTGGAATAAATTGCATGGAATGCATGCCCTGCTTCATGTACCATAGTCTCTAAATCTCGTTGTAATCCAGTTGCATTCATGAAAATAAATGGTCGTCGTATTCGATCAAAGCTAATCTGATATCCCCCTGGAGCCTTTCCTTTTCGACTATCCAAGTCCAATGATTTTCCATCTCGAAGACTATCAAACATAGTTCCTAGTTCATCGCTAATATTGTGAAATATCCTGGAAGTTCCTTCAACCATTTCTTCTACATCGTTAAATGGTTTTAGTGGAGCTCTACCGTATACGTCTACTCCCAAGTCCCATGGTCTTAGAGATTTAACTTCCAAGGAATCCTTTCTTTGTTTATCTAGAATTCTTCTTAATGGCATACATACTTGTTCTGCTGCAGCATGAAAATCTTCACAGTCACTTGGAGTATAATCGAATCTATGTTTTGCTACAAATACATAATCGCGATAATTTTCAAAACCTGCATTAATTGCTATTTGATGTCTTATAGACAGCATTTTTTCATATAAATCATCTATTTTTTCTGAATCTTTGAGTCTTCTTTGCCATACTGCTTCCCATGCATCTTCTCTTGTTTTTCTATCAATTACTTGTAGAAACTTACCCATTTGTTGCATTGTCCTTTCTTCACCATCAAATGTGACCATCATTGATCCACAAATCTCTTCATATTGTTGTCCTAATTTGGTTAATTCAGTTCTGAGTGGAATGTTTTCTTCTCTGAAAATTTCGATGTCTGCACGAATGTCTCTAATCATTACTTCATATGTTTCGAAATCTAATTCTTCGATAGCAGATGATTCCATAATTCTACGATTTAGCCGATCCCCAATTGCAGAAAGTTTTGGCTCTACATCCTCTACAAAATCTAGATATGCGTTTTTCTTTTGTTCATCATCTGTAGAACAAGTCATTGCAACATAGAGTCTAGAGCCAGCCTCAGATACCCATTCTCTTAGTTCACTTTCATCTTTGATTAACGTCTCGAGTTGTTTTACATTATCAAGAGGACGAGAAACTAAGTCTTCGTAAAGAGGTTCCAACTGTTCCCATGAGGTTGCATTCAACTGGTTCGGTACGAAGCCCATGATGTGCTAAGGTAGAGGAGACTCGTAAATCATTCTGTTCTAACGGGCAACGGTCCTTCAGGGAGAGGCCCCTCTTCTCTAGTCCATTTTGCGCATTTCCAAACTCCAATAGCATCATTCATCTTTTGTTTCATATCTTCTAAATTTGGATGATCAGGGTTATTTTGTTCAGTCCAACAAGCGATACAATATCTCTTTCCATCATAATCCAAGTAATTCATTGGAGTACAGGGGATTCCACATATGACGCAATTTCGAAGACCATGGAACTTCGGCATTATACTTGCGAGTAGAGACTACTCTATGAGTTTCTCGATTGAATTTCATATATCTGCTGCTGCTGCATGTGAAAGTGCAGAAGATTCAATTTGTTCAAAGGATAATTCCTGATCGATTCCGAGCCGAATTAAACCTTCCAAATTAGGCGAAGGGCGTGCAGTAAAAAGATCTCCATCTAACCA
>DAQW01000116.1:0-11075 GCA_002503045.1 Euryarchaeota archaeon UBA39 | reverse complement strand
ATTTTGATTGCCCAAATTCATCAAAACCAGGATGTTCAGGCAAATGCAATAACCATGCATGGTCATCTCCATCCCTTACCCCTGCCCTTTCAAAGGCGACTCGAATTTGATGTGTTCCTGATAGGATTCTGATAAATTCAGCATCGATTGTTCTCGCCACCATTTTTCCTAAGACTTCGTTTCTAGAAGCATGAGACCAAACTGCCCAAAGATGACGTTCACTAACTGCTACGGTCCCAGAAATCATCATCCATCTTTCTGATGGTCTAATTTCTAACCAAGTTTTCACTAAATCCTTTGCATCTTCAACAGGTTTGTGAAATTCAATTCCCCAAGCAGGGAACCATGGGATTTGTGCAGGTTCCATGTATGTCGCTTAGGGTAATTGAACTTCAAACCACCTTATCTTTTCCGAGAAATAATTTGTTGCGCATTTGTAATTACATTCTCTACCAGTTTGGGACTCCAACCTCTTAGACCTTCTAATTTTGAACGATCTCTTGGGCCCATTTCCGATACGTCGTAAATTGTTTCAATCCCAATCATTTTCATTTCTCTAGCCCTAACTCTACCTACATTTCTTATTCCAACAAGAGCGAGAATATCTGCTTTGCACCCATATCTAATTCTTCGTTGAGTTTCTGAAATATATTCTGAAACTATGGAGGTTGCCTCCGCAGCTTCTTCCATTAATTCAGTATCTGAGGTTAGCATTCTTCTAGCAGAAAAAAGTAACCAATCTGCCAATTCAACCCTAGTTCTTACGTCCCCTGGTTGTGAATCAAATTCCGCTTCAATTTCTCTTAGTGTTTTTTCATCCATCCATTCTTCAAGTACACAAAGGGCCTTGATTCTCATGTTTTCATTTTCTAAATCTGTTGGGATTTCAACTTCGTTTAATTCTTCAATTGTTAGCAATTTATTGAATTTCATTGATTCAGAGAAATTTTCGATTTTTTCGATTTCTTTTGATTTAACCCACATTGATATGAAATCAGGGGCACATGAAATCAAATGAATTAGGCTTCTAGGTTGAAGTTGCCTACTCTCGTCAAATCCTTGCACTATTCTGACTGATCTTCTAAGTCCACGTCGAAGAATATGCCCTGATACAGGATTTAGATAGAGTCTGGAAATAGTCTCGCCGAAAGAAGTAGCAGCATATGTCATTGCAGGATTTTCTTCAATTTCCAAAGGATGATTATCTCTAATTTGTGCAGCTGTACTGAATCCAAAAACTGCTGGCCCCTTTCTTTTAGGAAGAACCTCATTTTTCGGTTCACTCCATTCTAATCCCTCTAGTGTGGTTGCCGCTGCTGCCCATGATGGGATTTCATCTTCCCAATCATCTTCAGGCTCCAAATTGTCTACTCTTTCCTGTATCCGTTCCATTACTGTATTACTTTCTCCAATTCGAACCACCATTTCCTTTTCAACTAACCAATCAATCATTCGATCAATTCTTTGTTTCAAATCATCTTTTCGAATTTGTTTAGCAAGTAATGTCTGATCAAAGAAACTTCCTAAAGCATCTCTATCAGTTAAACCTCCACTAGCTATTGATGCTAGAACATGTGATAGTAATGCGTTTTCAAGTTGAGATTCAACATCTTCAGGTTCTCCAAAGATGTATTCTTCTGTAACTATATCTCGTTGAGATTCATTTTTTGCCATGATCCATGCTTCACCATGATCATCGTAAGTAGGCCTTCCAGCCCGCCCTAACATTTGTTGTATTTCCATAGTGGAATATCTTCCACTTTTCCACCTCTTCCAATCTCGAATTATTACTCTTCGAGCAGGTAGATTTACTCCTGCCGCAAGTGTTGGGGTGGCACAAATACACTTTAGCAATCTATCTTTGAATGCTTGTTCGATAATGCCTCTCTGCCTTCCTGTAAGTCCTGCATGGTGGAATGCTACACCCCCTTTAATCGCGTTAGAAAGACGGTCAGAAAGATTGGAACTGTCATCTCCCTTGGAAATTTTCTTTGATAATTTTTCTAATTCTTCATATTCATCATTTAATTCTTCGATTGAGGAAAGATATTTTCCTCTCTGTTTACCTAATTCTCGGGCTTCTTTTTCGGCAGAGGAGCGGGTCCCTACAAATAGAATCATTTGCCCCCCTTCTGAAATTGTATCTTCAAGTATTGAGTTGGTAATTTTTGTTTGCTTTCCTTCTAACTTCCTTGGTTTAGGTAATTCTAAGTCATTATTTGGACCAATTGTTCTATGGATTTCAAGATTTAATCCAGTCAATGTTCCCTGTTGTAAGTTAACAGGCCGCCATTCTGATTCGATCAAATCTGCATCTAACCATTCTGCAAGTTCTGTTGGATTTCCAACTGTTGCCGATAATGCAATCCGTTGGGCATCGGGATTAAGATGGCGTAATCGGGCTAGAAGTACTTCCAAGGTAGGTCCCCTAGATGGGTCATTAATCAGGTGAAATTCGTCTGCAATTACGATGCTTAAACGCTCAGAAAATGAAGGATTATTTCTCAATATTGAATCTAATTTTTCAGAGGTACAGACTACAATATCTGAATTTTCAATGCCTCCTGATTCGCCATCACGATCACCAATTGCTATACCTACTGATAGTCCAACTGTTTCAGCGAGATTGCTTAGTTCTTCGACTTTTTCAGTAGCTAGGGCCTTTAGTGGGACAATGTAGAATGCCCTTTCTCCTGATTCGGCATCTCGGAGTTTTTGTAAAATTGCCAAATATGCAATTAGAGATTTTCCACTCGCCGTTGGGGTTGCTAAAAGCAAGTTCTTACCATCTAGGGCAGGGCCTATCGCCATGGCTTGAGGGGGGTGCAGTGTAATGATTCCTTGTTGTTTCAAATGATTTACTATTCGAGAATCTAAACCTAGAGAACTTATCTTAGTAGGGGGTTCTCTGGGGTCCATGCGCTGTTGTATTGCTTCATTGTCCTAAAGCATGACGCGAGATGTCTTGATTCCGCATAGCCTAAGTGCTTAATCTCGATAGGTGGTTCATGGATGCAGGCGAAGGAGCGACCGATGTCCTTCAGAATTTAGAGGAAGAACCTGATGTCAATGATTGGGTAGAGATCTTTTGGGGATGTTTTCTAGTTGCTATTGGTTTGCATCGGTTGTTTCATCCCGGTGATTTACTAGATGACAGTGCAATGAGATGGATTGCAGGGGGTGTCGTTGGTCTAGGTATAGCTTGGATTGGACATGGTTTGAAGGATATGATGGTTAAGGAGACCAGAAGATCTACAGCGGCCCTCTTGAATGGAGACTCAAATCCATCTGTTGATTACAGCCTTATTCGAGATGTTCTATTACATCCGTCTGAATACCGCTCTTTCCTTCAATTTGCATATGAGCAAGCTTTCAGTGATGGAATACTAACTGAAGATGAAGTAGCTGAATTATCAGAGATTGCTAAGATTCTAGATCTTAATGATCCTGAGATTTCACGTATTGCTACAATTGCTGCCATTAATTCTGCCCTAGCAGATGGTCAGGTGAGTGAAGCCGAAAGAATCCTAATTCACCATGCTGCTACTCCTCTTGGATTCTCAGATGAGCAGTTTCAGGCTATCGATTCAGCCCTTGAAGACGGAATTATCGATGATAATGAACGAAAGATGTTGATGGACATGATTGGCGGACTTCAGAATGAAGAAGAGTGATTATTCTAACTTCATTCGTAGAATTATTTCTTCTGCCTTCTTTTTCTGACTAGAGGTAATGATACCTATTGTAAATAATAGTCCAAATCCTAAGCCTAGAGTAATACCAGAAAATAATGGGAATGAGGGTGCTCCTGATATTCCAGAAACAGTAGGTGTGATTGATGATGTGTGAGCCACACTAGTTCGTATTGACAAGTCAATTGCATCCAATCCACAATCACAATATGACACGGTAATTAACTCGGGAAGAAGTCTGATAGTGAAGTCATCCCATTCGTTCAAATCAACGGAATTTGGTCTTGTTGTCCAGACTCTATCTGAAACAGACCCCTCTCCCGCAGATTCAGTCATTACCCAATCAACATGAAGTAGCTCACCAATGGGTTTTTCATTTAAGATTAAACTTGCTTCAAGCAATAACAAATCTAAACTCAGAAGTCTTCCAGCTTTGAGTATGTACATTATTTGTTGATTTGAATCGAGAGTATGTCTCTTCATTTCATCAAATATCATCCGATCTAAATCAATGTCATTTAATTCATCAGTTTGTATTTGCCATCTACCATCTCCAGTAGGATGTATGGCATCAATGTGTAGTCTTACTGCAAATTTTTCTCCTGGTTCTGTTCCAAAAAAACCAGTGGCCATCTCGGCATCATCCTCTATTATTGATATCGCTACCAATTCAAGCCTATTCTCAATCCATTCATCTATTGAATTTTCTGTGTCATCAGGTAAGGTAGAAATTGTTGCTGCAAGAGGATTTGTAACAGAACCTATCACGATGAGAATCATTGAGAATGGGATGCCCCATTTTCGACTTGTCGGATTAATGATTGGCATCTTCAAAATCCATCCTGTTATGATGATTCCAACTCCTATTGAGATGATTGAACCACCTCCAATTCCACTAGATTCTTCACTTGCAGAAGTTTCTCCAATCCATCCCGTACCGGTTGGCCAACGAGCATCAAGTTCGAAATCACTCACTTCCATAGCACCCGTTCCAGGCAAGATTTCTTGAGCGGTCCAACTATAGATTCCAAATCTAGAAATTTCACCATAAAAACAAAGTCGTAATTGTGCTCTATCTTCAAGATTCCAAATAATTATGCTCTCAATTAAATCTCCTTCTTGAGTAGTTCTGAGTGATGGAGAAGGCTGAATCTGTCCATTAAGAGTATCCAGAATAGGAGTGATTTCAGTGATTGCAATTTCAGAAGGCATGGGGCTCCACGAGAGGTCCACTCTAAGTTCAGAAGCCCTTTCTCCAACACTAAATGTGAAACAGTCAATATCTTGTTCAATCAATGCTCCATTGATTTGATCACCTACTTCAATCGCTTTCGGCTCTGAAAATGAACTTGGTTCATCTATATCTACAGCTTGTTGATTCAATGACCATTGTATTGGAAGATCAAAATAAGTTGAACCGGAGAGTCCCAAATTCCAAGTTACTGGTCTATCAATTTCAAAAGATAATGTCAATTGAATCACATCATTAGGCGATAAAATTCGCCCGGAAGAAAGATCAATTTCTTGGTCTTCTAGCCGATATTCATTTGCAGATGAAAATGGTGTTTCAGTTTGACCTTCGATTAACCATTCATTGGTTGATGGCCCAATTGCTAAAATGATATTTAGATCAGGACGAATGTATTCACCAGGATCTTCTTCAATCACCAAATCAACAACCAATTCATCCATTGTAATTGGGATTAGTGCGTGAGATGATTGTGGAGGCGACATTATGAATTCAAATCGAATAATTTCGGGAGATAATGGAGATGCACTACTTTCAGTATTTTTAATTTCATTAATTCCAGTAATTGAATTGGTTAGTTGGCAGGTAGATTCATCGATACAGATAGCATTTAACAATGTTTTATTTGTAGATAATTCACCCACAACAGTCGGTGAAAAACTAATCAAAAAGATAACCAATAGAAGGGAAACATTTCGTTGTATAACTCCCTTCATACCGTTTCCTCTTCACGATATATGATGAGTTTGTCCCACTGGTGAATCAATTAGAGTGACCTTACATTTTCTGCATAGATATCTGCCATTACTTTTCCTTGTTCTAGGGTGTTGCTTGTTGCATTGTGGACATGTCCAAAACCATTTTGCGGCTCGATTCCTAAGATATTTTCCGAATTTTTTACCCGCGTTCTTTGCATCTTCATCTGGCCATAAATTTTCTAATTGTCGAAAGACGGAATCATGTCTAATATTTCCTATAGCATGTAAGTATTCATGAAACATTAGAAAGCGAGCATAATAAATCCATTTTTCATTGAGTGCTTCAGGATGAATAGCCACTTCTTTTACATCTTCGATTGATTTCTTGTAACCCTTTGGCCCTGGTTTAAATCGACATACTG
Organism: Euryarchaeota archaeon UBA39; assembly: GCA_002503045.1. GTDB lineage: Archaea > Thermoplasmatota > Poseidoniia > Poseidoniales > Thalassarchaeaceae > MGIIb-N2. The sequence continues at coordinate 5,014 of DAQW01000116.1, read as the reverse complement.
CGTGCATTCTAGTGGCATTTCTTCTAATCAGTCCAAGAGGTATTTTCATCAATTTTTTCTCTTCTTCTTGATTGATTAATTCTAAAATTCGCATTACTGGAAGAACAAGACCTCGTATCTCTTCCAGTTGTTGATTACTCATTTTATTTCCTCAGTTCCATCTATGATATGCAGGATGTCCTTCCTTTACGGCTACGAATAGCCCTTCACCTTTAGCACAAAGTTTGTCGTTAGCAAACATCTCCATCCTGATCGATGCTCTATCTTCTAGAAGTTCAGTAACTTCACTCGTAATAGTTAGATTTGCTCCATGAGGTGTTGGCCTTCTTAGTTGAACATTATAATTGGCAGTAACAGTACAAGGAGGTTCAGTATCTCCATGTAAATCCATGATTGCCATTGCAGCAGTCCAATTTCCATGACAATCAAGCAACGTACCGATGATTCCACCATTCACCATTCCTGGGAATGCTTGGTGATGTTCTTCTGTTTTGAATGACATTTTAAGTCCAAATTCCATATCTTCACGTTTGAATGAACGAATTCTCAATCCATCTTTATTTGCAGGCCCACAACCGAAGCAAATTGAATTCGGCGCATGTATTTCTTGCACTGACGCTTCCTCTTCCATGATTGTTGACTAATTGCACGGTCCTTGAGTTTCGGGGTCCAAGAAATACGAATTTTCTCATTAATTGGACATTAGGGTTCAAAGACCCAGAAATACCCCCTTCCTACTGGAGAATATCTTTTGGCGTCTAGAAAGGAGAAGGCAGGGGCTTCCAAGAAGCCGTCTACCAAAGTTTCTAATCAACTTCCAAGAAGCAGACGAGCTAAGGTTGAGAAGGCACTAGAGAAAAAAGAGAATCCTTTGGGTTCATTAAAATCTAAGAAGAAGCCCAAAACACATCGTTTCGCGAGAACTAGGACCAAACCAGGTGAAATGCGAACAATCCGATTTCCACTTCTTGAAACTTCTATGGGCGATCCTTGGCCAATTCGTGTAACAGTAATTCATGGGACAAGGCCTGGCCCTGTTCTTACTTTATTGGGGGCAGTTCATGGAGATGAATTGGTTGGTCCGATGGCTTTGACTCATCTTTTGGGCTCATCTTTTTCGGGTTCAGATAAACCATTAGATCCACATTCACTTGCAGGAACAATACGTATTGTTCCTGTAATCAATCTACCCGGATACCGAATGAGAAGTAGATATTTTCCAGATGGTAGAGATTTGAATAGAGAATCACCTGGGACTGAAACTGGAAATACCACCTCTAGAGTAGCGAATCGAATTTTCCAGAACATTATTTCAGGTTCAGATTACGTAATCGATCTTCACACTGCTGCCAGGGGTAGGACAAATTTACCTCAAATTCGTGCAGATCTTGCAGATGCTCCTAGTAATATGATTGCTCGAGGATTTGGGATTGAGGTTATCTTGGATTCATTAGGCCCTAGAGGCTCGTTCCGCCGTTCAGCAAATGAAATGGGTATAGGGTATGCTACCTATGAGGGCGGTGGTGCCAATACATCAGATGCTGGTGCGGTCCAGGTTGCACTTTATGGGATTCTAAATGTCATGCGTTCATTGTCAATGATTTCAGGACAACCATCTAGGCCCAGGGCTCGCTTACTTGCACATGGATCAACATGGATCAGAGCAGATCAAGGAGGTTTACTCGATATGAGGGCTCCAGCAGGTCGTTTTGTGGAAGAGGGAGAAGTAGTGGCTACAATTACAGATCCTGAGCGTCCTGGTGCAATAGACAATGTCCTTTCTCCAAGTCGTGGATTGTTGATCTGTACGGCTACTAATCCCTATGTGAATTCTGGAGCACCTGTTGGGCACCTCCTACCGATACATAGAGGAATTAGAGCGGTTGAATCTATGTTGGATAAAGATCGGCAACTCATTCCTTCTGGAACTGATGGGGATCCACCTTGGAGAGAGGAAACCGAGGTCGATGAGATTGAGGTAGAAGGAGAATGGGTTGCTGGAAATGTAGATGGAGGTTGGCATTCTGAAATCAATTCACCACCTCCTTCTGTATCTGCAGAAGAAGAAGCGGCAGAGTCTTGAGCACGGTCAAAGCCTTTCGTCATTGAATTCGGGAGCTCTTGGAACTTGATTACCCTCCAAAGAAATCTTTCTTCTTTCATGAATGGGTGGTGGTGTCCAAGCATTTACAGATTTCTTTTCCTTAGAATTTCTAGTCATTAGTATTACTATTAGTAATACAACAAAGACTCCAAGAATGAGCAATAGAATTTCCATTGAGATGGGTAAATCATTTATGGAACTAGAGTCTTCTTCTCTAGAATCAGATTTCTCATCTTCATCATCGTCAATTATTGGTTCAGGTTCAGGCTGTGGTTCAGGTTCAGGCTGTGGTTCAGGTTCTGGGGGAGTATTGGCAATTAGTCGAACAGTCCAACTTAACTCAATGGTTCCATTTACATCTTCTAGAATAACCTTGAAAACCACGGTCAATCTTCCTTGGACACAAGATGTTGCTTCAAAATCATCCTTAGGGTTATTACAATCGATAATTGGAATAATCAAATCCGAAGCAGTTCCGTTGATGATTTCGGAATCACGATACCAAGTCTCATTTAGTTCAACACCAGCAGGAGCTCCTGTCCATGAGAAAGTGATTGAATTATCTGTAATTATATGTTCAAAGAAATTTGAATTTGGATTTTGTATAAGCGCGGCACCTCGATCAACATCTTCGTCTACTATCGAATCACAATCATCATCCATTCCATTCCACATTTCAGTAGCACCTGGATAAATTGAAGCATTAATGTCATTGCAATCAAAGAGCCACAGGACTCCATCGTTATCTGCATCAATTTCAGGAGTTAACGGATCAGTTGAATGAATATTTACTTCTTCTCCATCATTTAGGCTATCTCCATCCGTATCGTTAGCATTTGGGTTAGTATTGTGGACATGAAATTCATCATGATCGTATAAACCATCACCATCTGAATCTAGGGTAAGGAAATTTTCATCAATTTCAGAATCACAATCTTGATCAATTCCATCTAAGATTTCAATTGCACTAGGATTTATTGATGCATTTGAATCCACACAATCTTGGAACCAATAATATCCATCACTATCCGCATCTTGATCTGCAACTAATGGGTCAGTTGAGTATAGGATTACTTCGTCACCATCAGAAAGGCCATCACTATCCGTATCTGGATTATTAGGATCTGTAAGATGGATATGGTACTCATCGTAGTCGTTTAGCCCATCATTATCTGCATCTATGAATTCAAACCCTTCATCAATCAATGAATCACAATCATCATCAATCCCATTAAGAAATTCTGGTCTTCCAGGATTAATGTTGGGGTCATTATCATCACAATCTGCAAACCAGTAGTATAAATCTGAATCTGCATCTATATCCACGACGAGAGGGTCACTTCCATGGATAAGGACCTCTGCCCCATCTGTAAGTCCATCTCCATCAGTATCTTGTAAATTTGGATTCGTTGAATTAACTAATACTTCGGTTCCATCATCCAACCCATCTCCATCTGAGTCAGGGTTATTTGGGTCAGTAGATTCATTCAATATTTCATCACCGTCATTCAATCCATCGCCATCTGTATCTGCAAGCGAAGGATTTGTGTTGTGAATATTGGTTTCATTGACATCTGTAAGTCCATCTCCATCGGTATCTCGATACTCATCAACACCATAGAAGTCCAAATGCCAGTCAACGAATGTACCTGTATCTCCGTTTGCCTTATCTTCAACTGAAAGAGTCCAATCTCCAAGAGCATATTCGTCAAGATGACGTACTGAACCAAATGACCAAGCAATGAAATCATTAGCATTATCTCCATGTTTATCACTTAGAATCGAATTTGTACCATCTGGAGAAGTTAGGATGATTTCTAAGTCACCACGTGCAGAATGAGTGATATTGACAACTATGTCCACATGCTCAATTTTGAGATCTTGGTTTACTGTAATGGTATCAGTAACTGGTGCTCCATTGTCGGGAATAGAAGTTCCGGGACTAGAAATTGAAGTACCAAACGAAATTTCATTTGACAATTTTGTCCAATTAGCAGCTAAAGTTACTGCAGCATGAGCATCAGCAGCACCAAATCCGTATTTATGTGAAATTTCGTGTCCTGCCCCATTGGTACTCCATGACGAATCACTAGCGTCATTTTTCTTAGCAGAATGAGCCAAAATTCCCATTACATCTCTTGCTGTCAAAGTAGGATCAACCTCTAGAATTAGTGCCGTAACTCCAGAAACTAGAGGGCAAGCAGCAGACGTACCTCCAAACGAAGGGGTGAAATCTCCAGAAGTATATCCTGGATTGCCGGGAAGATCAGCCGTGTAGAGACCTGAGTGTCCTACAATCCAGATATTCGCTCCATCTTCAGAAAATGATTTTTGCTTTCCATCATCACCGATTGCTCCGACAGCAATTGTTTGTCTAGCATTTGCATAGCCATCATAGTTGGAGTTATCATTAGCAGTGCCTCCGTTTCCTCCAGCCCATGTGATTACATTTCCGTATCCACTTCTACCTGAAGAGAAATCAGATTCTAATGCTGCAACAGTATAAGGTCCAGGGCCCGTTACAGACCATTGCCATCCATAATGTCCATCAGGAGGGCCCCACGAGTTACTGTAAATGTCATTATTATGATTATCTAAACTTAGAGCCTGAGCTTCCATTGCATCCGTATTTGAGCAAACAATCAGCCGCGAACCACTAGTGTTTGCTCCATATGCAACACCTGCTATGCCGAAACTGTTGTTTCCACGCCCAGCTGCAACTCCTGCAGAAGCGGTTCCATGAGCGTCATTCCCAGAAGGGGCGGGGTCTGCATCGTTACTGCAATAATCATAGGAACTAGATGATTGATACCCAGATGATAAATCAGAATGCGAATGAGCTAATCCATCATCAACAATTGAAATCTGAATTCCACTGCCATTTACGATATCCCAAGCGTCTGTAACATT
>DAQW01000070.1 GCA_002503045.1 Euryarchaeota archaeon UBA39 | reverse complement strand
TCAATGGTTCATGACGGACTATGGGATGTCTACAATGATATGCATATGGGCAATACTGGAGAAGTCATTGCAGATGAATGCTCGATTTCACGGCAGGAAATGGATCAATTCGCAGTTAGATCACATGAAAGAGCTGCTACTGCTAGAGATAATGGATGGTTTGATTGGGAAATTGTTCCTGTAAACGTACATACTGATGCAGGATTAATTGAAGTTCGAATTGATGAAGGAATTAGAGAAAACAGTAATACTGATACTCTTGGAGAACTTAGAAGCGTATTTCAGAAAGATGGAAAAATTACTGCAGGTAATGCCTCTACTCTGAACGACGGAGCAAGTGCTGTATTAGTTGCTGATGAGGAATTTGCTATTCAACAAGGTTGGACTATTTTGGCAAAAATCATTGATCAATGCACAAGTGGAGTTGAACCAAAACGTGTGATGTATGCTCCAATTCCTGCAATCAATACCCTTCTTGAAAGAAATGAACTTGCAATAATGGATATTGATGCATATGAGCACAATGAAGCATTTGCATCCGCTTCATGCGCAGTTGCAAATGAAATTGGGATTCCAGATGACAGATTCAACCTTAACGGCGGCGCAGTAAGTCTAGGTCATCCTTTGGGCTCATCCGGAACTCGTTGCCTAATTACAATGTTAGGTATACTAAGAAGAATCGAAGGCAGCAAGGGCATTGTTTCACTATGTTTAGGTGGCGGAAATGCAGTTGCCATGCTAATTGAACGTGTAGAATGAATATTTCATTGAGGCGCAGCCCTTATGGCAGGGCCGAAGTTCGGAGGGCTGTCAGGTGATACAAGATGGTCAAGCCAATACGCGAACACACCAGATTTGAGAAGGCACGGATTATTGGTGCTAGAGCATTACAAATCAGCATGGGAGCCCCTATTCACGTAAGTGAAGATGACCTCAGAGAACATTTCAAAGAGGAACTTATCCAATTGTATGGAGTCGAAGGTTCGAACACTCGATTTGTACTAGATCCTCAGAAGATAGCTATGCTGGAATACGAGCGACACCTATTGCCTATGGATATCGCTCCTCACGAATGATTATTCTTCTTCATTTGTTTGTCTTTTAGACCAAAGCAGTGGCAACGTATGCTGTAAAGCAGGAAGAAGGGCGGCAACTCCCCCAAGTAAAATCAACCATACTAACCATCTACTTTCTTCAAACAATGTTGTGGGTGAAGCATCAACAGGTGCAGAAAGGAAGCCGCCATTAAGTGGACGATCAGAACCAGAAACTAAAGATGTATTTCCTGGATTTCGAGCAACAACCACCAATTGTCCTGGATCACCGATTGAACTCGCCCGAGACCCATTCAATGAAATCATCACGGTAGAATTCACTTCAACATTGACTTGTCCTGCGACTACCACATCTGATAACAAACCTAAGGCAGCATAATTGACACCATCAATCACATAGAATACATCCACCTCTAATGTAGGATCAGAAACATTGAGATTGACGGAAATCATACCTTCACTCACGCTCCAGTTTTCAATCCTAAGATCACTTGAAACAGATGCCCTTGCTCCTCCTTCAGAAGTTAATTCAGCAACAAGTTCAAACAAATCTTGACTCTGATTACTTCCATTAAGAGACCATCGACCATCAATTACTATTGTAGGATAACCCAAAACACCTTGGTTGAATTTTGTCTGATTACTCACCTCAATTGATAGAGAATCAAGTTCAGATGAATGATGATGAAGGGCAATTAAATTTGGCCAAACATTGAGTAATTCATTCAATTCTACTTCTGCCTGTCGACAAGGACTGCACCATGTCGCAGTATGTAATTCGATTACCAAAGGGGCCCTTCGGGAATTATCGCCATCACCTTCAGTTCCGTTGATGTCTAAAACAACTGCATCGACAATTCTGCCAGGTGCGTCAAGACCGAGTGAATTGTCCACTTCAACGGGCGCAGCCACACTTGAAGATGGAATTATGAGAAGTGCCGCGAGAAGCAAAACCATAGACAAATCGAAACGCACAACCATGGGAGCCATCAGGCGTTGAAATACCCCTCTGCCCTCCGACATTCATGGAACCACGGAAGATTCAATGGAATCATCTTCCAATGGTGCTGATTCTAATTACTGCAACAGTAATCGCAGTTGGTGGAACAATTCGAATCTATGATGCTGGAGAATCATGTCCTGACTGGCCTCTATGCTTTGGAACATGGGGGTTCGATATATCGGAAGAAGAACAAGGTGCGTGGTGGGATCAAAACCCTGAAGAGATAGACTCACGAGGAGAAAATCATCGCTACACTAGTTTTCAAATATTCACAGAATGGTTTCATCGACTACTAGCTGGTTCAGTTCTTGGTCCTCTAGTTATTCTTCAATTCTTTATTGTGAGAAGGCAACGTGATTCTCTCTCAAATCGATCATATCAATTATCGGCTCTTTCACTAGGATTAGTCATCTGGCAAGGCTTCATCGGATATCTGACTGTAAAATGGGATAATGAGCATTGGTCTGTTGCTCTCCACCTAATTTCAGCATTAATTTTCACTCTTTCTCTGATTGCATTACATTTTTCTTGGCGAAAAGATATTGGAAAAGAAATAGAGATTACTATAGGCGAAAAAACAACAAGCAGATTGGCAATTGCTACCTTCGGTTCTCTTGCAGTATTGTTAGTGGGGGCATTTGTTTCAACTACTGAAGGCGCAAATGAAGCATGTGGAGTATCTGGATTTCCTAATTCATGGCCGCTATGCTCAGGAAGTCTAGGTTTAGTTATTCAAGATATTATCATTCAATCTCAAGCGATTCATAGGTGGCTAGTAATTACTGTATTCTTGATTTTAATCTGGTTTGGAAAGCAAGAAAAATGGGCATCTAAAGATAATTATATTCGAAGAGTGGCAAATTTTGCATCATTTACCTATTTTCTAAATATGATTCTCGGTGCAGCATATATTCTCACTTGGACTGTTGAATCTGGTTTTTATGAATGGTTATCTGTATTGCACCTTCTATTGGCTTCACTTACATTCTTACTATTTTCTTCAGCATTGGTAATCATAAATATTCATGGAAAAAACATTTCGGAGGAGGAATGATGAATCTACTCATCAATAGACCCAATTATTCAATGCAGAGTTATGGGACGAGATGCCGTGAGTGAACCGGAAAGCACTGGAATCAGGGCCTACGTTGCCCTAATGAAACCTAGAGTTCTGGTTCTCCTACAAATTACTGCGATCTGTGCAGTCTTAATCCATGATGCCTTAGATTGGAGAATAAGTGGAGAATGGGATCTTCTTCATACTGTTCAGGTTATGTTTGTTGTAATCATTGGTGGCCTACTAACTGCAGGTGGTGCGAATTCAATCAATATGTGGTATGATAGAGATATTGATCCCGAAATGAGTAGAACAGATAGAAGACCTGTTCCATCTGGAGCTGTTAGTCCAAACAATGCTCTTTGGTTTGGTATTTCAATCTCAATTCTTGGTGTTGCTTGGTTTATGGCAATGACCAATGCAGTTGCAGCTTTTTGGTCCGGTTTTAGTATTCTATTTTACGTTCTAATTTACACCATGTGGTTGAAAAGAACCTCTACTCAAAATATTGTAATTGGAGGAATTGCAGGGGCCACTCCTCCACTCATAGGTTGGGCCGCAGCAATACCAGCAAATGAACTAAGCATTTCAAATCCATTTTTCCTAGGAGAGCATCCGCTTCCTTGGTTGATGTTTGCATTGATTTTCCTATGGACTCCCCCTCACTTCTGGGCTCTCGCATTGTATCGTTCATCTGAATACAAAAAGGTAGGAGTGCCAATGATGCCTTGGGTAAAGGGATCAGATCGAACATTATTAGAAATGAAAATTTACGGTTTACTTTTAATCGCAATTTCTGCAGTTCCTTGGATGGATATAGACGCAGTAGGTACTGAAGGTGCGGTTACTTGGACAGCAATTGCAATGATTTTGGGAATCTGGTATTTTCGCAGTTTATTGATGATTGATGTATCAGAAGAAATGGATGAAAAGGGAAGAATCCCTTCTGCAGCACGCTCTTTCCGCATTTCTCTGTATTATCTAGCACTAATGTTCATTGGACTTGTGATTTCTTCTCTAAACACCATTGCTTCATTGATATTCTTGGTACTCATTTGTACAATGATTTTCAGAAATGAAGTTCGATTAAAGGCAGATAATTAGAGCGCGGCATTCATACGATAGTCTCGCCTCTATGGTTCCAGAGGGGGGGAGCGCCATGGACGAGAAGGACCTAATCTATGATTGGAATGTTATCCAACATGACTTCACAAGAGATGAAAGCGCACATCCTCATCCAATATGGTTTGATGATGAAACACTTCGAGATGGTCTACAAAGTCCATCTGCTAGAAATCCTAGAATTGAAGAAAAAATTGAGTTGCTCGACCATATGGAAAAATTAGGTATTCAGAAAGTAGATTTGGGCCTCCCGGGAGCAGGTCCATTCCATGTAAACCATATCGATGCAATGTTAAATCATATCAAAGAAAATGACTACGACATTCGACCAGGATGTGCAGTTAGAACTGTAGTAGGAGACATTGAGCCTTTGGTTGACCTCCAAGCTAGTCATGAGATGCCTATACAAGCAAGTGCTTTCTTAGGCACCAGTCCTATTAGACAATATACAGAAAATTGGACAATGGAGAAAATTATCTCTACTGCAGAAAAAGCAATTACATTCGCAGTTGACAACGATATTCCAGTGATGTTTGTTACTGAAGATACTACTCGTTCCAAACCGGAAGACATCAAAGCTGTGTATACTAAGGCACTCGAACTTGGAGCAGATCGACTCTGTGTGTGTGATACTTGTGGCCATGTTACTCCAAATGGAGTTGAACAATTACTCCGTTTCGTCCAAGATGAAGTAATTCCTGATGCTGGGTTCAAGCGAAGGGATATCGAAGTTAATTGGCATGGGCATCAAGATCGTGGACTGGGTGTTGCAAACAATATCGCTGCATATTATGCAGGTGCAGACGTTATTCATGGTACAGCATTAGGAGTCGGTGAAAGAGCAGGTAATGCACCAATTGACCAGACATTAGTGAATCTGAAACTAATGGGGGCCATAGATAACGATCTTACTTCTTTGAATGAGTACATGAGAAAGGCCAACGAATACGTTGAGGTTGATCTACCAAGAAATTATCCTGTCTTCGGCCAAGATGCTTTTGAAACTGGAACTGGAGTTCATGCTAGTGCAGTTGTTAAAGCAATGAAGAAGGGTGATGATTGGCTTGCAGATAGAATTTACAGTGGAGTACCTGCTCAAGACTTTGGGCTAGAGCAAATAATCAGAATTGGACATATGTCTGGACGTTCCAACATTGTATTTTGGTTAGAAAAGAATGGCTATCAGGCAGACGATAATTTAGTTTCACATCTCTTCGATGTTGCCAAATCACAACGGCGTTTAATGACAGATGAAGAAGTTAAAATTGAAGTAAATCAGTTCCTTGAAGCATAGCAAACCACTATGACGCTTCGGAACCCATGAGTGGGTATGCGCGGGACAGTGTGTACCCTCACTGCACTGATGTTACTGTCTCTGGTGACACCTTTTGCATCCGCTCAAGAGATGCCCCCTCAAACAGAAGAAATCTTCCATACCTATTCTGGAGCTGTTCAAAGGGCTTTCTTCCAAGTTGAAGCGTTTGAGAATTCTATTTCAGAAGAACCACCCGAACAATGGTTGGTAATTACTACAATTAATCCTGAAGAAATTCAACCTTGGATTGATTCAACTATAGAAATAGAGGAAGCACCTCTCCTTGAGGGAGCTTGGTTTTGGAATTTTGAAAACCCAAATAATGCCCCTAGTATCCTCTCTAATTTACAAGAAAAGGGAATAATCGAAAGAAGTCTCCCCGATCGACCACAACAACATCAAACTAGAGCAGTGCTAAATGACCCATTGTTATCTTCACAATGGCATTTGAATAATACTGGACAAAGTGGTGGGACAGTAGGTGTAGATGCAAATGTTACAGACGCTTGGGATATC
>DAQW01000142.1 GCA_002503045.1 Euryarchaeota archaeon UBA39 | reverse complement strand
AGATTGGAAAACAAAGATAGAGAAGAATTGCAGCAATCTGCATAGAGAAAAAGAAATCGAATTTGATATTCCATGCTACAATCCAGAAAGAATTCCACTCATGCATCCAAGGGAATATCTCCAATGCCACCCATAGATTCTTGAATCCCTCAACAGAAAGTAATGTTGCAATAAAACGATTCTGAGGTGATTTAGAGTTGGCTCTCCAAACAAGATAAGCGAGAGCGAACAACCACAGCATAACCAGTAAGGTTGCAATATTGATTGTCATCCTCAAACCAAAGAGCAATTCAGAACTAAACGCCCTAGAATAATACTCGGCAAGAGTGGTCATATTTATCGGGAAACATAACAAGAATATAATCGAAGTGTATAGGCACTCAATATCTCTAAGAACGTTAGAATTCAAATTCAATCGAATGGCAGGTTACCTTGACCGAATTGGTGCAGGCAAAATCTTAGTGGATTCAGAGCCTCTTTCATTCGACTGGTTGCCAAATGAATTAGTTGGGAGAGATGATGCATTAGGAGAAATTGCATCCATGTTCATGGGTATTGAGTCTCCTAACTTTAGTGGAAGAGCAATAGTAATTGGCCCCGTTGGGAGTGGAAAAACCGCCATAGTTAGGCGATTCTCAGATGATTTGACTAAACATCTTGCAGATACTCGACGTATAGTACCCCTACACATTAATTGTAGAAATCATCCCACAACATCACAAGTCCTACAGCGTATTGCTCAAAATCTAGATCATCGACACCCAGAAAGAGGTTTTAGTCCAGGCGAAATCATTCAAAGCATACGTCGAAACCTACAAAATAGTGGAAAACATATGCTTCTTGTCTTAGATGAAGTGAGTGTTCTACTATTGAGAGAGGGTGATGATCTATTGTATCAACTCCTACGTATTGACGAAGGAAGAGACGAAACTGGCACACTATCGCTAATTCTGGTTAGTCAAGAACCAATGGTACACTTATTTGAAGCAGCAGTAAAATCAAGATTCGGTCAAAGTAACCGCATCAAACTTAGGCCATACAACGAAGAAGGATTACTAGCGATTGTTGAACAAAGGGCATCTGTAGCATGTAGAAAAGGGAGTGTACGAGATGACGCAAAGGCTAGGATCGCAGGATTCGCTGCAGAAACAGGCGACGCGAGGCTAGCTATCGAGCTTCTCGAAAGTGCAATTCGACGAGCAGAAAAGAAAGGAGTGAACGAAGTTGCCCCAGAACATGTAGAGCCAAGTAGCACACGTGGAGCAGCAATCGAACCAGATATGGTTGACGGCCTAAATAATCATCAAAAAATGTGTTTACTTGCACTATGTCGCCGCCTCCGACGAGAAGAATCAGTCACAAGTGGAGATGCGGAACGCCTGTACCATGTAGTCTGTGAAGAATTTGAGCAAGATGCAAGAGGACATACTTCTTTTTGGGGTTACATCAAACGTCTTGAAGAAATAGGATTTATTCACGCAGAGACTAGCAATACCCCGAAAGGACGTGGTAGAACTACTCTAATCCGTGCTGCTAATATACTTCCTGCAACGGTAGAAAAGAGGCTTGAAAAGGACCTAAATCGAACAAGTATTGAATGATTTAGAGAGGTTTCGACAGCGAACCGCTCTTATAGGGGTCAATGGTCGGCGAAACGCAGTGAGTACCATGGCCGACGATCGAGTGTTCAAAGCCGTCGTAAATGATTCAACTACAAAGTTGGAAAGGAAGAATGCTAAAGACGTGGTACGAACCTATTCCCCATCATACCAAACTGATGTCGAGGGCAACAATTACAACGCATTACTTGGCAAGAAAATTGGAGATGAAATACCTGGTGAAAATGTCCATGAAGACATGACAGGATACACACTAAAGGTCACTGGTGGAAGTGACAAAACAGGCACGCCGATGCGTAGTGACCTACATGGAGGCGGAGTAAATGCGGTCCTTGTAGGTCCTGGTGTGGGCTACAAAGGAAAACGCTACGTACGAAAAAATGGAAAGGTGTATCGTTACAAATACGGAGGAATCCGACGAAGAAGAAACCTGCGTGGAAATACAATATCTACTGACACGCGACAAATCAACCTCACCGTCGTAAAGAAGGGATCAAGACCTCTTGGCGACATCTTCGGAGCCGGCGACGAAGGCTCCGAGTGATTGAGGAGTGGGTGAATCCTGGCGATACTTCCCCGACAACCGGAAGTCAACATTGGTTTAGTCGGACATGTCGACCATGGAAAAACAACTCTAACGAGAGCACTTTCTGGAACTTGGACAGATACACACTCAGAAGAAAGAAAACGTGGTATCTCAATAAAACTAGGATATGCAGATACTGCATTTTATTGTACAAAAGATGGGCAATACTATCCAATGGGAAAGCGCCCTGATGGAGCCAAGGACAAAGAATCTGAATTGCAAAGAACAGTTTCTTTCGTTGATGCACCTGGCCATGAAACTCTGATGGCAGTGATGATTTCTGGCGCATCAATAATGGATGGAGCCCTTCTTCTCATTGCTGCAAACGAACAATGCCCTCAGCCTCAGACAAGAGAACATTTAGCAGCACTGCAAATTGCTGGAATAGAAAATATAGTAATTGTTCAGAATAAGGTAGATTTAGTCACCAGAGAAAGAGCAATTGAATCTCACAAGGAAATTACAGAATTTGTTTCTGGAACAATTGCAGAAAATGCGCCAATTATCCCTGTATCTGCTCATCACGATGTAAATCTGGATATTTTAATCCAAGCTGTTGAAGCACAAATACCAACACCGGATAGAGGGGATGAAGAAGGAATGATGCATGTTGCTAGATCTTTTGACATCAATCGTCCAGGGACACGACCAAATGGGCTCAAGGGAGGAATAATCGGAGGTTCTATTGTACGAGGTAAATTCTCCAAAGGAGATGAAGTAGTAATTGCACCAGGTAGAAGATCAACTCAAGGTTCCAAACAGAAATGGACTCCAATAGAGACTAGAATTATGTCAATGAAAGGAGGAGGACTAGATTTGGAAGAAATGAATGCAGGCGGTTTATGTGGCATTTCTACCCCGCTAGATCCTTCAATGACAAAGGCTGACAACCTATCTGGGCAAGTAATGGCTAGAAAGGGAGAATTACCACCCATTTGGGAAGTTATGTCACTAAATCTAACTTTATTGGATAGAATGGTAGCAAGCGAAGAAGGAAAAGCAGACAAGGTGAAACCTCTAGCTCTTAATGAGATGTTAATGGTAAATGCTTCTACTGCTACTTCAGTAGGTGTAGTCAACAAGGTATCTAAAGGAGTTACAACTTTGACCCTAAGATTACCAATTTGTGCACCAGTAGGGAGTAGAGTTACCCTCTCAAGAAGAATTGATTCTAGATGGCGCCTCATTGGCCATGGAACGATCTCAGGGTGAGATTTTGCCTGATCTATTAATTGATGCATGTGGATGGGCTGCAGCCGTAGATGCAGGGATGAACATAGACATAGAAATCGAAAGAACAATTGGTCCAAGTCGATGGATTATTCCTTCTCAAGTAAAGATTGAATTAGAAAAAATGGGTAAACAACGTAATGACCTGTTACTTGATTTATTATTTTCAAGAGCAGAAGTAATTGTATCCGATGAAAATCATTCGGATGACGCATTATTGAACTTAGCAAAAGAAATCGGAGCAAGGGTTCTAACCGTAGATAAAGAACTCAAAAGAAGACTAGTTGCAGAAGGATGTGGATATCTAGAAGTGGTTAGAGATAGAGCCCTTCGGTTAATCGAATAATTATGGTAATGTGAACAAATGATCATCATCATGGCCATCGAGCCAACCTATTCTCACACCTGCATCAATCCAAGCATGAGCATAATAAATCGCTCCAAAGGCACGAACATGGTCTCCAGTTTCTAAAAAGTGCAGTGCATCTCTCCGATAATCATCACACATTCTCAACATATCTTGTAAACGAATTCCTTCTGAAGATTTGAGATCAACAATAGGTGTAGCCTTTTCTCGGGCGGCATTTGTTAGAGCAATCGCATCTAAGACCTTCTCTCGAGAAATTTCGATATTCATTACTCTGAACCCTCCTGAAGCCCCAATATTCTTTTCACGTCATCTTCTCTTCCCAATGCACGATATAGTTCCAAGGCTCTTGTCCAAAGTCCTTCATCTTCGGCCTCTTGGGCGGATTCAAACATAGATGTTCTCTGCATCCAATCTAGTCGGCGTCGTTCTTCAGTCTGTAATGTTCTAAGATTATCAATCCGCATACCACTAAGTGAAGGAGATTCACTCCAACGAATTAACCCTTCACGTGTTGTAGAAACAATTACGCCTGAACCATCAGAATGTATCGAATCTACGGGGTCCTCGCCAAATCCTGCATCTAAATCCTCTATTGAATGATGTATGCGTCCTTCGAGGTCCATTATCCACCAACCATCTCCAGCTCGGATTGCACGATGTGGGTCCAAACCTCCATCAGAAATGCGCGAAATCTCATCCCACCCAAACGGATTGGGGACTCCTTCGAATAATGCGCCAGATGAATCCAACATTAACATCCTTCCACCAGATAATCTGCTACACCATGTCCACCGACGATTTTCTATGACTCTTTGTGCGTGTTCTCCATGTAATCGTACACACCTTAGTTGACCATCATGATCTAAACAAAGTAGATGTTCTCGATCCATCCATCCTACTAACATTCGAGTAGGGCCTACTCTAAGACGACGAACACCTCTTCCATTTTCTCTGAACAAATGTAGATGGTCGCCCCTATCAGGAGCGACCCAACCACCTCCAGTTCGATAGAGTGCTTCCCGGTACCCTCCTGGAATTGAACGGCCATCGCTAAGTGGAGAACCAGTGCTACGATTTAGAACATGGATAGAGGTACCTGTTAGTAAAGCGACCGAGGAACCAGAAGATTCTACTGAGTATGTATCAAAAATATGGTCACTACGCCAAGCTGTAGTTCCATCCGGCCGAAGTGCAATAAGAGATTGCCCCGTACAAATCAACATGCCATTCGAATCAACCTTTACATCATTCACTGGCCCATCTATCTGATGACTCCATGCTACTCGCCATTCACTCATTCTTCCACCTCCGTCAATAACCGCGATGCTGCAGCAGTCATTCTATACCATCGTGTCCTACCTTCTTTTCTTACAGAAAGGAAACCATGACGCCTCAAATCATTGAAAATTTGTGATAATCGTGAACGACCTACTTGCAATCTTGCCCGTAAAGCATCGTCACTTGGAGAAATATCACGAGTTGTGGCTGCTGTTAAAATAATTACATCTGCATCAGAGACATCCTTTAGTCGCTCAGGGCGTAGTGGCGCATCTGGATCCCATCGAGGGGAGCGGAGAGAATTAAGCCCCCTAACGATGTCTTCAGGTGAAGCAACATGAACAGAAGTAGGTTGGGGATTGACTACTGGAGACAATGATTTGGGTATAGGGGATTCAGAACCAGCTTGAACCCACAAATCTGCTCCATCAGAGGTCAAATCCGGCGGACGTGAAACCATTGGATCTGCACCAATATGATTAGAAATCTGAGGGCTAGGTGAGGAGGTATCGATTGATTCAACAAATGAAGGGAGAGATTCTTTCGGGCTCCGCGGGTCAATTATTTTCGGAATGGGTAAAGGGTCAATCCCCATTATTTGGGACGTAGGGGGGTTGGGGGGGAGATTAGCATCTATACGTGCTGCTATGTTCTTACTTCGAGAATGAACACCGAATAATCCTCCTCTTTTAGGAGGGGGAGGAGAAGGAGGTTCAACTATTGTATGGTTTATTTGAGATTCAAGGGAGAGAGGCAGTGGTTCGTCTTCAATTAATTCAAAATAATCGTTAGAATCAGATAAAGAAGATGTAATTTCTGTTTCAGGTATTGAAGAAAACGTTTCTTTTACATCTTCATTTTCACTTTTATCCCATTCAGCAAAGGGTTCCACTTGCACCGGTTCTTCTTCTGTTTCAAGATATAATGGGTCTCCTTCAAAATCATCAATACCCCCACTTGATGCAAAATGTACTCCTTCATCGTCCCATCCTACTTCACTATCCATGGAATCTGAATCATCCAACATAAGAGAATCCACAATCGGCTCAAAATCGTTATTTGGAGCAGGTATCGGTTCAAATGTAGATTCAGTTTCAATTGTGGTCCCTTGAAGCCACGCATTATACTCACCATCAGATTGTGGCGGAGAGGAGGGAGAAGGAGTAGTAAATAGAGGGCGTTGGGGCGCAGGACTAGGAATCTGTTGAGGAGTCGCCGAAAAAATTTCACGATTTGGGGATTCTGATTCAGAAATATCAGGAAATGTAGATACATCAATTGCTAGAAATTGAGGCGGAGAACCATTTTCAGGGTAACGAAGATGGCGAAGATGTTTACTCAGTTGGCGGATTATCACTGATGGGTTACCTCTAGAAAATGCTTGGAGTTTGGTTAATTCTGTGGAATCAGTAACTATTGTCTCATTGGAGACAGTGCCCATACGATTGTCGATTAGTTGCCTGACTTGTCCAAGATTTAAAGCATCTAAATAATGAATCATATCAAATGAATCATGTAAAGAACGATCCCACCCTTCCATTTGATTAGGTGATATTGCAAACACGACCATTGCACGCATCCTCCTCAAAACGGGTAAAAGTTCCTTAATCAGAGCCATCAATTCTTGGGAATTAGGAGTATTATAATCAAAAGCAATCAATGGGAGGGGACCCTGGATGTCATTAAGATAGTTTGTCAACTGATTTGCTGCAGCCTGTGGAGTGGGTGGAATTTTGAATCCATGAGTAAA
Source organism: Euryarchaeota archaeon UBA39 (assembly GCA_002503045.1). Taxonomy (GTDB): domain Archaea; phylum Thermoplasmatota; class Poseidoniia; order Poseidoniales; family Thalassarchaeaceae; genus MGIIb-N2. The sequence continues at coordinate 10,267 of DAQW01000142.1, read as the reverse complement.
ACCTACTAAAGCCTCATTCAAGAATCTAGATGTAGGGTCTGTGGGGTGCCAAATTGTGCCGACGTGTCTTGAATCTGGTGAAGAAAGACATTGTATTATGCTTGTTCTACCAGAACCTGATTCACCTACAATCAAATGGATTCCAGGCGTCCCATTTATCATCTGTGAGGCGAGAGGTGTGACGATTTCCTCTCTGCCAACTAAGAGATTCTTATGTTGGTGATCCAAAGGTAGCTGAGTAAAGGGGTCCCCCCTCACTAGAGGGCCACTAGGTAAGTGCTCAGCACCTGACATTATCGCCGCATTAGGGTCTAGATATAAACGATTCACACGAATTAACATTTCAAAAATGCGTTTTTTAGACATTTTTGAATTTTCCAAATACTGAAATAAACGACAGGTCAGCAATCAATAAATTAAAAATCACAAGTATTAACGTATTTTAACATATTAATTGAAAACGTTAAAACCGTTAATTACCCGAAATTGAGAGTAGAAATAGGTTTTTTTTTAGTATTCCAAATAACAAGGAACATATCCAAGACTATCCACGCAAAGTATGTAGGGGCAGCCAATGGATAGCCGAATTAGTGGATTCTACTCACTTTCAATGAACGAGAGACATCTAGCAATAGCTAATGCACTTTCACTTAGCCCAGAACATTTTCACCCATGGACAGATCTAGAATCGCTAGACAGAGATACAGCAGACAGCATGATAGAGAACGTAGTTGGGCAATTATCACTCCCAGTAGGTATTGGGATGAACTTCTTGATTGATGGCGAGCCAAAATTCATTCCGTTTTGTGTCGAGGAATCAAGTATTGTCGCGGCTGCTAGCAATATTGCAAAGCGAGCATACAATTGTGGAGGTTTTACAACAAATGTTGACCCACCGCTAATGATTGGACAATTGCAAATTTTAAACATAGATGAATTCGATAGAGCCATAGAAGTGATTGAAGGAAAAAAGCAAGAACTAATGGATAAATGCAACGATATTGAATCAACTATGATACGTTTAGGAGGAGGTTGCAAAGACATAGAATGTAGAATTTTAGAAACTGAATCACAACGAATGTTGATTGTACACTTAATTGTAGATACTAGAGATGCAATGGGAGCAAATGCAGTGAATACCATGGCAGAAAGGGCTGCTCCGTGGCTAGAAGACTTGACAGGAGGCAGAGTTTTACTTCGAATTCTTTCTAATTTAGCAACAAAAAGACTTGCTAGAGCTTCTGTAAAATTGTCTCCTGAAGCAATTTCATCAAAGGGAGATGCTGAAGAAGGATCTGAAATTATCAAAGACATTGTTTTAGCCTACGAATTTGCTGATGCAGATCCCTGGAGGGCAGCCACACATAACAAAGGCATCATGAATGCTATTTCCCCCATAGGATTGGCATGTGGGCAAGACTGGAGAGCAATTGAAGCAGGTGCCCATGCTTATGCTGCTATAACAGGAAGATATCGTTCTATGACGCACTGGTGGGTTGACGAACAGGGATGGATAAACGGGACTATCGAGATACCAATAGCTGTCGGAACCGTTGGAGGTGCATCGAAAATTCACCCTGTAGCCAGATTAAATCTCGAATTAACAAAAACAAACAGTGCCCAGGAATTAGCAGGAATGATGGCGTGTGCAGGTCTTGCTCAAAATCTAGGGGCAATGAGAGCACTTGCGACTAAAGGGATTCAAGAGGGCCACATGAGGCTTCACTTACGAAATATGGTAATGTCTGCTGGTGCGAAACCAGAAGAAGTAGACGATGTTGCTAACGCTGTTCGCAGAGATGGGAGAAGTATTACTCAATCCTTAGTTGATGCTAAATTAGAAGAATATCGACGTTAATCTTGACCTTCAATGTCATCTTCTGTCCCATCTGAATCAGGAATTACATCCATATCTCCAACCTGAGGATCTAATTCCCTAATAGAATCAACCAGTGCTTGAGATGAAATGCCATTATCTTCAGCCTGTTGTCTAAACCATTCTTTCACCTTTTTAGGTTCTGTATGAGGGCATTGGAAACGCTCTGCGAAATATCGAGTAGTTTGCAAACGACGAGTATTTCCTTTTCGGCGACGATCAACTAGGCCTAAACGTGCTAATGAACGTACGTAATCATAGGCAATAGGCCCCATCATACTGACTAAATCACTCTGCATCATAGGTTGATGATAAGCAATCAAGGCTGCAGCACGTTGTAGTCTCTCAGGTATATCTCCTCTTAATTCAGAAGGTAGATACGGGGACAGACGAGGGTCAACTTCCATAGACCAACGGCCACCTACCTCTACGATCTGCAACGCATTTCCCCTCCTACGCTTATATTGGCCTCTTAGGGCATCAAGGGCCGCCGATACTGTTTCTTCATCCATTGATGCTTGAGATGCCAAATCAGAGCAACTTAGGGACCTTCCCGAACAAAAAAGTAGGGCCTCTACAATTGCATCAGGGGTTGGTTGACTCATACTTCTGCCTCCACTAACGAAATACCGCGTTCTTCGGCTATCTGGCGAGTAGCTTCTTCGTAGGAAGATGAAGATGGCCACCTATCTTTAATGAAAATACGACCTTCAGAAGCCTCACCCATCTGCCAAATCTCGGCAAAGCCACGATGTGTAAGAAACAGAGAGGCAACAAAACCTGATATTTCTCCTTCAACACTGGCTTCATCTGTACTTGCCCCTTCTTCGATGGCTAAAGCCATCAAATGTTCTCTAATTGCCTCTAATTCAACTGGAGCTCCATTACGACCTATGTCTCTCATTGCCGACCAACAACGTCGGATATCATCCTCAAGATTTTCTCTATGAATTCTAGAAGAAACGTTCGCCATTGCCTCTGCTACTTCTGCTTGGTGGCGGACTCTTGCTTGTTCTCTAAGTTGTCTTTCACGTGCATCTTCGTGGGCCCCCTTCAATGAAAATAACATTTCAGTAAGAGTAATCGGCCTTGATTCTGTAGTTCTACGAATACGACCTTCGAAGAGATTCGGCAGTGCATCTTTAGCTTGCCCTGTCAATACATTAACTGAAAACGAATACTCATCATCATTCAACTCACTTTCCCAACCAATATCCATGGTCCAATCATCTTCAAGTAATTCTTCTTCCCAGCGCTCATGGCGTTCAATAAGAGTAAATGTTTGAGCATGTAGAATCGACCAAGCCATCCTAATTAATCGACCACAACTAGGCAAATCGATATTTTCTGCAGTCTTGATCCTCTCGCCGAATAAATCGATAAAAGTCGAAAGATCCACATCCCAAGGATCCAAAGATTCGGTTTGGAATAGTTGAAACACTAGCGCAATTGATCGATCTATTGGATCCACCAACATTTGATGTTCACCATTTTCCATTTCGGCAATTTCGACTAATCGATCAATAAATGGAGATGCTGCTTCATCTTCTTCACCGCCGAGTAAACGATTAACGATATCTGAACGGAGATGATGTGAATCTAAGATGTCCATTTAATCTACCTCACTCTTTGAGCAAATTCTCATCTTCAGTGGATTGTGAAGATGTTTCAGCAAATTGTTCAGATTCGGCAGCATCTTCGAGCCGACTCTCCCAATCCATTTTTTCATCCAAATCCTCTTTTGTGTCTGCTGCCCTATCACCTAGCAATGCCAACGTTGAGGGATCTTCCACCTCTGATTCTTCTTCACGGATACCGCCAAGACTCTCTGGATTAGGCAATGGTTCAGGAACTAGGGGTCGATTCTGCGGGTTAGGCAATTCAGCCATGTTCACCTTTTCTTCCTCAGCCTTTCTTTGTGCTTCTAATTCAGCTTCTGCTGCTTCTCCCATCTCAACTGCTGCATCTCGATCGAAATTCATTATCAATCTACTACAACCATCTCCTCCATGAGTTACTCCGATGTGATGATCCGCCATTTGTAGACTGACCTTTCGTAATGTGACCATGATAAATTGTGCTCGTCCACTTCTAAGCCTACACAATTTAGCAATACTTTCAGCATTGAATGAATCCAAGTTTTGATCAACTTCATCGAAATAATAGAATGGAGAAGGTTCGAAATCTTGTATTGCAAAGATAAGTGCGAGAGCTGCCATCGATTTTTCGCCACCTGAAAGAAGATTCAAGCGTGTTTTATTGCTCTTTCCAGGTGGTTTCGCCCACATCTCTAATCCACCAGAGAATGGATCTTCAGGATTTTCTAGCCTCAAATCTCCCTTTCCTCCTGGTTGAAGAAGTTTGTAAACTCTTGAGAAATTTGTAGCTACTTGATTGAGAACTTCTGTCAACCTAAGTCGGCGTTCAGATTCAAGTTGTCCTGCAATGTCGATTAAACGAGTGCGCCTATCTCTGAGCGCGGACGCATCTTGCCTAAGTTGTTCAACTCTAGCTGCTGCTTCATCATACTGTTCAATTGCAAGTTGGTTTACATTACCGATTTGACTAATCCTACGCTCTAAACCTCGAACCTTGGATTCAATTTGTGTAAATGCAGGAATAATTTCGCCTTCTTCAGGAATTGAGATATTCATATCAGACATTTCACTGGTTAATTCCTTAAGCACAGTATGTTTTCGATCTACTTAGGAATTGAGTTCAGTAATTCGAGCCATCATGGTGATTCGTTTAGAATTCATTGATTCTAAATTTGCACGTAATGTTGCTCGTTCTTCAACGAATTCCATTCGTTGTTCATCTAATTCTTTTTGTTCTTCACTCACTTGAGAATGAATTTCTCTAAGCCCTTCTAGTTCTTCTCCCCATTCTTCTCTCTTGGTCTCTAATTCAGTAATTTGATTTTGATTTTCCTGAGCAAGGGAACGTGAATCTGTTTCCCTCTGTTCTAATTTCTCAACTTCTCCTTGAATAATACTTAGGCGTTCATTACCTGTCGACAAGGCAGATTCTGCCTGAATTGACTCACGTGATGCTTCAGTAAAGGCCTCTTGAGCATCTCTCAATCGTTTGGATAAATGCTCTGGAGTTTGAGAACGTAATCGTTCCATCAGGTCATCCCTATTAGAAATAGCAGCAAGATAAACGGCTTCTGCCTTGGTAGAAGCGTGTTCACAATTCTCAACTTCTTTTGCCTTCTTCTTCAATTCACCTTCGGCATTATTCAATCGCTTCTTAATTTCAGATAATCTAGAGCGAGCTCTATCTAAATCACCCTTTATTTCCCTAGCACGCATTGATCCATCTTCTTGGGTCAATGAATTGATTCGTGTTCTAATTTCTTGCTGTGATTCTTGGTTTTTGGCTACTGCTGATTGAACAGTCATGTGCAAAATTTCGGCCGAATCAAGTGCAGAAGATGCCTTCTCGACAATGGACAAACCTAGTGCTTTTCCACCACCAAAAGAAGATGAAGGTGTACGGCTAACTCCACCCACCATAGCCCCAGATGCTTCGAAGACTGTCCCATCTAATGTGACCATGCGGACTCCGCCCATATTGCCTCGAGCTACATCCATATTCTGAACAATCAATGTATCTCGAACTGCTGTTCTAACTGCATTTTCAATCGCAGGATCATAATCCAAAAGGTCTGCTGCAAATCCTACAACTCCATTCTGTCTTGAAACCATCAACGCACGGCCTCCAGAACGTCTTACTTGCATTTTGTTAAGTGGTAAGAAAACAGCCCTACCTAAACGGCCTTCCTTTAAACGACGGATACACATTGATGCGACCTCATCATCTCTGACCACGATGTGATTCATTCCTCCACCTAAAGCATGAGAAAGAGCGAGAGAATGTGAATCATCCTTTGGCACACATAATTCACTTAGTGGACCTAAAATGCCTCCAATTTCACCCGTATCTCTCAATCCACATATTGCCTTAACTGCCTGCGCTTGATGGGATGACCTCCCAGATTTCTGCTCCATCTCTTGACGTGCCCGGATAAGTTGCCTTTCTGCTTCATTTCTAGCATTTTTAGCATCCATTTCTTCTTGACGAAGTGTCGCCTCTGCTTTTTGAAGACGAATTAGTTCTTGACCCAAATTTGTTCGTTCCTGACCAGAATCAACTCCACCTGTTTCATCTAATTCCATCTCTAAATCAGATACCTCCATCTCTGCATCTGTATGTGAATCTTGTAAATCCGCAACTTGTCCATGAGCAATATCTGCTGACTGTCGCGCTCTTTCGGTCTGTAAAGTCTGGACTTGAAGGCTATCTGATAATTTAGTAGCCTCATTTACTGCCTTTCCATAGGCGCGATTGAGATCCATTGTTGCTTTATCGCCTTGTTCCATGGCCTTCCTTGCATCTGATTCATCAGTTTGTGCCTTTTCCATATCTAATTTAGCATTTGTAAGGCGAGTTTCTGCGTCATCTATTCCTGAAAGATGCTTCTTAATCGATTCCTTTGCCTGACTGATTTCTTTCTCCAATGTTTTCGCTTCCATTAACGCTCTTTCGGAGGAATTATTCAATTCAAGGACTCTATCTCCTGCTGCTTCGATATCGATCTCAAGACGGCGGATTCGCTCCAAAGTACCCCGTTCTGAAGACCCTAGTAAAGCGTCCATCTCTTTTTGTATTCTGACTATTTCATCGTCTAAAAATTGGACTCTAAGTTCGGATTTTTCGCATGAATCCTTTAGTTCTTCAGAAGAAGAAATGTAACGTGTTCTCTCCTCGCCCAACATTCGAATTTCTTCAAATTGGGCCCGATGCTTAGATTGCATCAATAATGATTTTGATTGCTCTAAATCTTGAATTAAATCTCGATATTTTAGTGCCTTCTCTCGTTCTTTTTCTAAACTTTCAATTCGTTCAATCTGTTGATTTTCGAAAACATCTATCATCTCTAATTGAGATTCAACTTGCTTTCTCTGGCGATCAGCCTTCCTCAACTCTTCATCATATTGAGTCACCCCTGCGACATCTTCGAGAACACGTCTTCTCTCAAGAGGGGTCATGGTAGAAAGGCTAGCTACATCTCCCTGTAGGACGATATTGTAACCATCTCCTCGCGCACCTGCTTCAATTAACAATCTTCTAAATTCAGTACTAGAAGACGGGCGATCGTTGAGCCTGTATGCGGAAACAGCTGAGCCTTTCGAATTTAATTTGACTGCTCGAGTAAAACATACTTCATCGGCATCCACCTTCAAACGTCTTTCGCCGGAATCGTTTGCAGGGTTGTCAAAGATCAAAGTAACCATACATGATTTGGCTGCCTTGCTCCTACTTCCTCCATTGAAAATTAATTCCTTCACATTTTGAGCTCGGAGTGATTTAGTTGACCTAGTGCCAAGAACAAATTGAATCGCGTCACCGCTATTCGATTTTCCAGAACCATTGGGACCAGTAATTGCAGTGAATCCTTCTTCTAAATCAATCACTAATTCTCCCATGAAAGATTTGAAATTCTCTAGTTCTATTCTTTTCAGATGCATCGCTCCACCCCGTTAATCCCATCCATAATCGAGCACCTCGATGGCTTACAGCAAACCTGAGGACACTTAAATCAACACGGTCAAAGACAGTAATTTGATTGGTTTTAGAGCACGTCTGGCAAACGCCGAATCAGATTGAACCTTTGGAACCACATTCAGAACAGCCAGATCCACTACAATAATGACACACTCGTCCTACCTTTTCTTCAAATTCATCGGAGGAACCTAATTGAAATACATCTTCTAGTATATCCAATCCTAAAATTCTCCGCATTTGACCTACGCTCATGTCGCTCCCATCAAGTTCCATCCTCCCACGATATCGAACTCTGCTCGATGGAGATTGAGAAAGGATTTCTGAATGATTATGAGATCCTATGCGGAATAAAGTCACTCCTATGACAATAACAATGAAATTCACAATTCTTGAAGGGATGCCAAATATCATTTCCCATTGAATACCAGAACCACCAGAATACGATATCCCCATCAAATCCATTAATCCAAATACTGATAAAACTGCACCTCCAATCATCAGACCCCATGATTTCCTTCTTGATTGGCCACGTGAACTCAAACGAATATTTAGTGCAGAAGTTAATCCAATGAATGCTAACGTTGCCCCAATCCCCCCAACTAACAAATCAGGAAGAGCATAATTTCCTAGTGGATGCAAACAAGGAGATTGTCCAAAAGTCATATTATGACTATCAGAAGTTCCATTGATTTGAGCAAGAACTTCTGCTTCAGTGCAAGAAAAAGTAACCAAACCAATCAGGTCTACCTTCTGATTGTATTCAGGATGATGCGACCATAATCCAGCTTCTACATTGTAAACTACAATGAATACAAGAAAGCATCCAAATGCGGCGAGAACTAATCTAGATGCCTTGGACACAACCCCTCATCCTTAGGACTGGCTATTCACGCTATCGCAAAAATACTGCTCAGCACGAATCTTCATGCCAGAATGCCGGTACGGCAGTACATGGTGCAAAGAGTGATGCAGTTTGATGCCGTTGTAGTCGGCTCAGGGATTGCAGGACTTACTATGGCAGTTGGGCTAGCTAGAGAAGGCAGAGATGTTGCTTTAGTTACAAAAAAACAACTAGAAGATTCCTCAACAAATTGGGCTCAAGGAGGGATTGCAGGAGTCCTAGATACAACAAATGAAGAGTCAATTGAGAAGCATATCCAAGATACTCTCGATGCAGGAGATGGATTATGTGATGAAGATGTAGTCAGAAGTGTTGTTCTTGAAGCGGCAGATAGAATTCAATCTCTCATTAATGAAGGAGTAATCTTCGACCGTGCTTCTGATGGGAATTTTGACTTAGTTAAGGAAGGGGGGCACCAGGAAAAGAGGATTCTTCATGTGAAAGACCGGACTGGGGCTGCAATTGAAGGCACTCTAATCAAAAGGTTACACGAAGAAAATGTCACAATCTTAGAAGGATGGATGGCAGTTGATTTAATCTTACAAAAACAAAATTCACCAGAAGAAGGAATTTCAGGAATTTGGTGCTTGGACCCAGAAGGAGAAGTGCATTCAATTATTTCTAATGCGTTGATTCTAGCAACAGGAGGGGCTGGCAAGTTATGGAGAGAAACCACCAACCCATCCGTTGCTACAGGAGATGGAATTGCGATGGCGCATCGTGCTTCAGTGAAAACCAAACATATGGAATTCATACAATTCCATCCAACTGCCTTAGCAATTCCTGGAAAACAACCATTCCTAATTACAGAAGCACTTCGAGGTGCTGGTGCAATATTGATGACTTCTGAAGGATTGCAAGAATATAGGAAATCGGATAAGAAACCCGACCATTTTTCTTTCATGAGAAGTATTGATTCAAGAGGATCTTTGGCCACTAGAGATATTGTTGCTCGTGCAACAGACCGTATTCTCAAACAATCAGGTGAACCACATGTACTGCTTGTTACAGAACATCTAAATCCAGAAGAACTCAAATCTAAATTCCCAACAATTAGTCAACGTCTTGCCAAATATGGATTAGAACTTGGACCTGACCCCATTCCAGTCACTCCAGCTGCACATTACATTGTAGGAGGGATTGAGGTAGATAGTAGAGGACAATGTAAGACATTTGATGGATCCACCTACAAGGGACTTTTTGCTGTCGGAGAAGTAGCATGCACTGGCCTTCATGGAGCCAATCGATTAGCTTCAAACAGTTTGCTTGAAGCAATCGTAATGACACATCGAGCATTAAATAAGGCACTTGTAGAGACTGAGAAAAACCAAGAAAATGATACTGGAGTTCCACTTTGGAGAGCTAAGGGACTTGATAATTTGAGAGAACATGCTCCAATAAAAGCAGATCGTCAAGCATTACAGACGATTATGTCTGACGATGTGGGGCTCGTTCGAAGAAATGAACGGCTTCAAAGAGCACAGCGGAAAATTCTCCATATCACAGAAGAAATTGACAGAATCTGGAGAAGTTCAAAACCATCAAGAAAATTGGTAGAACTAAGAAACATGTCAATTGTTTCTTCACTAGTCATTGATGCCGCAATATCGAGAAAAGAAAATGTAGGATTACACTATAATTTAGATCAATAAACTATGATTTAGAATTCTCAATCAAGGAACATAAGGATCCGTATTATTAGTCCATTCGTCATAATCAGAAGTCCCATCCCCATCGCTATCTGTATCTCTCCAATTTCCATCACCATCACCATCAACATCGGCTACTGATTCCACATCATCTGGTATCCAATCTCCATCACTATCTGTATCTAGGTAATCTAATTCGCCGTCTCCGTTGGTGTCAGCACTTCCAGCACCATTTTGATCGAACCATTCAGTTCCATCATGGATATTATC
>DAQW01000028.1:4275-4407 GCA_002503045.1 Euryarchaeota archaeon UBA39 | reverse complement strand
CGCCCTTTAAAGAAGCGTTTTGATGATGCTAAGAGTAAGAGGAAAACTGCTGAAGTTAGAAAATTACAACCAGAATTGAAACAAATGGTCGAGGATAGAAAGATTGTAATTGCTGCATTAGATGGTGATTTT
>DAQW01000028.1:3775-3971 GCA_002503045.1 Euryarchaeota archaeon UBA39 | reverse complement strand
ATTGCTGCATTAGATGGTGATTTTGATTCAGATGAGATTGAAGAATTATTGGAAGAATATTCCGAATCTGAAGAAATTGAGGTTGAAATAGAATCCGATGGTAGTTTGTCTGATGAAGACAACGAAGACTTTGTTCAATTCGTAGAGTTGGCAAATGAGTTACTTGGAATGATGCCTTCCGGTTTCCAAAGTTCAT
>DAQW01000028.1:0-3487 GCA_002503045.1 Euryarchaeota archaeon UBA39 | reverse complement strand
AATGAGTTGCTTGGAATGATGCCTTCAGGTTTCCAAAGTTCATTCTTGGCAGGGGATAGTTTTGATTTCTATAAGCAGGTATTTGATTCACCTGAAGATGCAAGTGAAGTTGATAGGTCAAATTTTGTAGATTTAATCAATAATGAATTATCATCAGCACCCGATGAGGTTTTGGTAAGGCTAAGGCAAGATATTGACTTGGCTAGGCGCGTCAAAGAACGATATGGATAGTGATTGATATGGGATTATTAGATAGGATTGAAGAAGAAGAATCTGTGGAGGCAGCTCCAATTGAGAAACCTAAGGAAGAGAAGGCGAAGAAACCACGCCGAAGCCGTCGCTCTAAAGATACCAAAACTGATGAAGCACCAGTAGTAACTGCTGCTGAAGAATCTCCTCGTTCTCGTCGTCGAAGAAATCGGGAACCCAGAAAACCGCGTGATCGTGTTGATCGTAGTCTTAAGGGAGATTTTGAACGTGCTGGAACAGCTGCATATTCATTTAGAAGATTAATTGATTTTATTGCAAATGTCGGTTGGTCGTTCCCATTAATTTTCATAATGGGCAGTGGATCTAATTTCTCACCTACATATTTCCTATTAGGTGGATTGTTGATTACCATACTGAATACTGTTGTTTTACCGATTCAGTTTGGTCGAACTCTAGGCAACTTTACCACAAGAACATCTTTCGTTCGTCATTCTGGAAGTAATCCGATTTTCCTCTATCATTTCCTTAAAGCCATGTTCCTACCATTTGCTATGGCAGGATTATTTAGTATACAACTTGGATTAAATTATCAGAAGGGAGATAGTCCTATAGCACTAATTATTTGTGTGCTTTGTTTGTTAATTGTCATCGCAGATATTGTAGTAAGTCGAATACGAAAGGCTGATCGACAGGGATTGTGGGAGACTGCATTCCTTGGTGTATATCTTGTGAAGCATGTTTCGTCAGGTGAATCTTCAGGTTGGTTGAAGCGCCTTGAATCATCAGGTGACTTCTTCGAGTCAAAAGGATGGGGCGTAGACAAAGACGGCGAAGATTCTGATGAATCTTAACGGCGGTTTAGATGCAATCAGTTCGTTTTCCTATAGATCCTCCAGTTAGTAGGCCAATTTTAACTCAAATTTTGAGTTCAATTATTGTATTATTAATGTGTTTTTTATTGATTAACACAAGTAGTGTTTACAGGTTCCATATATTCATCCTTGGATTATTTTTATTGACAATATGTGTAATGTCATCTATGGTATTTTCTGGTTTTGTTCGACCTAAACGAAAGTTAAGAAATCCATCTGATCAATTTTCTAGAGTTGATTGGTTATCAAAAAGCGATGAATTAGTCGTTAGATTTGAGAAATGGAACGATGCTAAAGCTCCATTGATTATTGCAATTCATGGATGGCAGTCTGATTCTTCTTCAACAGAATATAAAATTAAACCGTTTATCGATTCAGGATATCATATTGTTATGATTGATTTACCTGGCCATGGTTCTTCCGATGGTCTCAAAATTTGGACAGCAGTTGAATCTGGCGAACGAATATTATCCATGCTTTCAGATCACGCAAATAAATGGGATGAATCAAAGATTGAAAAAATTGTTTTATTTGGACATAGCATCGGTGGTTTTGTTGTTTTGAGACATGCAAATCGCATGAGTCAAATATTACCTATGCCTATCTCAAGAGTATATTTGGAGTCTCCCATGACATCGTTTCCGTTGGTATTCAAACAGCGGACTGCAAGTTGGAAATTGATATCGAGAATGTTAGCACAGTTGGATCTTAGATGGGCGTTTATTCGGGACGGACCGGGTTCAGAAATTGTTTGGAAAGACTTTGAAGTCCCTGGATGGGGTATTCCCTCAATGCCAATTCGAATATTACAGGCAAAAGATGACATTGCTCTTGGCCAACATCATTTGGATTTACTTCGTCCATATGAAATGAATAATTGGGAAGTAATTATTGATTCCAATCTCAAACACTTTGGGAGAGGCGAAAATCGTGGTAATGCTTCGATGACATATGAGGATTGGATAACAAAATAGTTACTCAGCTTCGTCAACATTTGATTTATCCTTGGCAAATTGGCGCATATCTTCACCTGCAACTCCTTCCTCAATTCCTTCCAGATCCTTTTCATCAACAATTTCAACACCGAGAATTGTTTCAATTACATCTTCCATTGTAACAATCCCTAATGTTCCTCCGAATTCATCATGAACTAATGCCAATTGTTCCTTCTTCATTAGGAAAATATCCAACAAGTCATCTAGATTGGTATGTTCTCTAACTTGAATGATATCACGCATCAAGTCACTCATTAGTACCTCGTTTTCATTCGCAGAGGCCTTTCTGTAAATCTCACTTCTTAGTACTAATCCTTTAGGTGAATCAGTATCTCCATCAAAAACAGGTAATCTTCCATGTACCATGATTGGATTCTTATCCATTGCAGCCTGTACAGTATCATCGACTAGGACAAAAGACATGACTGTACGCGGTGTCATGATATCATTTGCATATTTATCTCGAAGACTCAGAAGGTTTCGAATTGCTTCTTCTTCATCTGTCTCGATCACTTGTTCATCCTCTGCAACCTCTACCATGGCTGCAAGTTCATCACGGGTAACGGCACTTTCAGACTTGGCAGGAAAAAGATTCCTCATCCATTCCATCGGGATAACTATTGGCAATAGAATCAGGATTAGGATGCGCAGAGTATAGGCTGAGAAAACACTCAAATTCTTCCAATAGAGTGCTCCTAGAGTCTTAGGAATAATTTCAGAGAGCACTAGGATGCCGAGTGTTAGTACAGATGAGGCCACTGCCATCACGAAAGCTTCGGATTCCGTCCCCTCGACCATCGCTGCCACTTCAGCACCGACACCGAGAGCTCCAACCGTATGAGCGATAGTATTCAGGGTGAGGATTGCAGTTAGCGGTCGTTCTGGTTCATCTTTGAATCGAGCCCAAAGATGGGCCACTCTGCTGCCTTTCTGCTCAAGAACCTTGACGTGTGAAATCGAAGTACTGAGTAGAACTGCTTCTAAGACACTACACAGGAATGAGGCGCCTAGTGCTAGTGTGGCATACAGTATGAGTAATGTGTAATCTCCTTCGCTAGATACGGAGGTCTGGACAAGCAAGGTATGAACATCCACTTTGGACTCACTCCCAATTATGATTTTCATCCAAGTGTATGGATAGTTGCGTCATGTGCAGTTTACAGGAGGGGGTACAGGTCTAAAGCATTGGTGAATAACAATACATAGTTAACGCCACATTGAATTGTATGTTCTCTCAGGATATGATATGGTCGGAGAGCATGTTCTAGTTTGTGTGGCATGGCCATACGCCAACGGCCCTCTTCATTTAGGCCATGTTGCGGGATGTTACCTGCCTCCAGATATTACTGCCCGATTCGAACGTTCACTTGGAAACCGAGTTCTGATGGTATCAGGATCAGATGAGCATGG
>DAQW01000126.1 GCA_002503045.1 Euryarchaeota archaeon UBA39 | reverse complement strand
GCTTCATAATCAGTAAGGAAAGTATCAGAAGAACCATTTCCACCCATCCCAGGAACGTAAAACAGAGGACAACCAGTGTTATTCTCGAAATAATCATTCAATGAATCCCCATCTGTATCTCTATTGTTATCACAAGGTTCCAGTGGATCAGTACCATTCAATATTTCATCTAAATCATTAACTGTATCATTATCTGAATCAACATCAAAAGGATCGGATTGGAAACCCCAAAAACCAAAATTTTCTTCCCAATCGGCAATCCCATCCTTATCATTATCATAGTAATCATCGTCACACCAAGGATCGTTACTATTGGGCTGAATACTTGCATCCCAACACCAAGACCCATTCTTATGAATGACAGTAGAAGTAGTTGCAGGAGGACTAATACTCACTCCAATCAACCTATGTGGAGAAGAAGTGACATCTACCTGCTCAAAACCAAATGGAACAAGAGAACCATTAGAGAGATTGTAATAACCTATACGACCGGGAGAAGTAGGACGCCAATCAAAGAAATCAGGTCCAAATCCAGAACCATTTGCAATGAAAAGAATTTGAGTACTGGCATCATATGAAGAAAAGGTAGTGACGAAATCAACTGTGGATAGACAAGGATCAGTGTTGAACCCAGTAGTACGTTCTAGTCCGTCAATTACTCCACCGAAATCAGTATCTGCAACATTCCACCCTGTACAAGTTAGATTCTCTTCCCAATTTTCAATACCATCTTCATCAAAATCACCTGAATCTTCTGCACGTGTAGGATCTGTTTCGTTCCCACCATCAATAATTCCATTTCCATTGATATCTTCTTCACCATCATCAAATGGATCATCATCAGTGTTGTTATCTCTTGGGTCTGAAGCTTGAGCAGGTGAACCATATTGTCCATTTACCTCATTACCATCTGAAATTCCGTCACTATCTGTATCTGAATCTGTAGGATCTGTAAGTAAAGTCAATGCTTCATAACTATCATTCAAACCATCACCATCTGTATCAGAACGTTGAGGATTGGTCGAAGTAACTCCGTCTACTTCTGCTGTTAATGTTGCACATCCATTAGGGCCAATTCCCAAAACTGGATTACAAGGAGATTCTGTTTCAGTTCGCTGTTGATTCGGAGCACCTGGCATGAAATAGGGTGTGCCTGAATTCTGAGTTGTCCATGAAGGATTAACATATTCTTTGAGATTAACTAGTCCATCCCCATCGGGATCACCTCCAGGACCGTCCGATCCTGTTCGAACAGTTGGATCTAAGCCATTAGCAACTTCCCAACCATCATTCATTCCATCATTATCTGTATCATAGCCATCTGGGTCTTCATCTATATCTCCGTCACCATCATCATCATCCGATGAACAGTCAGCATCTCCATCTCCATCAGGGTCTGCGGCATCAACTAACCCATCACGATCGTTGTCCATTCCATCTGCACAAATATTCCCCATTGGGTCTTCATCAGCACCGTCTGAACCGGTACCTTGTGTTGCCTGCATTGCAGATTCTTCATCCCAATTTCGAGTAGGTACAGTACCATTCCACCAGACTCCATTATCAAGAACATTCGGAGTACTACTAAGATCCCAATTAGAAGGCATGCCGTACTGATACTCGTCCTTATTGGACAAACTATCTCCATCAGGATCTCCAAGCGATCCATTGACAGTAAGACTAGATGCATCTAGTGGATTCAAACCATGAAACCATTCCCAACCATCAGGGAGTTCGTCATTATCACTATCCCAATCCTGAGGTTGAGTATTCAATAAGAATTCCAAACCATAAGTTAAGCCGTCACCATCTGCATCTGAAGACGCATAAGCCTCCCATGCAGCGAATTCAAGGGCAGCTAGACTAGCGAAAACCATTAGCATAGTCAACAGAACTGCCCTACACCTGATTCGAACTCCAGTGTGGCGAAAGTGGGGGAAAGGCTCCGACAACATACGTTCAACCGTGCCGTAGGGCGTCTTGAAGGGTCTTAAGGGAAATGGAGCGACGTTCATACGAAGAAGTGATTGAAAGAGATCAGTCAATTAATTCAATATCTAAATCAAACTCATCTTCTTCTTCTTCAGCTTCAACTATTGTAGGAGGTAAATCATCAAGATCATCTAGTTCAAATTCATCTTCTTCATCAAATTCTTCATCATCGAACTCGTCAACCCAACGTCTTCGATTTCGTCGATTCTGTACTCCAAGTACTACAATTAGTAATGTAACAATTGCAGAAATTAGTGTAACAGGACTAGGGTTCAAAACTTCATTTCGAATTCTTAATACAATATCTTGAATCTCAACGTTCATTACCAAATCGAGATCAGACTTAGCATTTTCATATTCATCTCCACCCTCGTCTGCAAAGGTCTTAGGAGATGCAGAAACAGTAAATGATACAGATTCTCCCTGCCTAGCATCTTGTGGAGCATTGATTACAACGACAAATGAAATGTCCGAATAAGGAGGAACCATAACTAAATCGCCACCACCGCCACCAATTTCTGCATCCCATCCATCACAAGAAGTTGCAGTACCTGAACATTCAATATCAATTTCAACAATTAATTCTTGATTCCCTTTATTCTTCACACGCATCTGCAGAGAACGCTCCTCATTCGGTTGAATTCCAGGGTTATTAGAAACTTGAACGACCTCTAGGGAAATGGATCCTGGACCAATTTCAACAATAAATGGCATATCGAAATAACGTGAATCAGAATCTGAAGTATCCTCCATTATCCGCAAATACAAGGTATGAGACCCCATCTCTACTTCATCAGGAGGCTCGATGGACAAGTGAACTTCTTCACTCTGCTGGGGTGCGAGTTGAAGCATAGGAACACTATCTCCCGAATCATCAGTAATCCTGAATACCCATTGAGAGAACATTGGATCAATATCTAGATTCCTTTGAAGATCAGCGGGATCAATCAATCTCCAAGGAGTACTAGTAGACCCATCTTGCAAACTATTTGAAACAATTAATCTCATTGTCATTCCATTCTGAGTGCATGCAGTTTTATTCACTGTTCCAAGTGGAGCACCATCGCAATCAAAAATAGGTGTAGCCTGAATCCCAAACGTTCTCTGGATTGTAAATTGCACAGTAGATTTCTTTGTAGAATTACCCTCACTTGTTACTTCAAGATGGATTAATCCCAAATCAGAATCAGAACGATCATCAGAAGGTTTGACCCTTATCTGAAGAACTTGAGTTGAATGTCTGCCAAGTAATGCTGTGTGGAATGTCCCATCACCTTCATCTTCTAGAATTCTTATTCCAGTGTCATTATCAAACACTTGAATAATTGATTTCGAACGTTCTAGTACATCCACTCTAAACTCATCAGTATCAAAACCATTGTTCCAAATTTCCATAATGAATGTAGTGAATACACCGTCTTCAACAAACCGAGGGATGGTAGTATCAAAAGAATCTGGGCGAGAGCTATTATCATATTGTATTGTCAGATTATTATCCCACATACTAACCATAGGAGGAGCATATACGTCTGATTTCTCCAAATCAAGATACAACGACTCTTGGCTCACAATCTCTGGTTGCCCATCTACCATTGCTTCAGCTACTGCACGAATATGAAGTTGTGATGGAGAGTTGGCCAAATCCTGAGGAGCTTGAAGAGTCAGAATGGGATTAACTATCGAACCGCCTTCATTGAGATTATATCCAGCCGGAGCATCAAAAGAAACATTCCAATTGGAATTGAAACTTGTCACTAAACTCAAACTAACTGACATCTGATCGTTAGTCCCCCTGTGCATCAATTGAAGAGGGATTGCAGTGACCTGAGAAGGAGCGATATACTCAGTTGCACGACTTTCTCCATGTCTAATTGCTACTCCATACTTGTTCATGATAATATTCTCGTGTTCGAGAACTATTGTATTGCCACCAATGTCAGAAATTTCCAAGGACACCTGATATTCCCCATCTTCCAACCCTCCAGGGTATTCCCAATCATAAGTTCCAGCAATCGACCATGAAGTATCTTCAACTCCTTCAATAGACCCTGTTATTTGCTCATCAACTGGTAAACTACCACTAGGATTGAGAACATTTAATCGAACTGAACTGATATCGAATCTACCAAACGCACTCTTTACCTCGAACCTAAACTGCATTGTTCGTTCAGAAATAATATCATTTGGATACCAATCAAGCTGTGCCCCATCAATCATCTCTGCACCATCTTTCTGAACAAGTAGAATACTGCTTGAAAGAGCATTTGATTTCACTTCAATCATAGTAAATTGATCTGCACCTCCATCAATAGCTCCAAAATACAAAGTCGCCGAACATTCAGAACCACCAAACTGTCTTCCTTCTGTTTCTGGCCCACCAGGTGGATCTGTACCTCCACCTTCACAACCACTCATATCGGCACTAACTCGAATGGTCAACTGATTGTCCTTCAATACTGTAAAACCACTTGAAGTAATGTCGAGTGATACTTCCCTTACTGGACAACTGTTTCCAAATGACTGCTGGCATGCATCGTATTCCTTATCTTCTTCTGAAACAATTTGCCCATCATTCAAAATTTGAACTGTAAAGGTTGCAGTTGCTGAATCAGTAGAAGCAACAGCCTTGTAATACATCGTGAATTCGATATCACCAGAATATCCTTCAAAATAGATATCAGATAGCATTCTTGGTGAATTGAATTCAGCAGTGTCTTCTGATACTACTATCTCCTTCTGAGATCCAGTTGGTTCTTCAGTAGTGAGGAAACCATCTCCACCTGCCGTGCCATTAACATCTGCAACGAAAATTTCGTAATCATACAGTTGTTCATTGGTGTAAGAAATTTCTTCTTCTATAGGAAGTGAAACCGGTGAAGAAACGGTAGCCGCAAAGGAACTAAACAAGAACACTAAGGCCAATAAAGTCGCTCGGAGGAATGGGCGCCGGGAGGTATAATGCACGCTCATCATGTGTACCGTGGCACCTCGACAGTTAAACGGTTTGCGCGCAACTGTGCTGAATATGCGATTCTAACAAAGCGGTTCGTTCATCAGTAGGAAGTGATTCGGAGGGGTGCGGAGGTAGCCGAGCCTGGTCAAAGGCGCTGGAGTTAAGTTCCAGTACGTAACGTTTCGTGGGTTCAAATCCCACCCCCCGCACCTATTCTTCTTCGAGATATGCGGAGAATGGAAGGGCTCCAACTTCCCTAAGACCATCGATCATTTCTCCAATAAGGCATTGACCCTCAGCTGCTGGGAGATCACATCGCACTCTTCTATCTCCAAACAACAGTGTAAGCCCCCATGCTTGAGTTGCATCAATATCTTTGAATTCAGACAAAGGAAATGTTTCAGCAGGAAGGCGAATTAATCCAAGTAATTTCCCAGATACGGAAACTCCCGATTCTCTGATTATTATCCTATGACTTCCTTCAAAAATCCTATTTGATCTATTCAGGAATGCAATCAAAATTATTGAAATGAAAATTCCTAAAGCCCAACCATACGTCATGCCATATTGACTAAATCCAATGACGTTACCTGAAAAAAATAATGATAAAGGCCCTAGAACTAAACTACATGCAAGTAAAAATGCTGTGAACAAAAACCCGATAGGCGGAACTTCACTGGGGAGATCCATAATTACATCTTGGCCCCGTACATTCACCTCACCACTCATTGAAGGGGTTCTAATTGGACGTGGCCACCTACCTGGATGGCGTGCAATCTGTTGAAGTACAGTAAGTCCATGTTCGTCCCTCTCAACAATTCTACCAGTATGTTCAATTAATCTAGCACTACCTAATCTTGCAATCTCTTCAGCAACAGATAATGCATCAGATTCAGAACCTAAAGAAATCAAAGGACGAGGGCCTTCTTTACTTTCAAGTAAAATTCGCCAAGTGGGAACTAATGAGCGCTCAATTTTTTCTGTTCTAATTGCGAGTATTTCTCCAGGTTCATACCTTGCTTCAGCATCTTCAATTTGTATTAATACTGAACCCGCATCTTCAGAAAAACGCATAGTAGATTGAACAGAGATCTCCAGTAGGCCATTCTTGGCCCGGTTTGAACCGAAGGCGCGCCAAGTCATATGGTGTCGTCAATACTCTAAGTATTTCATCGGTGTTGTTTTCGGGAGGGCATGGGCGGCGATTCTGCAAGTGTGGATATGATCTCATCAGCCATCCTTAACCCATTGGCCAAAGAGGAAATTTTAGCTAGCTTCAAAGGCCCACAATACAGAGTGAGTGGGTTTAGTGAACAATCATTTTTGAAATCAGAACAATTAGAAAAACGAAGAAAAGAAATGGAAAATTTAGTTGGTGGTGGCGGAACTATTTGGTTTACATCGAGTGCAGATGAATCTGCAACGTGGGCCATCAGAGGATTGCTATCGACTAATTCCAAAAAAGGAAATAAAATTGAGGTCAAAGAAGATGCACATATCACCCTCATTAATGCTGCTAAGAGATATGGAGGAGATTCTGGAGAGACAGTGCTCATTGCTGCATCGGCAATGGATCTTGAAACAGGACGAATATTAGATATTAAAAATTGGAATAGTAAAATCTTGGAAAGAACAGATACTCCGAAAATAATTCTGGATGCAAGGGGCACAATAGGAAGGATTTCACTGTCTGAAATATCCAAGTATGCTGATGCGATTATTTTTGATTCAGAAAGTTTTGGAGGACCAATTGGAATCGGAGCATTATGGATTCGTCATGGAGTTAGAATTGAGCCTCTTATAGAAGGTAGTGGACAAGAAAAAGGAAGGAGAGGAGGTACAGTTCCAGTCGGACTAGTTAACGCATTTGTCAAAGTAGCCATTCATTTAGAGGAAATAAGAATACAAAATTGTAAACTTTGGGATCACCTACATGGAGAATTAGAATCATCAATAATCCAACATGGAGGAGAAATTTACGGTATTGATGAGGAAAGAGCATCAGGAATAACTTGCCTCAGTATCCCAGGCCCCCCAGCAGAGATTTTTCTTCAGAATTTAGAACAAAGGGGATTTATCGCATCACCAAGTAGTGGATGTATGGCTACAGCAGGAAAACCGTCTCATGTCCTTACGTCAATGGGTGTCGAAAGAGAAAACGCCCTAAGAGCGATAAGAATCAGTCTTCATCCAAATACGACTAATGAGATATTATCAAAATTAATTTACGCCATCGTGAATTAATCATTTGATTCGGCTGAAAATACAACCGATTTTCCCTTCTCCATCGATAACGGCTAATTTTGATATCGAAACTGAAGCTCCAATTACTTCTGGAGGAGCCAAGCATCCATCTAGAATTTCAGAAGCCAATGTCTCCAACAAATTATATCTTCTTGAATCTAAAATTTGATCAACCAATGTTCTAAGATAATCATAGTCAACAACTGCATCTATTTCATCTCTTGATGGCGTTGATGCACCTGAAATATGAACCTCGATATCAAAACACAACGGCTGTAAAACACCTTGTTCGTGAGGAAGAATCCCGATATCTACATCTCTTTTCCAATTTTTCACAAATAACGATGTGACCCCTTCAATCCTTTGAGATAATATCTCCATAAGAACACTATTTTCAGTCATCTAAACCCTCCGTTTCAAAAACAACATCACGTGACCTTCCGAGCAAATGCTCACCTGCATCGACGACTAATGATTGAGCAGTAATTGATTTAGCAGCAAATAAAAAGGCCACAGCATCTCCAATATCATTCGGAGAAGGACCATAGCCCAAAGGAGACTGAGATTGTGCTTTTTCAAAACCCTGAGAAGTTTGATTCGGACTAGCCAAGACATGTCCTGGTGAAATGGAATTTACTCTACAAAATGGTGCAAATGCCTTGGCCATCATCACAGTAGCGCCCGAAAGTGCCTGTTTACTCAAAGTATAAGAAAAATGATCTGGATGAGGAGAATTCAACTTCTGATCTAGAATATTTACAATACATGAGACAAAATTATTTCTATTTTTAGAAGTGTTTTTCTTAGACAAATCATGAAACAGTTGAGAAAGAAGTATTGGGGCAATGGTATTTACCTGATAATGATCAATCAAGGACTCGGATTCGACATTGGAGGGGTAATCCCATTGAAACATACTTGCAGAATTTACTAAACCTACTAGAAGTATTTCAGATTCTGCAATTAAGTCAACTGTATCTGCAAAAATTTTCTTGACTGAATCCGAATCATCAAGATTACCAACGACAACAAAACATCTAGTTCCCAATGATTCAATCTCATTTTGAATTTGAGACACTGCATCATCATGATTACGAGTTTGAATAACAATATCGAAACCATTGGATGCAAGACAAAGCGAAATGGCACGCCCAATTCGACGTGCCCCCCCAGTGACTAATACGGCCCCAACCATATTGAGAGGCAAATGACTGTGAATTTTAGCATACCGATTAAAGAAAAACTAGCGAACTGTTAATCGGGTAGTGAGTAAACAGAAGGTTGAGTCCCATGGAGCCGATGCGCCTACCGGTTGCCGAATCCATTGAAATCAGTTCATCAGGATGCAATACTGGTGCCACATTAACTCCCAAAGAAAAACGAAAGGCACTTCGAAAAAGATTGCCACCCTGGTTCAAAACGGCTCTTCCGACTGGAGAAGCTCAAGATCGCTTCAATGCTACAAAATCAACAATTGAGGGAGGAGCACTAAACACTGTTTGTGAAGAAGCACGTTGCCCAAATATCCACGATTGTTGGGGCAGAGGTACTGCAACATTCATGATTGCTGGAGAAGAATGTACTAGAGGATGTAGATTCTGTGCTGTTGGAACAATAAGAAAACCACTTCCATTGGATCCTGAAGAACCCAAACGGCTTGCAGAAGCGGTCAAAGATATGGCGCTATCATACGTTGTAATTACAGTGGTTAATCGGGATGATTTACCCGATGGGGGTGCTTCACATTATAGAGAATGCTTGGACGCAATCCATAATGTCAGACCAGATATTGGCCTAGAGTTATTGTGTAGTGATTTAGATGGAAATTTAGAGGCACTAAGTCAACTTCTTGATGGAGCGCCATTGCAAGTTTTTGCCCATAATGTAGAATGTGTACCACGAATGGATTCCAAGGTTAGAGATCCTCGCGCATCGTTCGAACAATCAAAAATGATCTTAGAAGAAGCGAAACGTATCAGACCAGATATTCTTACTAAAACAAGTATCATGGTAGGGGTAGGGGAAACTGATAAAGAAATCAGTGAAACGATGAGAGATTTACGAACTATCGATGTCGATTTACTTACTATTGGCCAATATCTTCAACCATCAGATAGGCATCTTCCGATTGATAGATTTCCTGAACCTGCAAAATATGCTGATTGGGATACAGAAGCAAGAGAAATTGGATTCAAGGGTGTTGCTTGTGGACCTTTAGTTCGTTCTTCTTTCAGAGCAGGGTTACTAAAAGATGAAGCATATGGTGCTCTTCCTGCGGTAACTCGCTCTCAAACAAATTCTGCAATCACCCATCTGACTTTCAGTGATTCATTACCAGAGAAAGTATAGATCCCTAGGAATTTCATGATCCAGAACTTTTCCATCATCAAATTCAAGATTTGAAAAAAGAGAAACATAATCTTGCCTTCCATTCCGTGTAGATTGAGTGGTTGCATTCATCCGATTAGCCTCCCATGACTCCCATTCTTTCTCCAAAAATACCAAAGAAAGATAACGGGCAAAAAGGCCATATCGTGGAGATTCTACTTCTAATGATTTATTGATATAATTCTCTAACTCTGAATCCAATCCACCCTCGATACTTTGCAAATGACTTAGTAATGCGATACAAGTAAACATGCGAATTGCCATTGATTTAGAAGGAGGGCCATCCATACTTTGATACGCATCCAATAAGAAGTAAGACAACATATCTGACAATGAAATTAACAAATTTCCATAACCTTCTGGTAAATCGTTGACGTGCCTCCAACGTAGCAACAAAAGGGATCTAATCATTTCATCTAATTCAGCTAAACATGCATACATATTCAATGTGTGTTCTGCTTTTTCTTCTTCATCCTGAGAATTCCGAATGACTTCCACTATTTTGTTTATTAAATCACATAATGCTCGTGGACCTTTGAACATCCACTCGGAAAAATCTTCTGCAGAAGGCAATGCTGTTTGTCCATCGATATGCTCAAAAATTCCCCGTAAGACCTCTTTATGAGAGCCAACTGATACGGTTCGGAATAATCTACATTGAACTGACCCATGTTGCACACCATCACGAAAAAAGGAGTTCATGGAAGCAGTTGCTAACATCCTCATTGCAGGACCGCATCTTTGGGGATGGACTAATGCAACACTTTCTGCCAGCATTAGTAACGGCTTATAATCAAATTCAGACTCCCAAGTTTCATTCTCCATCATAGGTGTCAAAATTTCTTGTGCTTTATCTAAAACAAATTCTCGATTATTGTCACTTAACGTCCAATTGATATTCCGACTATCATGACAATCATTCCAATATATCCCATGAGACTCAAGTTCTTTCATCAAGTCCGAGCCCATGATTAACCCACTTATTCAAGACTTTTAGTAATAGCCAATGATTATGCTTATCCAATTGATCGAAGGAACATGACCGACGACATAAAGGCCATCATGTTGGCGATTGACAATTTTGCCTCGGATAGAGAATGGGACCAATTCCACACACCTAAAAATCTAGCAGCCAGTCTTCTAATTGAGTCTGCCGAACTAATGGAATGTTTCCAATGGGATGACCCATCTGCTGAAGAGGTAGCTGTCAATCCAAAACTATTGAATCAATG
>DAQW01000079.1 GCA_002503045.1 Euryarchaeota archaeon UBA39 | reverse complement strand
AGAAACAGTATAAGCAAATCTAAGATGGCCTTCTCCACTATCTCCAAATGCAGAACCCGGGGAACTTAGTACGCCTCCTTTTAACAATTCAATAGCTAGTTCTTGTGAATTCATCCCAGGAACATCTACTTTTGGAAACACGTAAAATGCACCCTTCGGAAC
Organism: Euryarchaeota archaeon UBA39; assembly: GCA_002503045.1. Classification (GTDB taxonomy): domain Archaea; phylum Thermoplasmatota; class Poseidoniia; order Poseidoniales; family Thalassarchaeaceae; genus MGIIb-N2. Next base: position 6,553 of record DAQW01000079.1, on the reverse strand, counting down.
ATGGCATGAAACTCCAGGCATTGAATTCAGCCTAGAGCAAATTAGATCTCGGCGCGCTTGGAATTCTTTTGCCATCTCTTCAGGGTAATTAGATGCCTCATCAAATGCAGTTAATACAGCATATTGCATTGCATCATTACTACAAGCAGTAATGTAATATTGCATCTTTATGATTTGCGACATAGCTTCGAGATTTGGAGAACAAATATATCCAATTCTCCATCCAGTCATGGCAAATGTCTTAGAAAATGAATTTATCATTAATGTACGATTATACCCTGTTCCCAAAAATGACACATGTTCAACACCATATACAATACGATCGTATACCTCATCAGTGATTATCCATAATTTATGTCGTTTAGCAAACTCAAGAAGTTCATCCCTCTGATTGGGGGTTAATGTTGCCCCTGTAGGATTACTTGGAAAATTATACAGAATTGCCACAGTATTTTCATCAACAAGAGATTCGAGGGCCTCGATAGTAGGGACAAACTCATTTTCAAATAAACATGGATAGTATCTTGCCTCTCCACCTGCAAGTAATACATCCGGACCATAGAGAGGAAAATAGGGCTCAGGAAGCAATACATTTGCTCCAGGATTAACAAGCGTCAAGAAGCAATTTAGCAACGCATTAGTTCCACTCATTGTCATACACACATTTTCTTCACCCATACCAGATTCAAGATGAGCAAGTGATTCCGCTATTCTCTTACGAAGTAAAGGTAGACCCGCAGTGGTAGTATACTTATTGTGACCAGCCAACATTGCTTTATGCATAGCATCAATTGCAACCTGTGGAGGCTGGAAATCTGGTTCACCTAAACCAAAGGAGATGACATCATCTCCAGCCATATCAAACATCTTGCGAACGCCTGTTGGTTGAATGGAGAGAGCCCGTTCTGAGAACTCGTCCATGGTGGCGGATACCGATATTGGTTATGAAGCCCAACTAACGAGACTTAGGTTGAGATTGAAGACGGTCAATCAATTCAGATTTAGTCCCTGAACGAGAAAGACCTTCTGCGATACAAATCTCTTTCAATTGTGCTACAGTCAGAGAATGTAAATCTAAAGGAAGATTAGGAATTATCTCTGCTTCAAGGACTTCATTTTCTTCGTCTTTCTTATTCAAGAAAATGACTGAACCGGAAGCAATTGCGAAAAACAGAACAACTGCAATAGATGAAAGGTATGCTGAAATTCCAGTGGCGGAACTACTAGCTCCTGTCCCATCTATAGACACGATTACTGGGAGTGAATTACCAGAAGAAGAAACCGCTCTAATTTCTACTAAATTTTCACCCAATGACAAGGCAGATTGATCCAATGCCAATGTCCAATTGAAGGGTGTTAAAGCATCTAATTCAGAGGGGGAAACTTCGTAGGTAGTTTCAGACCATGCGCCTTCATTAATTCGATATTCGACACGATCTATTGATCCTTCAATTCCCCAAGAATGACCTAAAATAACTGTCAAATCACCTTCTTGAGATACATTGAGAAGATGATTTTGGACAGTCCAATCAATATTTTCACTCTGATTTGTATCTACTAAATGGAATGCTAATTCTACTGCGGCTCGTGCATCTACCATGCCCCACCCAAAATCACGATTCCAATATGGGTCAACATCTGGCTGAGTCGGCTCTCCACGACGTTCGGCAGTTTGTTTCAGCACTTCCCTAATCTGTAATGGATTAAGTTCAGGATTCGCTTCCATTACCAAAGCAATAACACCAGTAACTGCAGGAGTAGCATATGATGTTCCACTTCCTCGTCCAGTATACGTATTATCTGATGCATCTTGTCCGGGAATATTGTTGTTACATCCTCCGCTAGTAACGCAGCCTTCAGCTTGAATTATATTCGAACCAGGGGCAGAAATATCTGGTTTCAATTCATTAATTGGATTACCATCGCCGTTATCTTGACGAGGACCCCTACTTGAGTATCCAGCAACAGTATCATCTGTACGATCTACTGTATTCTGATCATCTGTTGCACCAACTGTAATCGATAAACTGCTTGAACCCATTCCTGAAAGCCCTTCATTATCAGGACCATCATTACCTGCAGCAACACTAACAGTAACACCTGCTAAAGTTGCTTCATTCAAAATTCTGCTATGCATATCTTCGCCGTCACTACCTCCACCTTCGTGACTGGTAATCCCCCAAGAAAGAGAAATAATGTCGATACCACTTAGTGATTCATTAGCACCTGGCCAAGCAGTATCTTTGTTATCTATTATCCACTGAATTCCATTCATTGCTGACTCGTAGAATTCTTGTTCAAGAAGATAATTTTCAAATGGACCTGCACCTACATCGGTTCCAATCCTCACATCAACAAGAGTTGAATTAGGAGCAGAACCATAGAATTCGGATTGAGAACCATCGGAGTCTATGCCTGTAGCTGCAGCCATCCCCATACAGGCAGTCCCATGCTGATTACCATCGTCTGGATCGAATGAACCATCTGTCTGTCGCCCTCCTGCTAAAATACAAGTAGGATCAGAATGCACGAAACAAACCGCATCATAACCTGCTACATGCTTCCCAACCAAACCTGGATGTTCGCTATCAACTCCAGTATCTGTTAATGCAATATTTATGCCTGCACCTGAGACACTAAGATTCCAAGCTCCATCAGGATAAACATCAGAAGAGCTTGCCTTCACAGCAGGAGTTTGAATATCTCCATAAAATCGGAGAGTTCCATATTCTTCAACCATTACAACACCATCAAGATTAGAGAGATTAGTTAGATGACTAGATTCAATTGCACCCAAAAGAACTGCATTAACTGCTGGAATCTCAAGTTGAGGTTCAATTCCCATTGAAATTATCGAGGAAATATCTTGAGATGATATTACACGACTATATGACAGACCAACCCAAACTAGGCCAGCCTGATCTTCAAGAGAATCATGAATACTATTTTGATTAGAATCCAATGAGGTTCGTTCCCACCAAGGTAATTCAACCCAAGACGGTTCCATTTGGATTGGGATTTCAGATGTCCATCCTAATTGAGTGAATTGAGATGTTGAGTCATCCACTACAGTGAATTTCGGAGGAGAGGAAAGGCTTCCAATCATAGGGAATAATAGCAAAGCGACCATTACAATAGCAGGGTAGAATGAACGCTTCATGCCTTCTCGATTAAGGCATGGGTGATGAACTTCTCGACAAATCATCAACAATTCAGATATTGAAGTACATCTTTCCAATTTAATATCGGTGTACAATCATGTTCGCAACCTGAACAGCCGAAATGAATCCATTCTTGATTTTGATAATCTCCAAACGCTTTGAAAATCCCTCGAGATTCATCTATTACTGTACCATTTGCAGGCCGATCATCAATTAAATATCGGCCCCTGTTCAGATCTTTGCGATGACTCAAAATCAAACGTTTTTCAGGCAAATTAGGTAAATGCTGAGCAATCCAACGGCGTTTATCAGAAAGTGAGGAGTGATTCTTCCATGGAGCAGTTGAAAGAAGATAAACTTGGAATTGAACTTCTAAACGATCTATCGCTTCTTTAATTCCTTCTTTAGGCAATAAAGATGCAAAAAGACCATCGAAATCTGTCCAATCATTATTCTCTGGATCTTCTGCCACCCAAGCTTTGCATTTTTCTCTCACGAAAGGAACAATCTGATTGATGGAAGAAGGGAAATCAACCAACACTCCATCCATATCAACATATACAACCTCCTTTTCCATGTTTTTAGATTTGAGGAAGGGTGTATTATCTTTCATTTTATTCGATTTTATCGAAACCAACAATAATACACATCATTAAGAATTTGAAAACATGAACCTTGAGGATGCAGCAAACATCGGAGAAATTCTTGGAGGAGTTGCCATTCTAGTAACTCTAATCTTCGGTTTAAGACAAATTATCGAACTAAATAAATCAAAAGAAAGAGAAGCATCGAGAGAACTTGCAAATCTATTGGCATCACCTCTTTATCAATCAGGAATGTCAATTTTAATCAATAAATTATCTGATGATTTCACCCTTGAAGATTTAGAAAAACTAGAAAGAAAGGAAAAGGATGCTACAAATTTCTTGGCCATAAATACTAATTCAATTGGAATGATGACTTTTGAAAGACAGTTATCTTTCAAGTCTGTAACTAGATTCATGCAACCAATAAACGTAATGATAGGGACAAGATTCCGAACACTTGTTCAAGTTCTACAAACAAATGCACAAAATCAAGGCGTAGGATTGGAAAATAATGAAGTCTTAGATTGGGCTATTTGGTTATTCGACAAAATGGATGAACAGTCACCGATTGAAGGACCTGCTTATGTCCTCTATCAAGATTGGAAACCATGAATGGTAAGTTAGGTGGGGGCACTGGGATTTGAACCCAGATCAGCGGGTGTCTTCCGCTTAGTATGTGCAATTACGAATTGCATGGGCATTTGGAGCCCGCGGTACTGCCAGGTTATACTATACCCCCATGGGGTAACCCTACGAGGGACAAGCCGTATTTGATTTCAGCGGTTACTGACGGGCTTGACGACGGGCGCGCTTTCTCCTTCTGAGCTTCTTCTTACGCCACTTCCAGCGCTGATTGCCGCGCTTCTTCCAAGCTCGTGAACCGCGCTTCATGCGCTTTCCCGACCTGCCCCCTGTATATCAGCGCTACGGAAGAGAAAGACGGATACAAATTGCCAATCATACGGATTTTAGGAGTGGGCGATACAGGATTCGAACCCGTGTCAGCGGCTTAGAAGGCCACCATGATATCCAGACTACACCAATCGCCCTAACTCTCCGGATGCGCGACAGCATTTGAACTGAACTCAATCAACTCTAGCCAGAGTAGGGACATATTCAGTGGGTGTACCAAAACGAGTTGAAAGTGAAATCAATATTATTACCAATCCTAAAGCAAGTACTGTACTTGATTCTTTAACATAGGAGATGAATAAACCTACGAAAAATGAAAGAAGGCATACGACCATCAAACCTACAAGTAAAAAGGGACCCTCTTTAGGCCGCGGATCAATAAATTCATACACATAGTATCCTCCACCAAATCGCGCCCATAATTCTGCAAAGATGAGGTATATTGCACCATATGTTAACCCTAATACAATCATTGGAAGACGTATAGACATTGTACCAAGTACTAATTCACAAGAGAGGAGAATTAATGCCCAGTTATGCATAACTTGTTCATGTGGTAAAAACATATGATAGATATCTTCTCCTCTTTTCATCTGAGCAGGGAGAATGACATAACGAACAATCGTTGCAGTAAGTACTGCACTGCTAAATGCTGTAGCATAAATTGCAGTTCCAAAATGTAATACAAATTCTGGAGGTGTTGCAAAGAATACCCAAGCCGAAGAAATACCATTCCACAACATTGCGACACCAAAAATTAGCATTGTCCATGAGCTAAAAGGCACCAATCTCTCAAAACCTTTTGAACGATATGGACGGGAAATAGAATCTATCCGAAATAAAGGAGTCATTACCCCAGGAACCGGATTTTTTACCATCCAGAAAGTTACAGTATGAAGTACAAGGTAGGCGCAACCTAATCGAAATAATGTCAAAAATAACGTAAAGATACCACCTTGCCCATTAACTCTTTCCGATTGAAAATCATCACCTATTTGATAGAATAACAAATAAATTATGACGGATAAAATGAGGATTGAAACCGTCAAAAAATATGACAAATTTGTACTGTCCTTAGAAGGTAGTTCCAAGTGTTTCCCTCCCATATGATTTGTGGCAAAAATTAGCACATGATGATTGTAACTATCATTCGTAAGGAACAACTTGGGCTCTTGCACAATTTGGACAACGTTTAGGACGGGCAACTGTGCTTCTTTCCCAGGTAAAATTACAATGATTGCATGTCCAATGTTGGACATGCTGACCATCTATGACTGCAGAACGTAGCCTTTGTAAAACGGGAGAATCGGATAAACTAGGTGCAGGTGCCAAGGCTTCAGTTAACTCTGAATGTCGCAAATTATGGGTTGTTAGACCTGCAGCATGAAGTAACTCATGAACAAATGTGTGTTCAAGAAGTGCTTGATCATCCACTAAAATTGGATGTAACTGAATTTGAACCGGCCCAGAAGGCGCTTTCATCCTCTTTCTACGCATGAGTTCATTGGGATCCAATTCAAATCGAGTTACTCCAAGTAAATCAGAATTAGATGGCGACCAAGTTACAGTTAGCCATCTTCTCAAACCATCTAAGAACGGTGCTTCAGATGTCTCAACAATTTCTCGAATACGCTCAATCCAAGGAAGATGATCAGGTACTGGATTTTTGGTATCATCTACTTCGACACGAACCGGACGAATCACCGGTTTATCGGCACCATCACTGCCCTCCATAGTAGCCTGTCGTGCCGAGCAGCCTTAAATCGAGTTCGCTACTCGACTACCCATTGGGCGTGTGGCGCAGCTTGGAAGCGCGCTTCCTTGGCATGGAAGAGGCCCCGAGTTCAAATCTCGGCACGTCCACCATTAATACGACGATTTTGTAGTAGTAAT
>DAQW01000052.1:29427-29551 GCA_002503045.1 Euryarchaeota archaeon UBA39 | reverse complement strand
TGTCAAACATCGAAGAAATAAATACATACCAATGAAGGATACTAATTCGTGGAAAAAATATGATGCATGAGGGATAAAAAATGAGTCGGAAATTCAAACTACGTCCATCCCCAGGAGAGGTGGA
>DAQW01000052.1:0-29063 GCA_002503045.1 Euryarchaeota archaeon UBA39 | reverse complement strand
GATCGAAGAGATTTCATTCGACACTCATTCAATAGTGCTGCTGGAGTCATTGCCGCAGCATCATTAGGTTCAATCGGATTCGCAGCCTTATTGATGGGAACTGCTGAAACTGACGGAGGAGACTCAGCCGTTCGTTTTTGGGTCCCATCTGGAGCAGAAGATACAGCATGGTATGGAGATTTACACCTAGAACCTATGACTAAATCTGTTTTCGAAGCCGAAGCCGCTAACTCCTCTACTGGTATGGCAGGAGCGGCAGGAGTATGGAGTGGACTCCCCGTTACTGTCATCTATGTCCCTCACGAAGAAAATGATGGAACTGCAGCTGTAGAAAATAAACCACGTTTCCAATTTGGAGACGGATACGATCAATCAGGAGCATACATCGGATATGGAGGAGATATGGAAGATGATGCAACTTATTCAGATCTAGCAATTCATAACAATATGATCATCGTTTTCAGTCGATGCCCCCACCTTTGTTGCATCCCGGGATGGCAACTTGTACCCAATGATTTCACAGCAGATACTTGGTTTCCAGGAGGCACCGACTCAGGAGGAAACAAACTCTTCTGTATTTGTCATTCAAGTCGATACGACCCAACCATGATTGAGAAAAATCAAAACAGGAACCGAACAAATGGTACAATGTTCGAATACTTCGGAATTAAATTAACTGGAGGACCTGCACCAGTAGGTATGCCCCTAATTCCATTTGAAGTAAATGGCGATGTCATTGAAGCACTTCCAACTTATCTTGATTGGTATACGTTCTGCGACTGAGGTGAAAAAAAATGATTGAATCAATAGTACTCTGGATTTTCCTTGCTGTAATCCTAGTAATAGTCGCTTTCACTCTTCGGAAAGAGCGTGAAGAAGTGCCTCGAAAGGAAATTTTACGGGCAGTTCAAACAACTTCTGGAGTTGGAGGGATGGGCATTCTTGAGAAATCATTCCTATGGGCATTTTCTTGGATGGATACTAGATTCAGAATTCAAGATTATTGGGCCATGTCTAGAGATGCATATTACAGCATGCATAGACAAATGCCACTTACACATGCTGAAAAGTACAAACTGAGAATCATTTGGTACTGGTACCCACTCTATTGTTTGGGAGGTATTTCGTTCCTTGCTTTCATTATTTTAGTCATCACTGGAACCATTCTTGGAATATATTATGTCCCAGGTGGCCAAGGTGATCCAACGCCGGCGTATGCTAGCATGGAGTTCATCATGACTCAATTACCATTTGGATATATTATCCGATCAATTCATCATTGGACAACACATTTCATGGTAGCTGCTGTTTTCCTCCACATGTGTAGAGTTTATTTCACTGGAGCATATCGAAACCCACGTGAATTAAACTGGCTTATTGGAGTGGCTCTAATGTTTTTCACTATCTTCTTTGGGTATTCAGGATACCTTCTCCCTTGGGATGCATTGGCATTTGGAGCAGCCACAATTGGAATCAATATGGCCAATGCTACTCCACTTATCGGCCCATGGGTAGCAACTGCCATGTTCGGAGGCAGTACTCTAACTTACCAAGCAGTAACTCGAATGTATTTCATCCACGTATTCATCCTACCCGTTCTTGTTACTACTCTGATAATTATTCACTTGTTCATTGTATGGGTCCAAGGAGTTGCTGAACCGCATTAAGGAGTGTGATGATATGGGTATAATCGAACGTTTAGGGCGAGTCGCAGATACATACGTTGACGAACGTGACCAACTAATCGAAGCAGAGCAACAGAGGAGACGTGTCTTTACTGGCCATGCATTTTGGCCACAGGAAGTTCTTCGAGACACCATTATAGCAATGTCTGTCCTGATGGTTCTATCTTTCTATTCTTGGCTTATACCACCTCCACTACATAGTGCTGCAGATCCATTTGCTCAAGCAGGATTCGTTTTCCCTGATTGGTATGTTCTTTTCTCATACGGATATCTTCGCCTAGGCGAATACTTGCCACAATTCGACATACCCCTCCCTACTGCCATAGGAAATTTCTTCGGAACCCCAATTATTTCTTGGAATGCTGGTTGGTGGGGCGCAGCAATTACTGGAATCCCAGTCGCAATCTTAGCCCTCCCTCCATTCCTAGGAGGAAGAGAAAAGAGAGGAGTGGAAGACCCATGGTTTGCAACCGCAGGAATGGTTTACCTCGCCCATGTTTGGTTTATTTCAGTATACTCAATCAATATCTTCCTAGAATTATATGGTAAAAATCGTACTGATTTTTGTCAGATGAATTCCCATGCAGGTATATCCTGCGGTACCAGAGAACCTTGGCTTGCGGAAGTGTTCAACAGCATACCTTGGTTACTAACGGGAGTATTCATTTTCGCAGTTCTTTATTTCGGCATTCGTTGGTTCTTAGTTCAAACTCAAGGAGCAAGAATCACACCAAATGGCAATAGAAATGTCGCATTTGGTTCTGTTTTAATCGCATTATTGCTTTGTTCTGTTACTTGGCCAGTATATGATAATGGATTTTGGGATATGGGAGGATTTGGCGCAATGCAAGATATCGAAGAATTAGAAACCTTGAGGAACCAACCCAGTGATACATTGGTAGCCATTGAAGAAAGTCACCATCATGAACATATGATGGGACTATGCCTATCATACAGCGAATCATCTAAATCTCCAGCGTGGAACGATGATCACTTTGATTCAGGCGCATGGGCATACGAAGATCACTGTGTTATGCCTGCTCAAAAATTTACAGATTGGGGGATTTTCCAACCAACTCAAAATTATATTATCGATTTTAACGGAGCTAACAGCCATGTTGATACCAATAATGGAAGAAATGGATTGTTTAATGAATCAACCCATCCAGGTTCTGCAGATGGTTCTGCTGTTACACACACATACTCTGGAGTCATGGAAGTACCAAACCTTGGTGTAGACACACTATTTGTAGATGTGACATGCAATGTTAGAACTACAATCAGAGGTGCAGGCAATCATACCATATCACTCGACGTCAAAGACCTCAGTGGAACTACTCTGACATCCATGGATGCATGTAGCACTGAAACTCTAAAATTAAGCAGCGGAACATCTTATTCTCTCGATTATAGTATCAGTACAACTGGATTGGATGAAACAGGTAATGTCATCACTGATGTTTCAATTACGGCATTCCAACCATTAGTTTTGGATTCGAAGGGAGTTGCAGTAAATCTCTCAGATGAAACCCAATTGTACATGTTAACTGGCACTACCCTATACAATCCTGAACAACTTTCAGATTTCACACTTGAAAACCCTACATTTGAGAAGAACCCAAAAAGTTTGGATGCGAAACTCACCTATTCATTGGTAATTCCATGTCTAGGAGTAGGAGCACTTGTTTTCTTCCTCATGCGTAGCATGGCAAGAGGATACGAGTATGAAATGAATAAGTGCTATGGTTGTGATTTATGTGATGATGCTTGTCCTGTTAGACTCTTTAATGCAGGAGATAAATTGAACATTATTTACAATACATGGAACAATGAAGATGACGGAGTTCCACTTTATTCATGTCTAACTTGTACAGCCTGTACAAATGCTTGCCCCCAGTTAGTCGATTATGATTCATACATTGATATCAGGCGAAATCTAATCGTCGGAGGACCACCTGCTGCAGAAATTCCTCACTCTATACTACAAGCAGTTCTCAGAGCAGAAGCAGATGATGAAGCAAATGACCAATTCATTCCTGTCGAAAATTACCCTATTGATTCATCAATTGGATATTATCCAGGTTGTGTAGATTACATCGATCAAGAAATGATTTTCAGCCATGTCAATGAAGGTACCATGAATCTAGGACAGACCACTGATGCTGCATTTACTCTGTTTGAAGATGCAGAAGTGGATGTTGCATATCTAGGAAGAGATTTCCTGAAATGTTGTGGACATGATCAGAAATGGCAAGGAATGACTGAAGTTTTTGAAAAATTAAAGGCCTATAATCAAAAGAAATTAGGAGACAGTGGAATAGAGACATTAGTTACTTCTTGTGCAGAATGTTTCAGAACATTTGCAATGGATTATGAACTCGATGACCTAAAAGTGATGCACACAACTGAATTTTTAATTGAATCAGGATATCAATTTGATGCTGCTGTCCCAGAAGGAACAACTGTAACTTACCACGACCCGTGTAGATTAGGACGGCAAATGAATCTCTTTGAAGAGCCTCGTGAACTGGTGAGAAGGGTAGAAGGTGTGGACTTAGTAGAAATGGAACATCATGGTGAAGATGGACTATGTTGTGGTGTTTCAAGTATGATGTCATGTAATGAAAATTCAAGAGCTCTTCGAATTGAAAGATTCGAAGAAGTCAGGGCTACTGGTGCTGAGATAATGCTAACAACTTGCCCAAAATGTGTTTCTCACTTCGAATGCTTGAAATTCGAAGGTGATCCTAGACATGATTTTGAAATCTTAGATGTTGTTTCCTTCTTAGCTCGGCAAATAGAAGAAAAAAAGCAGGCATAATTACAACAACGCTACTGCCAATGACCAAGCCCCAAGTGCTGAAGTAATCAAAACACCCCACCAGGTCCATCTTGCAGCACGCCGATGACCATAAGCAATAATGGTTAACCAAGTGTAGAAACCAATCTGAACTTGACAAATAAAAGCAAGCCATCCCACCTTGAAACTCAATTGCGTGACTAAGATTAACCACAATGCTGGACCCAACAAAAGCATGATAATCGCAATTGAATCTTGATACCACTTCTCAGGGTCTACATCTGATAGAGGAATTACTGTATCCTCGCCCATAAATCAACGGGCGGACATTAGGTCATCAATTCGACTGAACAACCCAAGACTTGAGAATGAGAGGCTCTACCCATGTCCAATGTCGACGAGGGAGGACGTTGCATCTCGCCGAGAGGATAATCAAAAACGTATTCGAATGGCTCTAAATGCTGCTAAAGCAGAAGAGAGAGCTACCATCAAAGGTGGTGAAACTACTGTTGCATTCGTCAATGAGGCACAATGTATTGGTTGTGATCAATGCACTATAGTTTGTGATGATGATGCGATTGAACTTTACGATAAAGAAATGGCTAGTCCACTAATTAAAGTCGATATAAATCGAAAAGCAAAGGTCCTTCGTGACCCTTGTACTGGATGTAGGCTATGCGTTTTAGCATGTCCAACTGATGCAATAATTATGATTGATAGATAATTTTGGCTATATTATTCGAGAATAGATTTCAGAGAAACGGGATGCATTGCTCTCATAAGTGTATTTTTCCATAACTCTAACACGGCCTAGAGATCCCTTCTCACGTAGATTTTCAGAATTCTGTATCTCTTCAAGAATTACTGAAGACATCGATTCATTATCACCCATTGTAAACAATCTACCTACTGTTTCATCTACCATCTCAGGTAATGGCCCATGATTTACTGTAACTACTGGAGTACCTGAAGCCATTGCCTCGAGTGGGATTAACCCCTGTCCTTCGTAATACGATGGATAAACTACAAGATCTGCAACTCTAAACAACAAAGCTAATTCCTCAAAAGGAAGACTTGATTCGATTTTTACAAAATCACCGATTCCTAATTTTTTCGCTAATTTCTCAAGACGTTTTTTCAAATGTCCTCTACCAACAATTACCAATCGAACTCCATTTGATTTTTCAACCACTTTAGAAAATGAACGTAAAAGAGAAGCATAACCTTTTCTAGCCGCTAATCGGCCAACTGCAAGTAATAATTTACCTTCCTTTGGAAGCCCATATCTTTCTTTAACTGATTTACTCTCAGAATTTTCTTTTTCAAGAGGTTTGAACATTTTTGTATCCACTCCCCAGTGAATTACTTCACAGTCCCAATTGATAGGAGGAGAATAACGATCAATGAAATCTTGTTTAGTTGCTTTTGAATTAGCAACACAAACAGTAGAACCAGATAATGCTGCATTTTCAAATCCAGAATAATATCCTCCAGTAAGTAAAATCGCAAGATCATTTGGATTTGCCCAAACAGCTGCTTCTTTCATTTTTGATGCGATTAGAAGGCCATCTCTCTCCCCTAACCAAGAACCATGTAATGATGAAACAATGGGGGCAATTTCTTCTTTACAACTCTTGAACTGTTTCTTTGTCCATGAAATCATAGGACAATGAAGATGTACCACATCTACCGGATCTTCAAAATTAAGACGACGTAATTCCTTCAATGCAGACCTACCATAAGATCTAGTAAATCCCATAGGAATTCTTACCCAAGAAACCGTTCGAACTGTGACTCCATCTATCGAAGGTGGATGCCCATCTCCCCCATTACGTGTAATGATTGTAATTCGATGCCCTAGGGAAACTAATGCAGAAGAAAGATGGAAAACAGTAGAACCCATTCCCCCCCATCTTGGGGGGTATTCTGCACTAAGCATGGCAATGTGCATGGTTCTCCCTAAACCATTGTCGTACGATATATGGCTTGAATCAATCGATGAGAAGTCATTATGGAAACACAGTGTTCAAGTCTTTCCATCTTCTCGGCAGAACATGGACGAAGAGGAATCAGATCCAGTAAGGTTCGGAGCTGAATTCGGCCCCTATAGATCAAGCCGAACAAGTGGTGTTTCTCTTTCGACATTCAAAACATTGGTCTGGACTTCGAATATTGGAGGATTAATTTTGATGGTAATTGGACTAGAGTTAATGATTGTTCAACATGCATATTCTTGGGCATTGTTATGTTTCGTATTTGGAGTAGGTATTGCATTGTTCCCATCAAACTATGAAATAGTGGGAATGGAAGAAGATCAGTCATCATCAGATGAATCATAATCTAAATTTTCTTTACCCATTGCAATCATAGAAATTTCGGCAATTAATTTATGCAACCACTTCCGAGAATTAATTTGTGATGAGGATTTTTCGGAAAGATCCTTTTCAAGTATGAATTGTGTTGAAGGAGTATTCAAATTATCAAGATTACCATACTTTGAATTAGAACGGAAAAACCAAGATATTACTTCCCCATTTACACCATAACCTACTGGTTCAATTACAGAATTATTCGATTCCAAAAAAGTTGGAACCGCTTCCTGAAGTAAGAAATCCTCTGCATGTTTCCCACCTTTAGCATAAGTCAACCGATTCATCTTACGTTTAGATAAATTAAGAATTTCATCTGGACTTTCTATACGAAGAATTCCTAATCCATATGTTCCTTTATCATTTTTGATAAACAAAGAGGGTTTGGATTCGATACCATGCTCATTATATTTTGAAGAAATAAACTCTAGACCATCATGAATTTCTGCTGCTAACCGTTCCCTACAGAATTGTTCCTCTAAACATCGTCCTCTACTAATGAAACCCCACGGCCCGATAAGCCATGGATCAATTCCTACAATATCTCCAATTTCATGTACTAAATCGGAAACATGTTCAAAATGACGGCATTTACTTCTGGAATGCCACCCCATATGATTCGGAGGAAATATATCCACCCCAGAGATATTTAGAGGCCCGTCACTCAAATCAGCATTAAGTAAAATCAAGTCAATTATTTCCCCATTGGCAATTACAGTATCATCAGTTACATCTACATCTACCAAAGATAAATCACCAAAAGAAGTGGTAATAGTCTGAGATTTCAATAAATCTGTGCCAACCAATACATTAAATCCGGTTTTTTCAATTAGTGATTGAATTACTCTGACATTATCCAGATAACCAGGATTTCTAGTATGAGCTTCGGGCCAAATCAGTAATCGATTTGGTGGTTTGACTAAATCATCAAGCCATTCTCTCAAACCAGAAGACAATTTTTCATGATCTTTGATATTTAGATTATTGAAACCAGCAGGAAACGCATTCGAGTCTACAACAACTGCCTTCCAACCTGCATCACGAATGTCAAAGGAACCATAAATCGGCAAAGGAACGCTTTGTCTCTTTTTTTCCAACCATTGCTCAATTTCAGTTCTTTTTTCCAACAGTGACAATAATGCAGATTCTAAGCCAGTCATTTTACCCACTCTATTGGTTCAACATCATCCAGTAAACTCATCAGATCCCCATTCCTATTCAAGGATTTAGTCTCATTTCCGAGATGTAATGAACAAAATAATCGGAATCCTATGGCGATATCTGGCATCTTATTCAAAAGAGGTTCAAGAATAGGAATTTGGGAATTCCATTCAATAACGTTGGGTTTTAATTCATCAATTATTGAATTGATTAAACCTGGAGAAGTAGCAGTCCCTGCAGGAAGTTTCGGACGCGAAACAATATGACTTGGCAAATCAGTTAGAGCTGCAGCAGACCTCAATGCTCTTTTCTCCAAATGTCCCTTTTTCAACCTCCAATCTATAGGCAATTTTCTCGACAGATTAAGATGTTGACTAGATAAAAATGGGACTCTAACTTCTAAACCGTGTGCCATACTATGACGGTCAACTAATCTCAACTGAAAGTTAGTTAATTGACCTCTTGACATCTCAAAATTCAAAGTTGATTCCAAATCAGAATATATTTCATTGACCTTAGGAAGACGACCTTTCCATGGTTGCCCAGGACCAAATATTTCTATGTCTTCAACTAAATCTGAAGTAAGATTCTTTGCTATTGGATGGTCAATTAAGTTAAGCCTATTAGAAACTAAAGTCGAATGATTTGTCAAATTATTATGCCTAGGATAGCCAGCATGAATCTCATCAGCTCCTTGACCACAAATTCCCACCTTTACTTCTTTAGACATCTGGGAAAATAAGGGTTGGAAAAATAAAACAGTAAGATCCAAATCTTCACCACTCCAAGACAAAGAGGGTAATTTCTTCCAAAATACATCCTCATCTAAAGTCCAACAATGATGATCGAGATCAAGAGATTTAGCGACTTCAACTGCAGCCTTGAAATCTGGATTGTCTTCATTCTCAGACACAGTCCAACATTTAGGCGTCGGCCTTAGGGCAATTTCGGATGCCTCCTTAGCTAATGCTGCCATCATACTTGAATCAAGACCGCCAGACAAAACGATTCCCGCAGGTACATCCGAATTTAATCGATCAGCTAAACCCATTCGAAGACTATGTAATAATTGCTGAGAGGATATTTTTGGATCCCAATGATTAGTTGGAGAATTAATGAATTGAGAATAATTAGCTACTCCCGTTAATACTGCTTGGCCTGAACTATCAAGAGACCATGTTTCAATCGTACCTGGACGAACTTGAGAAACCCCCGAAAATAATGTTGTATCATCAAGTGCATATTCAAATGCTAATCTAGCGAATAAAGATCTAGCATCTAATTTTGGAAGATATTCTGGATGTGCTCTGAAAGCTTTAGCCTCTGAGGAAAACAATAGTGATCCATTCGGAGATTGCCACTTCAATAATGGTTTAATCCCCAATGTATCTCTACAGAGAATCAATTCCCTGTATCGAGGATCCCACAAGGCAAAACCCCACATCCCATTGAGACGTTGTACCCACTCAATATGTCGAGTTGCCCGATTAATACTGGATGATAATCTAAACCAACCCTTCTTCTTTCCTGATGCGGGTTCAGGTAAGACAGATGGAGGAGGAATAGAATGGAAATGAGCGGCTAAGATGGTTTCTGCATCCCCATTTGTTCTCCAAGGGTAAGAATATCCTTTTCTGATTTCTTTATGATTATATATCTCCCCATTTTGAATAAGAATACAACCATGATCACTTTGAATGGGTTGATTTGAACCAATTAAATCGACAATAGATAATCGAGAATGAGATAATGAAATATTTCCAACTCTATCAATTGAATCTGACCAATGCCCCAACCCATCTGGGCCGCGATGTGAAAGACAAGATATCATGCTAGAAGCAATGGAAGGATCATCGGAACCGAAGACTCCCGAAATCCCGCACATATGGTGAAACCTACGGTATTGGATTTGAAACTGCGTTTCACCAGTAGGCAACAAATATCCAAGCAGAGACTACCATTGAGAGAATGTAAACGAAAACATACGTAGATTGAGAAATACCATCTCCGCTGACTCCTGAGCCTTCGTGATCTCCAGAAGCCGATGCGTCTTGAGTTGCCATGGTCTGTCCAACATTATCAGGATTGTAAATATAACCCGGAATAATTGCAATTGTCAGAGAAATGGTTCAATCATTAAGACAAATGAAAGAGGAATCAAGAGCATTGTGGCATTATCATCAATCCAAGTCAATCTTGGCCATTCAGAAGCAACAACTAACCCTGCAATAAATGGGGCAATGAACAAAGGTGTTTGCAAAAAATAGTGACATAGAACCCAAATTATCAATGCACCTGAATATCCAATCAAAATCACATTTCTACTAGACCAACTCGCACGACGTAACTCGCCCATTAATGGATCTATCAAAGTAAGTCCCAGAATTAATGGAAAACCAAAAGCGCTATTCTGAATTCCTGCTTCAGGAGAGATTAATAGAACCAAACATACTGTAAATCCGCCCCAGAAAAAAGCAGATATTTGGGTACTTTCATAATCACGTTGACCGAAAACAACAAATCCCATTCTTAATCGCACAATCTCAATTAAAAGAAAAGTAAAACCAATTACACTAACAAATTGTTTGGGATTCAAATCGAAAAAAAACTCGGAAATCTCTGAACCATGCCAATAATATAAAAATGGGATAATCATCATCCCAATATGTACTAATCTCCGGAAAAGATGACCACGTAAACCTCCAACGGAAGCAGGAACATGGTCATCCAGATTTTGATTAATATCCGAAAATTCAGGTCCCACATTACTCAATGCCATAACTGGTAATTTGGTTATCCCTTTTTTGTCCTATTCCTGAAAAACTCGTTCAATCGCCTGTTCTATTGAAATTCTTCCTTCAGCCAAATCAGTTACTGCTACATCAAAGGATTTCTTTGAGACTACTTCATCAATAATAGCAGATGAAAGACGGTGTCTGCATTTTACAATCTCTACTGACGGACGTGGTTGAATTTCATCTAATGCACCTACCAACTCATTGATACCTATTCGATTCAATGCACTAACTACCAATACTGGGACATTTGATGCTGGCCCAAGTGCTAAACCTGAACGAATATTTGCTGCAGCCTGCTCTGAACCAGGCAAATCTCCTTTATTCACAACTACTACATCTGCTAATTCTAGTAATCCAGCCTTCTCGGCTTGAATAATATCTCCTCGGTCAGGTCCATCTACAAGCAAAACCGAGTCAGTCATTGATACAATCCCAATCTCAGTCTGTCCAACTCCTACTGTCTCTACCAAGATTCGATCCATCCCAGATATTGAAAGAGCGGAAATCATTGCCTTTAGCCGTAATGGAATAGATCCATGAGAATTTCTAGTTGCTACACTACGGATGTATATTCTATCATCGACACCACTTTGTTCCATTCTCATTCGATCACCTAGAAGGGAACCTCCACTAATTGGAGAACTTGGATCAATACACAAAACACCTACACGTTCCCCACGATCTGCAAAGAATTTTGCCAAACAATCGGTAAGACATGATTTCCCAACTCCTGGGGGACCAGTAATCCCTATCGATTGAACTGAAGTGGCAGATAAAACAGAATCAATAGATTCCTGATCGCCTTGTTGGATATGAGTAAGTAAACGAGCTAGGGCTCTTCGAGAACCTTTTGCTGCTTCATTTACTAGATCTAATTTCGACATAAGATTATCTCCAATGCCAACCATCAGAAACGCCAACACCTACGGGTTCATTTGCAATTCTACGTTTCTTTACTTCATTAAGAAAATGAAGAAATTCTTCAGTTGGAGTTCCCGGGCCAAATATTGCTCTTACACCTGCTGAAAACAATTCTGGTCGATCTGCCTGCGGAATTATCCCCCCACCAAAAACAACAATATCATTCAAACCGCTCTCCCTTAGTAACTCACATACTCTTGGAAACAAAAAACCATGAGCGCCTGATAACGAAGATAATCCTAGAATTGAGGCATCTTCATCCTCTACAATTCTAATAATCTCTTCAGGAGTTCTACGCAACCCTGTGTAAATTACTTCATGACCTGCATCTCTAAGTGCTCTAGCAACAACTTTTGCACCCCTATCATGTCCATCAAGGCCTGGCTTGGCCACAACAATACGGAGGGGATCCATGTACCGCGAGTATACCCGTTTATCTTGAACCAACCGTCTAAATTCAATGATTCAAGGGTATGAATTATGGGCAACTTCGTGGAATGGGCAGATATGGAGACGACAGAGGAGAGGCTCCAAGACCTGCGGCGACGGAAGGGACAGGCCGAAATGGGAGGGGGTCAAAACCGAATTGATGCCCAACATGGTAAGGGAAAAATGACCGCTCGTGAACGAATTGAAGTATTCTTAGACGAAGGAACATTCCAAGAAATTGATGCCCTTGTTGAACATAGATGCACCGATTTTGGGATGGATAGGAATGTAATTCCAGGTGACGGCGTAGTTTGTGGATATGGAACGGTAGATGGACGAACTGTATATTGCTATGCTCAAGATTTCACTGTTTATGGAGGAAGCCTAGGTGAAATGCATGGACTAAAAATCTGTAAGTTATTGGACATGGCACTGAAAACTGGAGCACCTGTTGTTGGAATGAATGATAGTGGAGGTGCTCGAATCCAGGAAGGTGTGGCTTCACTCGGATCATATGCTGAAATTTTCTTCCGAAATGTTAGAGCAAGTGGAATCATTCCTCAAATTTCAGTAATTATGGGACCTTGTGCTGGAGGGGCAGTATACAGTCCAGCAATCACTGATTTTGTAGTAATGGTCGATAAGACTGCACATATGTTTATCACAGGCCCAGAAGTAATCAAAACAGTAACCAATGAAGAGGTTTCATTTGAAGAACTAGGTGGAGCGAATACACACGCAAGTAGATCAGGTGTAACTCATTTTACAGCAGAATCAGATGAAGATGCTCTAGATTTGGTTCGAAATTTACTCGGACACTTGCCTACCAATAACCTTGAAAGAACACCTCGCACTTCTTCTGCTAAACCGTCAATTGATGCTGAAACACTAAGGAAACTAGTTCCAGAAGACCCTTCAAAACCATATGATGTAATTACTGCCATTGAAGGCATTGTCGACCATGGAGCTTTTCTTGAAGTACAAGCAGATTTTGCACAGAATATTGTTTGTGGATTTGCACGTCTTGATGGACATTCAATAGGTTTAGTTGCAAATCAACCTAATTTCTTAGCAGGATGTTTAGATATTGATGCATCTGTTAAAGCTGCTAGATTTGTTCGATTCTGTGATGCTTTCAACATCCCTCTCGTCACACTTGTTGACGTACCAGGATTCCTCCCTGGTGCCAGCCAAGAATGGGGAGGAATTATTCGACATGGTGCTAAACTTCTCTATGCTTATGCAGAAGCAACGGTACCTAAGATGACTGTGATATTAAGAAAAGCATATGGCGGCGCGTATGATGTTATGTCGTCAAAGCATATCCGTGGGGACTACAACATCGCTTGGCCAACTGCTCAACTAGCAGTCATGGGAGCTGAAGGCGCAGTACAAATTATCCATAGAAAAAGAATTCAATCTTCTGGAAATCCAGAACAAGAACGTGAACGTCTAGTAAATGATTACACAGAATCATTTGCAACTCCGTACAAAGCCGCGTCTCTAGGTTACTTGGATGATGTAGTAGACCCAGCAGAAACTCGTGACCGTCTTTCTCGAGCACTTGGACATCTGATGGATAAAGAAGAACCGAGACCTACTCGAAAGCATGGAAATATCCCACTCTGAGGTAATCAAATGGAGAAAAAATCCTCTTTCACCTCTGAGATAGGTAGGATTTTACGCGACTCACGAGATATTGAGGTTAATGATATAGATAATAGATTACAACTAGCTGTTGCTTTAGCTGTAAAACTTCATACCACAAAAAATACAGATGAGAGGGCCAATATTGGGAGAATGTTGGGACCTTCTTTCGCACAAGATCATCGAAGGATGAGATTCGGACGAAAAAATCTCATACGATCCAGAAGTTCTAGGAGTACTTGGAGGTGAATTAGTGAGCGAAAAATATGACATCGAAATCGATGGAGAAATTTTCTCAGTTGATATCGAAGAAATGGATGATGGGCAATTAAGGGCCACAGTTTCTGGAACTGAATTCATCGTCAAACTTCCCGACGGCGTGGGATCTTCCCCCACGCCCCGTCGAAGAAGTTCCGGAGGAGGAGCAAAGGCAAAATCAGGAACTGTTTCAACCAGTATTCCTGGAAAAATTGTAACATTGGAAGTCTCATTAGGCCAAGAAGTCGTTGAAGGACAAGTGATTCTGATTCTAGAAGCAATGAAAATGCAAAATGAAGTTACAGCACCTATATCTGGAAAGATTTCTACGATTAATTGTTCAGAAGGCGATAATGTAGAAGCAAACATGGCTCTTGTAGTGATTCAACCTAATCCAGAAGAAGGAGCAGAAAATAGTTGAATCATTACAATGGTTCAAGTGTTGTGAGTGACAGGTGATGATGAATGCCGAACTGCGATCACCCCGGATGTACCGAAGAAGGCGAAGTAATCTCTCGCCTTTCTCCGGAAGGATTTTTGGTAGCTACTGGGAAAAAAGCATACTCATTCAGGGAAGCATATCGGCGTTTTCATTATTGTATGCATCACCATGATGAATTAATGGCAAATGTATGGACTAGAGTTAGAAAGCCGGATGATAAAGGAGACGACCATCCTGCACCTACAATGGTATAATCAACAAAATGTAGTACCCGCCAACTATGCCTAAGGGACTAACTAAAGTCGGAGATTAACCCCAAGAACCCTGCGCTAACATCGCCTCTGCGACCTTAAGGAATCCAGCCACATTCGCGCCAAACACATAATCATGAGGACGACCATATTTTTGTGCAGTCTCATAAGCAGCCTTGTGAATCCCCACCATAATACCATCTAGTTTCTCATCGACTTCTTCGCGAGTCCAAGACATTCGAAGAGAGTTCTGAGACATCTCAAGACCAGAAGTTGCAACACCACCTGCATTAGATGCTTTACCGGGAGCAAAGAGGACACCTGCTTTCTGGAATGCCTCTACCGCTTCAGGAGTACAAGGCATGTTAGCCCCTTCTCCAACTGCCATTACACTATTTGCAACAAGAGCTGCAGCCTCTTCACCATTGAGTTCATTCTGAGTAGCACAAGGAAGAGCCACATCTACATCAACAGACCAGAGGCCATTCATTGAAGGTTCAGGCTTGGATTCATGATATTCAACGCCATCAAAATGTTCTGCATATTCCTTAATTCTACCACGACGTTCATTCTTTAAGTCCATTACCCACGCTAGTTTCTCACGTGTTATTCCTGATGAATCATGAATAAATCCACTAGAATCAGAAAGAGTAACTGGAATTCCCCCGAGATCTAGAACTTTCTCTGCAGCAAACTGAGCAACATTCCCACTACCTGATATTGATACTCGCTTTCCTTCCATAGTTTCTCCCTTTGTTGCAAGCATCTCTCTTACGAAATATACGCAACCATATCCTGTGGCTTCAGGCCGAATAAGAGAACCACCGTATGGGAGGCCTTTACCAGTGAGAACACCAGACCACTCGTTAGCCATTTTCTTGTACATTCCAAACATGTAACCAATCTCGCGACCACCCACTCCAATATCTCCTGCAGGAACATCGGTATCAGGGCCAATATGACGCCAAAGTTCACCAATGAATGCCTGACAAAATCTCATTACTTCATTATCTGACTTGCCCTTAGGATTGAAATCAGAACCTCCTTTTCCTCCTCCCATTGGAAGTCCGGTTAGACTATTCTTGAAAATCTGTTCAAAACCCAGAAATTTGAGAATCGAAGCATTAACTGAAGGGTGGAAGCGGAATCCGCCCTTGTAAGGACCTATTGCACCATTGAACTGCACACGGAATCCACGGTTAACCTGCATATTTCCTTCATCATCAACCCAAGGAACTCGAAATTGAATCAGTCTCTCTGGCTCGACAACGCGATTGTAAATATTCGCTTCAAGGAATTCAGGACGTTCATCAACAATTGGAGTTAGACTCTCAAGAACTTCAAGAACTGCCTGATGGAACTCAGGTTGATCTGGATCTCTACTTTTTACATTTTCATAAACTTCTTTCAAGTGGCTATGCATTTTTTTCATCTCTCCGAGGTTTGGCCCGTAAAGGATAGTTAATTCGAGATGAATTAAGCACTTGAATGGTTGTATTATAGTTATTTAATCTAAGAATAGATTATTCTCTCTGCAATATTAGATACAACTTCTTCATACCCTTGCAGTGTAATGATTGACATTGCATTTTGACTAACCTGTCGTTTCCTAAGAGCATCTGCAACAGGAGTGTGTTCTCTGAACCATCTTGTTCTTCCATCCTTTCCAATTATGCGAACATCTACTGCAGACATCCTTGGTTCTGAAAGTAACAATTTGATTGAAGGTACATCTATACAGACATATCCCGATTCCAAACCTGAACGTCTAGCAATTTCATCTTCAACTTGAATACGTTCATCAGAATTAGTAGCTAAATGAATCAATCTATCAATTTGATTAGAATCCAATTCATCCATTCTTCTAGTCAAACAATTCTTTAGTAAACGTCGATATTTTAACCGCTTAATCATATCCTTAGCGAATGGACCGGCTGAATCTAATGCATGCCAAACTTCAGCATCTACCATACGTTGCATCTGAACAGCTTCTGGAAGTGAATCTTCACACCTTTCCACTGCTCGAGAAAGCATTACTTCAGTAATTCGAGTTACTCTATGAAAATAAACGGCACTATACATTAGAGCTCTTGCAGTCATCATTCCTTCCAATGCAGACAAACCACCCTCTGTTACAGCAATATCTCCAGAATGTCGTTCCATACAATGTATCAAACGGTGATGATCAATGATTCCATGGCGAACACCAGTAAAATGAGCATCTCGTAAAAGGTAGTCCATTTGATCGCAATCAACTGGCCCATGGACCAAATGCCCCATAGTATGATCTTGTGAATGGAAGGCTTCTGCCCCTTCCCCCCAATGAAATAAATTTCTTTCTTTTCCTCCAGCATCCGGCCCATGAATCAAAGATGACACTTCTTTAGGATCTATTCCGTAAGACTCCAAAATCTCGGGTACTGTGCGTCGTTCAGGGAATAGAGACCTTTCTTCATCAGAAAGTATGTCATAATCACCAGTAATGATTCCTTCAGTAATATGCATATGATCTGCCCCACCTCTTTCATGAAGGATATGTTCCAAAGTATGAGAATATGGCCCATGACCTACATCATGTAGCATTGCTGCTACTTCTACAATTGTCGATTCTTCGTCAGACAAGGATAGACTATTGGCCATTCTCCCCGCCAAATGAGATACTCCAAGAGAGTGTTCAAATCGAGTATGGTGAGCGCCTGGGAAAACCAAATGAGCCAGACCTAACTGCTTGATATGGCTTAATTTATTGAATTCAGGAGTAGAAAGTAAATCCTCTCTAACACCATCAATCGAAAACGAACCATGAATGGTGTCATTGATGACTCTCATTGATACATGCCCGGACGGACTTGGAAATGAACCCTACGTTGTTACTGCTGATTCCAACCCTGTTGGCCCCAACCTTGTTGGGCATACGCATTTGGATCAACCTGTTGTTGCACCTGTTGGCCCTGTGCCTGCTGATGAGCCCACCATTCTGCCTGTTGAGCAGCTCGCATCTCTTCCTCAAGACGGTAGCGCTTATCTCCAATTCGATCGAAAAGCAATGCAGTCTGGCCTGCGTCAATCCTACCTTTTTCAGATAAATCCTCCACTTCTTTCTCAACATCAAGAATGCCCTCATATCCTTCAGAATCATCAATCAAATTCCTAAGACGTTCAAAATTACTCCTTCGTCCAGTAGAAGATCTCCAAACTAATACAGACATTATTGCGCCAATCATTATGATTACTAGAATTCCGATTGATACACCTGTTTGAACTGCTGGATCTAATGTAGAACTCTGCTGGAGTTGATCAGGAGTTTTATCACCATCAGCGTCTAAAGGAACATCATTAGCATCATAAGGATCAGTGCCTACATTTATTTCATCAAAGGTAGTAAATCCATCATTATCATCATCAGGATCAACCATATCTGCCCATCCATCACCATCATAATCTGGACACCCTTTGGTAAAACGAGTTGAATTGCCCGCTACTAAAGGACAATCATCACTTTGATCAAAACCTTGCTGATCTGCCCAGCCATCGCCATCTGTATCTGACCATAATGACGCATCGTTTGCCCATCCACCTGGGACGCTAGAATTACCATCGATAATATCTGCAAATCCATCACCATCACTATCTAGACATCCAACTAATCCATTTTCAATAGATTCACCATACTCTTCGGGGCAACTATCGGGATCGGTTCCATTTGGATTATCTCCCCAGCCATCGCCATCAGAATCTGCCCATTGGCTTGAATCCGAAGGATACACATCCCCTTCATCTGACCAGCCATCGCCATCACGATCAGGACAAGCAATTCGATCTTCTGTAGATGAACCCCATTCAGAGGGGCAATCATCTACCAATCCAGATTCTGCAACATCTGGAACGCCATCATCATCACTATCTGGACAGCCATTAGAGGATTCTCCAAAATCTACAGGACAATCATCACCATCATTAGAGATTCCATCTCCATCATTATCCGGGCACCCTATTTGATCAATAGAGGAAGTACCCTGTCGTGTTGGGCAATCATCAGAATCGGGGAAACCAGGAGAGTCTCCAAAACCATCTCCATCAGAATCCGAGTTTTGATCAGGATTATCTGGCATAGCATCCGAAATATCAGACCAACCATCACCATCAGAATCCACGCAACCTATTCGATCTCTAAACGAGGTCCCAGGTGTATCAGGGCAATCGTCAAATGGACCTATTGATTGATCAAGATCAATATCTTCATACCCATCATTATCTCTATCTAAAGGACTAGGATCAGGCAAATATGCACCTTCTACCCACATACCTGGCCAATGAGACATTCGAGATGAATTCCAAGTACCTATTCGCCAATTATCACCCATTCCATCACCATCGGTATCATTCCACTGTGTTGGTTTATTGAAGAAATCATCAGCGAGATCAGACCAGCCATCGCCATCTAAATCAGTACATCCGAAGGAATCTTTCGTAGAGGTACCCCATACATTTGGACAATCATCAGGAGCTACCCCCTCAGTATTATCTCCAAATCCATCTGAATCGGTATCTTGCCACTGGGTAGAATTACCAATGAATGCATCATTGGAATCTGATTGCCCATCACCATCTTCATCAGGACACCCAAAGGAGTCTCTTGTGCTTGTTCCAAATACAACCGGGCAAAAGTCTGGAGTAGTAGCACCATCTCGATAAACTCCTAGTCCACCTGATCTAGAAGCATTCAATGAAGGATCAGCCCAATTATCCCCATAGCCATCACCATCAAAATCAGACCATTGAGTTGAATCAATTGGGAAACGATCTGTTCGATCCCCTACATTATCTCCATCGGAATCAATACCATGAACAACTAATACGAAATCATTTGAACCACTATGTGAAACTGGTGAACCATCTATCGACAAAGAAGTAGGATAATTGAAACCAAAATATGTTTCATTTCCAAGTATTGCTGCACCATATCCGGAATCACCAGATGTTGAACCATATCCTTTAACCCAATTCCATGAACCTGTAGAGGATATTGTAGCAGCAAATACGTCATTTGAACCTGTACTAGATAGTCCATAAGGACCAAAGATTGCAGTACTATAGTAGTATCCTGTAACAGCTATTTCTCCAGTATCCCATTCAGTAGAAACTTCGTAACAGTAATCGGTACTACTTCCTCCTCCCTTGTCGTACCAGTTCCAATTACCCGATGGTGAGATTTGAGCTACGAACATATCCCAACTATTCTGATTTGCTTGCAACCTATTTCCAGAGAATTCTGAATATCCATAAAAACGTCCACAAACAGTAGCATTACCCCCTGAATCTACACTGATTCCTTCAGGATATGTCTCATAAGAGCTATATCCAAATTCCTCAGCCCAAGAATGAGATCCAGTAGAGGAATATTGAGCAATAAAACCCCAATAATCATAACCACGATTCCCATTATTCAATGTCATTCCTGAGAACTCAACATTATAGGAAAATTCTCCTGTCACATATACACGTTCTTGAGCATCAACTGCTACTGAACGTCCTCTCTCATAGTAACTACCTCCAATCCTCTCGACCCAACGCCAATTTCCTTGAGAATCAAGACTAGCAAGAAAACCATCAGAGTAACAACTCCCACATTGAATTGAACCAGCAGAGCCAAAATTCAGTGTACCTGATGACCAATATCCCGTAATATATACATTACCTGATTCTGCTAGTGCTACTCCGTGAGAGTAATCACTGCTACTAGCTCCAACTGTTTCGGACCAAAGCCAATTTCCTGCCGTATCTAAAACCGCCACATAAATATCGTAAGAACCACTTGAAGAATGATAATCATTACCGAATTGAATTGAACTATAATAAATCCCAGTAATACTAACATTCCCTCCCTTGTCTACATCAATGTCATAACAATAATCAGAACTAGTAGAACCTGCAGTCTTCACCCATAACCAATCACCAGTAGCAGATAATTTCGCAACAAAAATATCTGCAGAGTTACTACTTGAAGCAGGTGTAGAAAGGGCGCCTAAATTCATTGTTTGATGATAGTATCCACAAACGTATACATTGCCAAAATCATCTACATCAATCCCTTGAATATTATCTGACCCAGAACCCCCAGCATTCTCAAACCAAAGTAATTGAGAAGAACTCGCTCTAGCAGAAAGGTCTTGATTCATTTCTTCTCCAAGGGGGATTACTTCTTTGTTTTCTAAAGAATAAATCAAAATTGGAGTGAGAAAAAGGAACACTAGAAGAACACTCAAACGCCGCTTCATGGACGTTGAGAATACACACAGGATTTAGGCAATTCGGAACAGAAAGGAAAGATGCTCATGAGAATGGATGTCTGACCAAATATCTTTCCATTCTCTCAGTAAGACGTTCAGAACTATCAGATCTAGCCACAAGCAATCGAATCTGTTCAACCATCAAAGCATGTTCATCAGATTGAAGGCGCAGAACTCTCCGAAGAACATCTAACATTGCCATCTCATCATCTGTTATCACTTCATCATCTAATGCTGTAATCAAAACATTCTGATACATTGCAAGATCGCCCAACTTTCGATTTGTATGACCATCAACATCTGAATCCGTAAATGGAGACATCATATCACCTCGGGCTATGGCAAAGCAATCTTGTAAACTACCTGAATCTAAACCCATTACTGATTCAATAACTTTCAAAATTGCAGATTCATCATCAGTAACAATGTCATCAGCTAAAGCAACCTGGACTGTTCTCATTAGAATGTAGAGTCCTCTACTCTCCCCCTTACTTCCCATGCTTCTGGGTTATATCACAACTATATGGCCGAATCGCTTGAAAATGTAAAATCGGTGTGAAATATATATTCGAAAGTAAGGAGAGGTTTCAAATGAAGAAGAAAGGGGCAATAATATGTGGAAGACCAGATTTTACCACATTCTGGACCTCAACATGTGTCCAAAAACTTACTTGGATTTGTTGCGCCTTGGAGAGATACTTCTGGAAAAATACTGAACCCTAAACAGATTATTCAAACCAGACGATTTACAATATTCTATCTTGTATTAGTTTGGAGTTATGTGATTCTAATAGAAGATGCCTTAGAGGGTGATCTTTTTTACAGTTTGAAAGTAATTAGTGAGCAAATCGCTAGAATGGACCCAAATGAATTAACAACTAATCCTCTAATTTTCCTTTTATCATTAATCATTTCACCCTTTGCACATTGGGATACAGTACATGCGATGTATGTTACAGCAGGAATAATGTTCTTTTTACAATCGTTTGAGGCACATAATAATTGGAAACGTGCGGCAATAATTTTCATCGGAACTAGTGCATTAACATCAATATTTATGGCAATTTTTTACAATATTGGTTTCACCATAAATCCCGATATTGATTTGTTTTCTTACGTCATGAGCAGGTCATTCAGAGGTGGATCAATTGGAATGTTTGGGGCTTTGGGGGCACTTGCTTATCATGCGAAGAAACCACTATTTCCTTTGATACTTGTTTTCTTATTTGAGGTTTGGAATTACACTAGTTATGGTACAGATGCAGCCATCTCAATTGGTCATGCAAGTTCAACGTTAATTGGACTAATCATTTGGAGATGGTGGAACGAAAAAGGAGACACGTATGACGAATCCGAATAATATTTTATTGTAATACAAATGTATTGCAAATGAAATACAACTATATACTGAGACTTACCCCCGTTAATTGGAGGTCGCGGAGAATGTCCAATGTCAGCCCAATGGTTCAGTGCAGAATTCCTGAAGATCATCTCATGGCCTTAGACCAAATGGTTGGCTTAGATGGCATGCGGAATAGATCTGATGTCATTCGTCTCGCGGTTCGCCAATTAATCGAATCATCACCATCTAGAGCAATTGGAGGAACTCTTTCTGTTGATTTAGGAATGGATCTCACTGACAAAATCGAAATGTTTTGCAGCATACATGGCGATTCTCCTGATCAAGTTACTAGAGCAGCATTAAGAACCCACATGAAAGCAGAAATGGTTGCTTCAGATGACCTTCAAACTGTGCTAGAAGCACGGCATCAACAGCTAGCACAACGGCTGAGACAAAGAGAGGATCACACACCCTAAGGAGGGCGGATGGACATGGTAGGGGATGGGAACTCAACCAATGCAGGGGGGCGTCAAAACCCCCCTGCGACCAATGTCTTTCTCCCACTAAAGTTACGAAGTGCATTAAGAAATACAATGCTAACCAAGTGTACAAAATCTAATCCAATAAGAGAATTGTTTCAACAAAACTTGGATCCAATCAGAGACAGAGCAGTAGATGCATCTACAATTTTCACCACACACCCCCCCGCTCCGGCGGGGACACCATTCAACCCCAGAAATTTTGAGGGACTTAGAGAGAGAGCCTTTCAAATTCAAAGAAATGTATGATCACCCACACACCCGCCCCGAATTTCGGGGCAACCTAATTGATTTGGCCGCTAGGCATCTAGCGAATCTTCTTGAGGGGCCGAGTTTCAGAAGAAAATGTGACTGCCCAAGAATTTGAGTTCGTAGCCCACGATACTCTGCGCGAAGGGCAAGCAAAAATGATTGAAGATGGGAATATTGTTCTTCAAAAAAATGGTTTTCTGTTCGCCGCAGCACCAACTGGAATCGGGAAAACAGCAGCTTCTCTTTCTTCTTCACTCTCTGCAGCAAAAAATCATCCAGAAGGTAAAAAGAAAATTTTGTTCCTAACAGGTAGACAGAGCCAACATCGAATAGTTGTTGATTCAGTGAAAAAAATTAACGAAAAGATACTTCTTTCTGATCAAATCAAATTGGTCGACATGATTGGAAGAGAATCTATGTGCATAGATGTCGATCGAATTACTGGGAAATGTAGTTGTGAAGCAGATGTGCCAGAAGATATGAAGACTCTTGGGAGAAATAATCTACGTAATTTCATTTTAGAGGGACCAAAACACGTAGACGAAGTGATAGATTTAGGTCGGAAAAGAGGCATATGTTCTTGGTCAACAGCACGTTCATCTGTTAAAGATTCAGACATCATCGTTTGCGATTATAATCACGTATTTGTCGAGAACATTAGAGAAGCCTCTCTCCCATCAATGGGAATTGAACTTGAAGATACAATTATCGTGGTAGACGAAGCACATAATTTGCCAAACAGAATCAGAATGGGGTTAGAACGGAGATTAACTAATCAAATAATTAGAGATGCATTCAATGAAATGGAAGAACATCGAGGACGATTAGATAATTTATCTGCTGAAAGGGTAAATTCGAATTCGAAAACGGATATGCATAATGACGATTTAGAGAATGCACGGAAATCTGAAGCGGCATTATCTAGAATTAGAACAAGTATTAGCGAATATATTACCAGCCTAAAAAAAATGTTAGGCAAACAAGAGGAAATGATGACACATCCCTCTGAGTTACTAGAAATAATTGAGAACTCACTAATAGAAACAATTGAGGAACCAATTTCTCTTACCAACTTCATCAAAACTTTACAAGAAGTCCAAGTGGATCTTGATGAAGAAATAGATGACGAACAAGACTTAGCATGCTATAGGTTTGCAGAAATAATCTCCATTTTGGATGAGAGAAGAGGAGAGAAAGCATTGGCAACCGTATTCGATCTGTTGGGTCTCAAAGAGGAAGGACGCATTACAACCCACTTACTAGATCCTGGAGTTGTTTCTCAATCCGTTTTTTCTAGGTGCTCCGGAGCCATCCTAATGTCTGGAACACTATTTCCCCCATCGATGTATGGTGAAATCTTGAGAGTTCCAAAAAATCGAGAAGTTATCTATGAAGAATATTCAAGCCCATTCGAAAATGATCGCAGACCAGTATTACTTGCAACTGATGTAACTACTAAATATTCAAATCGAACCGGTGAAAATACTAGGAAGATAAGGGAACATATCCATAGCGTACTCCGGCAAACACCTGGACATGTTGCTATTTTTCTACCATCATATGACTTACTAGATGACATCATCAATGAAGGTTCATGGCCAGGAAGAAGAGTGATTGTTGAAGAACGAAGTTGGTCTAAATTTCAGGTAGAAAATGCACTAATTCAACTCAAGCGATCAAGAGATGCAGGTCAGAGATGTATCTTAGCAGGAGTCTATAATGCACGATTATCTGAAGGAATTGATTATGACGCTAATATCTTAGATGCTGTAATTTGTATTGGAATCCCTATGGCAAGACCTACAGCATCTAATCAAGCACTAAGAGATTATGTTGCTGAACGATTTGGAGAAAGAAATGCATGGAAATATTCTGCTGCACAACCTGCAGTGAATTCAATTTTACAAGCCATGGGTAGACCAATCAGAAAAGCAGAAGATCGAGCGATTGTAGTCATACTTGACCGGCGAGTAGGAGATAGAGGATATCGTAGTTGCTTACCACGTAATCTAAACATGTTTGAAACAGTTGACTCAAGTTCAACAGAACGTCTTGTTAGACGGTTCTTTACCCGCCATCCAGAACCAGCAAGACATAGTGGATGACTACGAGGGTTGATGACTATGCAGTACTTGGGCAGGATAATGTCGGACATGCAATGGCACACCATCGAGATAGACGGAGAAGGTGAAAATCAAGCAGTTGAGCATAGCTTGGATTCGACAGCTATGGAATTACATGCACATTTTATTTCCACTACTACTGTAGATTCTCCTGCAATTAATGGGCACGAAAAATTCCTACAATCTGCAAGTGAAGTTGTCGAACGCACAAGAGAAGCAGATTCACAACTGTTTGCTCAAAATCTCATGGGCGCATCATTAGATGCAGTGGCAATGATTGATGGAGTTTCCATAATGACTCTAGGATTGCCTTCTGACGGTTTGGAGGTAAAGGTAGGAATCCATTCAGGAACCTCATATCTTCGAATCGATAGAGAAGGGTTAGAACCAGTGGTAACCCCTCTTCCAAATGGAAGAGAAATACTTAGTGCAACTCATGCTAAAGGTAGATTAGAAATTCGTTTCTCAGAATGATTACCTAGTAGGTATCTCAGCCATATTCTGTATTTCAGAAACAACATTTGACAATGCTTGTTGAGCAGCAGCCTTGTGAGAATCACCCATCTCATGAGAAGAATATCTTGCTTCCTCAAAGACTTGGTCAAGTGCTTCCAAAGCAGATTCACGAATAGGTAATGCCTGACGAATAGCCATCTCGAATTCACGTACTGTTTCGAAATCACGTCTCAAGAATCCATTTTGCATCAGTACCAAACATAAATCCTCATAGCAATTGAAAATTGCTTCTCTAATCTCATCACCAGCAGCTAATAGTTCAGCAGTATATGTGAAAATATCTTGGATCTCCTCAATTGTACTGCGTTTTCTTCTCATTTGAATTACTGCGCCTGCAGCCGCAAGTAAAATAATAGCAACAATTGCAATAGAACTTGGACTGAATACAGACTTTGATTCATCTGCCTGAACATATGTTAGATCAATAACAATATTCAACAAATCACCTCGATCATCCGGAGCGATCAATGAAGATGTTGTATTAAGGCGAATTTCAAAGTAGCCCCAATGAGCAGTATCAGAAAATGTAGGTAGTGGTTCCTGGCTAACGAAATTGTACTCAAATACACCTGATTCATCAGTTAACTTCCCGAACTGAGTAATCTCTGAGGTTTGATTGAATAATAATGCTGTAATCGAAACATTGGCAATACGGGCACCAGTATCATCTGCGGTTACAATAACAGTTCCAATAATTTCTCGAGAATTAAGGTCAACTTCTACTGAATCAGCACTAAAGGAAGCAGGTACCATCAAGAATGCGTCAATTCCGACTTTCTCTGCCTCATTAAAGAATCTAGATTCATCTCTTACCACCTTTAATGTAAATTCAAGATCACCCTGCATAGGTGAACGGCCAACCAATGAAATTGTGAATTGTCCAGTGGCATTGTCCCATGTCACTACAGCATCAGATTCTACAGCTCCAGCCCAAATCAGTGAAATGTCTGAACCAATGACTGTATTTCCTGTACCACCAATCTCAACGATTCTACCAGTGATCTCAATTGGATGCGAGGAATTTGAACGGATATTATTATCTGAAACATCAATTATTTCGACAGTAACATCAGACCAAGTATATGCCGTAGCATTAGCTTCTGCTCCAATGAATTGGTCATTACCATCATAGGAGATTCTAATGTTATGCATTCCACGGTCATATGAAACCAAAACTGGAATCTGAGTAGAAAATGCACCAGTTGAATCGGTAGTTACCGTTGTAAGTACGACGCCGTCTAATTCGATTGTAATAATCGCCCCCTCAATTGGAATACGTGGACTTGTGTCACTATCAACTAGAATACCCGAAAGGTTCCATGTCTCACCCCGTGTTGCTACCCCTCCATCATCAAGGACCAAATTGGTAATCTCTGCATTATGCTTAATGATAATGCTAGTATTCGATTGTCCACCCAAATAGAACCCTTGAGGCTCAGAATAGGCAACAATCTCATGTGACCCAATAGAAAACGCTGGCCCAACTATCCAATCCAATGCCCAAGTACCGTCAACTTCAGTTGTAGCAGAACCAATGATGCTATTGTCAACACGAACAGTAACAATATGACCTGGTACCCAGTTATCTGGAATATTATCCCTAATCGTTCCCGAAATTATCACAGTATCTCCAACTGCTGCTGTATCAATTGCATCAACTGTTACAACTATTGGCGCATATACATCAAAGGTAGTTGTGGCATTTGATGGAAGATACAATGGAGCACCAGCAAAACGAACTTCAACATTTTGAGTCCCCAATGGCATGTCACTAGGAACTGGATACAATATAGAAACGACTCCTTCAGAATCAGAAGTAACATTGGTCAAGAACTGCCCATTCATCCAAACACTAAGTGTCATGTCTGGAATAGGGCGCTCGACAATATCTAGAAGAACACCTGTTAGATCAAGGAGTTCTTCACGAGTAACATCTGCATTCCCACCAAATAATCGAATCTCGGTTGGTACTGAAACATCGAATCCTAAAGTATCAGTTGATTCAAGATAATACTCAGGGTTGAGAGAATCTCCTTGCCCCATTGGATCCACCCACAGGAAACCACCAAGGAAAAAGGCAGTCGCATTATGAGGACCTGGTGTAGTATCCACAGGTAAAGTGTAAGATATCGACCATTGGCCAGTAATTGGATCAGACTGTACGATAGTCGCTGCACCAGTATCTACTCCATCGATGGCGAGATGAATTAGACCACCCACAGCTTCTCCAGTTTCATTTAACAAAGAAGAGCCATGTTCATCAAGAAGGGTACCATTTACCATTATTGTTTGACCTGCGACCAAATCACCTTCTACAGAATTAACTGTTAGAACAGTTGGAGCTAGAATAATGACTCTTGTAAATGTTGAATCACCAAGAACTCCAGTTGTACCTTGAATTCCATCATGAGTGGCATTGATAGTCAAAGGACCTGTAACCCATGTAGTTGGAACGCTAAAGTTACCAGATGCAATACCATTCTGATTTGTAAATATCTCAAATGTGATTAGCCCAGCTATTGAGATATTGATAGATGCATTCTCCACTGGAGCACCTGCATTATCTAAAAGAGATAAAGCAACAGTGATATTATCGCCCCTAATCGTTCTTCTATCGGGATCTAAATCTAGAGGGTCACTAAAATCAAGAACAGTGTAGCCTCTACTATCAAAGTCGGTCCCATTAGTTGAACCAAGGAAATAATTGACACCAGGAGTATATGTCACATTAATTGAGTGAGTTCCCCGTGGGAAGTCTTGATCAAGACTGATACTTGCTGACCAATTACCATCATACACCGTTCCATTTACAACAGTAAATGAATCTGTAAATCCATCAATTGTAAATCCTAGAACAGGGAGAAGATTATTTCCGTTCCTATCAATGATTCCAGAGCCATTCTCCGATGTTAGAGTACCTGTAACATTGAATGTATCACCTGCAACTGGATTATCTAAAATAGGGTCAACTACCATAATTGTAATTGTACGAACTGTAACTGTACTGAAAGTACGATTAGTCCCTAGTAAAGTGAAATTACCTGAATAATCTAATCGAATATCTATCATACCTAATGGATGGGAACTAGGAATTGTGAAATTAAATCTAACAACTCCTGTTTCATTAGTAATTTCATCTGATAGGGCAGTTTCATGGAAAGTGCCTGAAATAGTCTGATTAGAAAGAAGTCGATCTTGATCAGATTCCTCTACTAAAGTAGCACCAAAACCAATAGAATC
>DAQW01000128.1:2948-3131 GCA_002503045.1 Euryarchaeota archaeon UBA39 | reverse complement strand
AGAATATGCTCCTTTCGGTATAGCTGCGACTCTAATGGTAATGATCTACGCTGGTGGGCATATCTCAGGTGCTCATTACAACCCTGCAGTGACTGTTTCTATTTATCTCAGAGGTGCCTGTGAAAAGGATGAGGTGCTCCCATACATTACTTCACAAGTTATAGCAGCAGTTTCTGCTGCAAT
>DAQW01000128.1:0-2573 GCA_002503045.1 Euryarchaeota archaeon UBA39 | reverse complement strand
AGATTTAGGTACTGATGCGGTAGTTGCAGAACTTCTCTTTACCTTCGCATTGGCATATGTTATTCTTAATGTTGCAACAACTGAATCGACATCTGGAAATGGTTACTATGGCGCTGCAATCGCTCTTGTTGTCCTTGCAGGTGCAATAACAGTTGGTAGTATCTCCCTTGCATCATTCAATCCTGCAGTGACCAGCGCGCTGATAGTTTCAGGTAAATTGACTCTCGCAGAATCATGGATGCATTTTGTGCCACAGTTTGTTGGAGCAGTTTTAGCAACATATGTGTACAAGTCTACTCAATGAGATAGTTCATAACCCTCCCCCTATTTCCAATTTCATGGTTACTACAGAGCGTAAGAAGTGGAACCTTCGTTCGCGAGAATCTTCGATGTACGGAACTGAGAAGGCTAAAGATCCATTTCCAATAAGTCGGTCTAAGTTGGAACAATGTCACAGTTGCCGAAGATGCTTTTGGTTAGATAGAGTGAAGGGAATAGGTAAACCAGGAATTCCAGGATTCT
This sequence comes from Euryarchaeota archaeon UBA39, assembly GCA_002503045.1. Classification (GTDB taxonomy): domain Archaea; phylum Thermoplasmatota; class Poseidoniia; order Poseidoniales; family Thalassarchaeaceae; genus MGIIb-N2. Next base: position 2,051 of record DAQW01000128.1, on the reverse strand, counting down.
TACTCAATACCTTAGTTGATACTCTTCTAAAGAGAGAGTTTGACGCTCATAGGGAGGCCGGTACTCCACATCCATACATGGTTCAGAATGGATTGGGTCATATGGTGCCCCTCGATCATCCAATGATGGATGAATGGCGCGAGAACTTCAAGGGTGTCAGAGCCCCTAAGCATGGCTTGATGCTTACAGGAGCTGTTGACGATATATGGAAATCTGGAGAAGGCGATACCGAAGAATGGTATGTAGTTGACTACAAATCTACAGCTTCAAATGCAGAAATTACTGCTGAATTATTCCTTGAGGATATATACAAGGGAGGATATGTTCGTCAAATGGCAATCTATCAGTGGTTACTCAGAGAACTCGGACATCCTGTTTCAACTAGAGGTTTTTTCGTTTATGAGAATGGGAATAACGATGCAGAATCTTTACTCGGTGAAGGCACTGATGAAAGTGTGAGAGGAATACCTCTGAAACCTGCTTTAGTTATTGAAATTGATATAGCAAATGATGATGTAATTATTGAAGGAGAACGTATCGATTTAGATTGGGTTGAAAATCTCGTAATTTCAGCCAAAAATTGTCTTGATACGGATTCAGTACCTGATGCAGGAGAATTCTGCGAACATTGTGCTTATGTTGAAGCAAGGTCTAAATTTTAGTATCATTTACATATTTCTGCGGAACTTTCCACCAGTCTCGAATAGTGCTTGTGTAACTTGTCCAACAGTACAATGTTCTACAATCTCCATCATTACTTCAAACAGATTCCCGCCTTCTCTGGCTACTTGTTTGAGTCTTGCTAAACCTTCTTCCGCCTCTTTAGCATGAGCCTCTTTGAATGCTTTATTTCTATCAATTACCATCATCCTTTCGTCTTTATCAGAACGTGTAACTTCAATGTCGAACTCTTCTAATGATAGTGAATTGTCAACTCCTTCTTCGAAAGTATTTACTCCAATAATTGGTAATTCTCCTGAGTGTTTTCTGTGCTCATAAATCATCGATTCATCTTGTATCCTATTTCTTTGATAATTTACTTCAAGAGATCCTAAAACACCACCGCGCCTATGCATTTCTTCGAATATTTTCAAAATCTCTTCTTCGACAGAATCGGTTAACCAATCTGCTACATGAGATCCTTGTAGTGGATTCTCATTTTGTAACCATCCATATTCTTTTGAAAGAATTAGTTGGATTGCCACTGCGTCTCTTACTGTATCTTCAGTAGGTGTTCCAAACGCCTCATCACGAGAGTTAGTATGTAGCGAGTTAGCATTATCTGCTAGTGCGTAAAGTGCCTGTAATGTAGTTCGGTAATCGTTCCATGTGTATTCTTGAGCGTGTAATGAACGACCACTACTCTGTATGTGATACTTCAGTTTCTGACCACGCTCATCAACTCCATACATATCTCGCATAGCAATGGCCCAGATTCTTCTACATACTCTTCCAATTACTGCATATTCGGGATCCATGCCATTAGAAAAGAACCAACTGAAGTTTCTCAGGAATTTATTTGCATCTAATCCTCTAGAATTGAATAACTCAACATATGTTAGACCATTAGATAGAGTAAGAGCCGCTTGAGAAATCGGGTTAGCACCTGCTTCTGCAATATGATATCCCGAAATTGAAACAAAGTAATGGTTTCTTACTTCATTATCAACATAGAACTCAGCAACATCCCCCATCATTCTTAGTGCAGTATCTAGATTGAATACCAGTGTATTCTGACCCATTGATTCTTTCAATTGGTCTGCTTGAACAGTTCCCCTAACAGTACTCAGAGTTCTAGCCTTAATTTCGGCATGCTCTTTCTCATCTGGTTTACGTCCATTCTCTTCTTCGAATTTCTTAACTTGCTGTCTGATTGCCACGTTGAAGAAAGCAGCAAGATGCCACCAATAATTTCCATTAATTGTTTTTGACACTGAAGTATTAGCAGCACACAAATCAAATCCTTCGAACAATTTTTCCATTTCATCAACCGTACTTATTGAAACTCCACTTTCACATACTTTTCCAAATATGTCTAGTCTTTCTTGTGG
>DAQW01000089.1:2357-4329 GCA_002503045.1 Euryarchaeota archaeon UBA39 | reverse complement strand
GTAATAATATGCTACAGTTTCAAGAAAGAACATAGGGACTTCGTAAGACATCCATTCTCTCGCATGATGATTTCCGACCAACATTATATCAGGTATATCTTCATAATTTCCACAGTCTCCAACGAATACATTGCAGTCTCCTCCTGAGACCCCATCTAATTCTTCACCACCACCTGTCATCTTAATCCAAGGACTTGCATGATTGTAGTACCATCCTTCGTAACTATCAACACCCATTTCTTGGCCTCTTGCATTCACACCGCCCACAAGACCTTCGTGATAACTCATGATATTGCTATTCGTATCAGCTAACTGTTGCATTCTATCCTTCATACTGAAATAATCATGATATTCACGGAATTGTAATCTATCATTTCCTCCCCATGGAAATATCTGATTAGAGTATTCCTCGGACCAAATATCTTCAGGGGCCATGCCACTATCGGATTCTTGTGCATTTACGGGGGCAATCAATGAAATTGGGGCCAAAACGCATAACATCAAAGGCATTAGAAGTGCCATTGCAGGGATTCTTCGAGGATTTGAAACAAATTTTTGACCGGTTTTAATGTTACTGCCTGCCATATTATCGAGCCTTCGAGAGGCGTTAGGGTCTTGAAAGCCTCGGATTTACGGTACGAAGTACCGGAGAGGGATTCATAAGTGGCCGTTGAGGCGGCCAAATATGGAAATACTGACTGACTTCATGGATGGAGACGATGTTTTCGAAGGATTCTCTCAAGGTACACTAATAATTTTCTTAGCCGTAATTGGCCTTTCTATTGGATTGGGAGTCCTCTCTAGAAGATTTGTATTCCCAAGATTGATGAGTCTCTTTTCTAAAACTGAAAGAATTGATGGCAAAACACTGTTTGCTCCAGCATCACTAGGATGGATGGTTGGAACTCTATTCTTCACACAAGCGATAGATTATCTTAGTGCAAATTGTGATCCAATTTGGAATCAAGATTTGATATCTAATCTTAACGAAGTTGTTTTTACCGGATTTATAATATTAATGCTAATTGCAGCATATCGATTAGTTGATTATTTGGATGCATTTATTGTTGTAGAAGGAGATTCCGACATTGCTTCAAGGCGTTCACTAGCTAGCGTAGCAGAATCAGTCGGTAGGGTCGCAGTTGTTGTAGTCGGTGCATTCGTCATTGCAGGGTATGCAGGAGTTGATTTGAACGGACTAATTGCAGGGCTAGGAATTACTGGTTTGGCATTAGCTCTTGCTGCTAAAGATTCTGTCTCAAATATTTTCGGAGCGATTTCAATTCTTGTAGATCAACCATTCAATGTAGGTGACTGGATTATAGTTGATGGAGTTGAAGGAGAAGTAGTCAATATTGGACTTAGAACTACTCTGATAAGAACCTCTGCCGATACAATGATTACTGTACCTAATTCTAATATGGTTAACTCACCAGTAGAGAATTTTAGTAAAAGAAGGTTCAGAAGAATAACCCCCAAGTTTGAGTTCGAAGAAGATAGTAATCCAGCACATCTGAAGGAGTTTTGTGAAGTTCTACTAAACAAAGTGAATGATGATGCTAGATCGATTAAGGAAGAAGATTCCTGGGTCAGAGTACAGGCATTTGGAACTGCGATGGTTGTAGTAGCAGGAAACTTCTACTGTGTTTCATCTGCATCAACACAAAGAGAATTGAATGAAGATATTTTGATGATGGCACGTGAAACTGCTGAAAAATTGAGTTTGATTTTCTTTGAGCCAAGAATGAGAAACAACAAGTGAGGCGAGACTTTGGTAACTCTTGTACTTATCAGGCATGGACAATCACTCTGGAATGCAGAAAATAAATTTACTGGGTGGACAGATATTGGACTATCCGAAAAGGGTATCAAAGAAGCTGAAAATGCTGGAAAAATGTTAGAAGATGTGGCATTCGATGTTGTCCATACCAGTGCTCTGATAAGAGCTCAAAAGACAGCAGAGATAATTATC
>DAQW01000089.1:0-1967 GCA_002503045.1 Euryarchaeota archaeon UBA39 | reverse complement strand
GGTTCATTACAAGGACTCAACAAAAAAGAAACCGCTGAGAAATATGGGGCGGAGCAAGTTCACATCTGGAGGCGCTCTTTTGATGTACCTCCACCTGATGGAGAAAGTCTGAAAATGAATGCTGAGAGAACTTTACCTTACTTCAAAGAAAATATAATTGGAGACCTTGAAAATGGGAAAAATGTTCTAGTTGCAGCACATGGTAATTCATTAAGATCAATTGTAATGTTTATTGAAAATATTTCAAAAGAAGATGTGGTGAAATTAGAAATTCAAACAGGTGTTCCAAGAACATATGTATTTGAAAATGGCATTTTTACAAGAGTCAATAACTAAGAATCTGAATCTATTTTCTCATTCCAGACTCTTAAGATTGATATTGCTGGAGATGGAGCCAATCTTCTGTATATGTAATAAACACCAATAGTTACTGGAAGTAAGATGAGTGGAACTACAAAATTGTCTGACTCGCCAATAATATACTGATAGATTCCTTGTAAAGAGAAGAAACCTGTCATGAAAGAAAGAGCAGCAATAATTCGATGATTATACATCTTGCTTTGAATTCCTGGAACTTCTCTAATCATTGAAACTGCTGGTTCTGGTTTTCCAGATTGGTGTGAAACGGCTTCAATTATATCAAGCAAACATTGTTCATATTCCCAAAAGAATACTCCCCCTCTTGGGGTGTAAAAAGAATTTTCAGATGACCATTTTTCTGGAGCAGTTGATCTCCATCCTTCAATCATTGATTGTCTTAGATCTATAATTGAAATTTTTGAGTCACAGGAGTAGTATATCCGATTAAGGTCATGAATTAATGAAGAAAAATCTCTCATTGCAGGAAACTCACAATCTGGCTTAGCAATGCTATCTGACAATCGAGGCCTAGTGAAATAAATTCCATATTTGTCATCAGATTCATCAATCATATCTGAAAATCTAACATCTCCAATACTGATAATACAGACAGTATCTTTTGTATGAGGTGCTCGCCAAATTGTATTTGCACGTAATAGAGCCTCAAGTTTCTCAACTCTCTTATTCCATTTCCTTGAGTCGCGAGGAGTTATTCTAGCATTTTCTGCAGATTTATGGAATCTTCCAATTGCTGCCGCAGATTTGAATACTATCTCTTTTGAAGTTTGCAAATCATTAGAATTGATAGCTGAAATCAACTTCGATTTTACATCACTAGTAGAACTATTCCATTTTCTTAGAGTTATTACATCAATATCATTCCATGAAAAACCGCCTAATGGAACATCACTTTCTTCAGTAGCTAAACTAATTCTTGCTCTTAATCTACCATCGGTACCCCATGGATAAAATTCTGCTAGCCAGTACTCTCCATTATCTTCTAATTTCAGATTGATGCCTCGTTCAGAATGAATTATTTCTTCAACCAATGAGGCATCTGATGGAACTTTACCCCATGATTTAAGTCCGGAAATTGTATCTTTCCAATTATTCGGATTAATGGGTTCGAACATTTCTGATTTCATTCCGATACCAACAAAAACAAGCTTATCGAACCCTGTTGGCGCTTCATCTCCGGACTCAATCCTTGTCATGGCCGCGGGTTTCCAAGCAATCTTATCCTCAGACATACTAGTTACCCAATGCCTACGAGGGAGTTGTTTACTTCATGTAATCGGTCAGGGAATCTTTGATATGGTGGCGGTTAAGGCAGCAACATGGGCGAGATATCGGACATACCACTAGCCGTTGACATGGATGGTACACTAATTTTAACTGATATGAGTTATATTAGTATCAAAAGAGTGCTACTAAGAAAACCATGGATGATATTTGGAATGCTAAGAAAAGAGGTGACAAACAAAAGAGCCCAGTGGAAAAGAGATTTAGCAAAAAAATTGGTATTTGATCCTGCAGAATTAGAATATCATACCGCCTTTCTAGATTGGTTAACAGGGGAGCACGCACGTGGAAGAACCCTGATTTTG
>DAQW01000091.1:901-3082 GCA_002503045.1 Euryarchaeota archaeon UBA39 | reverse complement strand
AGTTGCACATGTTCCAGTACATCCATCTGCAAATCCAATGTAAACTCTACCGTCTAAGTCAATATGCAAATCATTAAAATCTAAAAGATTACGATTTGACCCTCCATCATCAGTACGGCAATCTCCACTGTTCAGGCAAATACTTCCTACTTGTACCGGATCTAGAGATAATCTTTGAGTGTGGAATACTGGATTTTCATCTAGTGCATTTAGACTGAAGGTTACGTAAAGATAATGTGTAACATTTGATGTTGCCGTATGTGCATTCCCATTCCATGGCTCACCATCAATATCTGGTTGACCGAGTGCGCTTGAATTTTCACTTCCAAGATAAGTTATGGCTATCCTACCAGGGTCTCCTGCTGAAGTGTGGGGGAAAGTTGCTGAAATAACTTCTATTGGACTTACTCTAACACTTGTTTGTTCCCAGGTCTCTCCTGAATCAATACTGGTAGACATGTAAACTCCTTGATCGCTTCCCACCCATATATTATATGCATTAGATTCGGTATCTGTGGCTACTTCTCCATTTTTACGTATACTTGGTGTGCCTACGTCTTCACCCATGTAACGTTCTTCCCAGCTGTATCCATTATCCTTAGAGAAAATAATTGTCGGTGTAGATACTCTAGGAGGCAAATAAACCGTACCATCTGGTGCTGCTGTAATGGCTCCATGTAATCCACCATTTGTTGTGGCTAAACCTATTACTTGCCCTCCAGTTTCAAATGTAGCTCCTCCATCAAAGCTAGTGAAACAAAAAATTCCGGCTATTTTGTTATAGCAATAATATACCGCAGTCTCATAAAGATTAGAACTTAGTGAACCTATTGTGGCATATGGACCTTCTCCCGTCCATGGACCTGAACCAAGCTTAATGTGGTCATTTAGAGGAGTAGTTCCGGAATCATGAGGATTACCAAGCCACGATTCTCCATCATCGTCACTCCAGCAAATCCAAGAGGTTTCAAGCCCTTGCATTTGGACAGCAAATACACGATCTGTAATGGGGTCAACCCATCCCCAAGGGTCATTGGTCTGGAATGCACATTGCGGACCCGATACATCCTCCCAAGATTCCCCAGCATCACAAGACCGCATAGCTTTCTCAAATGCTGTAAAAAAGACACACCCGCTTGAAGTCATGCCGATGCTTGGCTCTGCGCCTTGTTCGCCTACATTACTAAAATAAAATTGCATTTCTAATGGCATTTCTTCAATGCTCATTCCTGTTGAATCTGTAACGAATGTCCCTGCAGGTAAACCTGCGTCAACAATCACTGGAGAATTGTCAGAAGAATCTTCACCTAAACAGCCTGACAGCGAGGTTGCCATCAGAAAAAAGACTGCGAAAAATGAATTCCATTCTTTACCCATGCTAGTTAATCTGCGAGCTGCCTGATATACTTTACTAATTTTTAGGTATTAACTAGTAAATGGACGGCGTGCCCAGAATACAAATGCTACTGCTCCGCCAACAAAACCACTAGCTCCTGCAATAGCGGCTACATTTCTGATTGTCCAGAATGTATCCTCGATTTCTTGAATTGTTTCAACTTCCATCTGTAATCTGCTTAAATTAAATGCATTGTAATTCATTTCAATGAAAGTCGTTCCATTGTAAGCTGATGAAGGTTCACCAAATTCTAATTTCGAAATACATGCTTGATTTGAAGTGGTCATACTAACTCCGTCTGTGGAACAGGCATAATCTCCATAATTGGTCATGTTTTCATCAACATAGTGATTCTCTGAACTCATGATTAGACGAACATTTACATCATAGGGTACACGAGGTTCCCAGAATTCTTCAAGTGTTGCTCCTTGATTTGGTTTAATTCCTACTGCAGTTCCTTCTATTCCAAATACCCAAAGATGTCCACTACTTGATTCATCAACAGCTATTGTGTACTCTTTGGTGTTAGTATTAGTTCCAAGACTCTGTGAGTTATCATTTGATCCATCGCTGTTAATATCAATTGATAATTCTAAATCTGCGACTGTGAATCGATCAGTATTAACTTGTGGATATGACAATACTATTTCTGCACTTACTGTTCCCTCTGGAACATGTAGATAATGCGTTGAATCTGTAACATAAGTTCCACTACTTCCTACAAAGTATGCCCATTCTCCTTTCCATTCAGATTGTAGTGTGTCTGTGAATTGTTTTGCTTTATG
>DAQW01000091.1:0-617 GCA_002503045.1 Euryarchaeota archaeon UBA39 | reverse complement strand
GTACCATTCGCCTTCTAATGTTTCGTGATCTTCGTAAAGGTAATCTGCAACTCCCAATGATGGTGCTGCCTGGTAAAGTAATGTTGCTACTCCTGCGATATGTGGCGTGGCCATAGACGTTCCTGAAATGGCCNNTCCTCATCCGCATTTCTTAGGCTCTCTAAAGTTAATGCCATCTGAATTGCATATTTGGTATCAATTAATCCATGACCTTGGCCCCAGTCGTGCATCATTCCAGTATTACTGATTGTACCATTTGCATTTGACTGGCCACCTTGGATGTAACGTCCTGATAGTTCCATTATTAATTCAGCTTCTGAGACAAACGTATCTGTTCTATCTCCATACCATTCACCTTCCAGTGTTTCATGATCTTCGTAAAGATAATCTGCAACTCCCAATGAAGGTGCTGCTTGATACAATAATGTAGCTACACCTGCAATATGAGGTGTTGCCATAGACGTTCCTGAAATGGCCATGTAATACAAGTCATCATCTGTAGGCCTTTGAATAATATCAATCAAAGTAGCTCGTGGGGCGGTTGCCCAAATCTCTACACCCGGTGCACCTATGTCAGGCCATGTTTGTGGCTTCGTCATATCTCCTCTAGATGAGAA
>DAQW01000032.1:9184-29031 GCA_002503045.1 Euryarchaeota archaeon UBA39 | reverse complement strand
CGATCTTGGAACATCTCCGCTAGGTCCATGTAGCGATATGAAGGGCCTATGTTCTTCAATGTCCCGTTTGATTTATTCAGATTCATCAATGTAAATAGGAGGCCAATTCACTTCAATATCAGAGATTTTTTTCCACTTAGGGTCCAATCCCCATCTTCCTAACCTTCGTTTTGATCTACCATATTCCGGTAACATGTATCCTATTCTACTTCTTTCCCAAAATGTCCAGCGATTAGGAACTCTCGGTAAATCTGCAGACCAAGCACAGATAAAATCATTCCAAATGTTTTCATCTATTGATTCAGGAAGTACCCATTCAGTTGTTGTAATTTCTCCAGCAGAACCAGGAGTATGTGACCAAGCCTGCATAGCAGCGCCCTCAAGTGGACCATTGTCAATAACTATCCCAAAAGTTCGAACTGACTGTTGAAGTGGCATTATGATCGCCATACGATGTACTGGCCTCTTACCTTCATGACGAGTTACACTCCATCCAGCACTTTCTGCTATAATTCTGAAAGAACGAACAGCGTCAACAGAGCCAACACTGACTGGAATCTCATACACTGTAGCGTAGCTCACAATAGACTCGAGAACGTCATGTGTCATCATCACTTCGGATTGATGTAGTCTGGACACTGGGGGGATGAGACCGCCCAGTGGCGTCCGTCCGTTTTGCCGAACGGCCAGTAATCCACAGTCAATCCCGTATAATTACGGGTTTCCGATCTGAAATGCAACTTCTGATTAGCCGAAGAGATCGCCGAGGCCGCCGAATCCGCCGCCCTCTTCTTCTTCTTCTTCTTCAGCCGGTGCTTCTTCAACGGCTGCTGGGGCATCTCCGCCACCAACAGCTGCTGGAGCTCCAGCAGCCACTGGAGCAGCAACAGCAGTAGCCATTGCTTCACCAATGTCGACATCCGACAAAGATGCAACAAGAGCCTTGACTCTTGCTTTATCAGCATCTACACCAGCAGCAGTTAGAACCGCTGTGACAGTCTTATCATCTATTCCTTTCTCAGCCGAATGCAGTAACATAGCAGCGTATACGTATTCCATTTTTTTTCACCTTCTTTTTTTTATTTTAACCGAAGAGATCTCCGAGGCCGCCAAAGCCACCCTCTTCTTCCTCTTCTTCCTCTTCCTTGGTTTCATCAGCTGCTTCTGCAGCCTCATCATCTGGAGCATCAGCAACAACAACAGCCGAAGCCGCTGCTGCACCGAGCATCCCGGCGATTTCATCGTCCAGGGCAGAGGAATCTAGATGGCCTGCAAGAGCCAAAGCGCGACCTTGGGCGCGCGAAATAAAGACCGGGATGGTCTTCTCATTGGAAACACCAGCTTCAACAGCGACATTGAATGCCTCTGTACTGGCCTTGGAAAGCAATGTTGGCAGTGTCTCAGATGTAAACCAAGAAACATTACATGCAAGATTGAATGCTCCAGACATAGCAGTAATGATATCGCTTCTGAAAGCATCTGAATCAATATTTAGAGAATCTGCAGGGAGAACTGTACCTTCTTCAATTACACCTGAAAGAATTAGTCCAATTTCGATAGGGTTGATTCCTAACTTAGATAACATCATTCCAAGGTCTCCTTCAATAGGATCTCCTGCCTGAACAACTGTGGTTGTCTTCTGAATTACAACCTTACCCTTGTCAATCTTAGCAGGTATACCTACAGCGCCTAATTCACCTACAATAGGACCAGGTGCAAATTCTGTTTCTCCAGCTTCCACTGTGATATCGTCAGGAGCAATCTCTCCATCCTTTGCGGCACGGCCTTGGCGAGTCTTGTCCAACTCTTTGTATAATTGGAAAGCATTGTAATTTTCAGTATGAACCAACATTGGCTGTACTACGCCATCGAGGAGTACCTCTAAATGTCCTTCATCGAGACCTGCATTACTCCATGCACGTCGAATTAGAGTTTTCTTAGCCATTGTAGCAGTCATACCATCTCTAAGATTTGCACGCATATCTAACATGTTAGTTGCCGGAACTCCAGAAATATCTACAATTCCAACAACTCCTTCAGACTTGAGTATATCTTCAAGTTGACCTACACGGTCTTTCTTCCACTGAGCTGCTTTAGGAATCAATTAATCACCTCAATCTTGACAGATGGACCCATTGATGTCTTGACATAACATGAGCGAATATTGTTGTGACCACGTTCGAGTTTACTCATTACACGGTTCCAAATCGCCATTGCATTCTCAGTCAACTCATCAATAGTCTGGGATCGAGAACCTATTGGCCCATGGAATGTAATTTTGTCACGAGAACGAATCATCGAGGTGGTTCTGAGACCCTTACTTAGAGAGTCTATATCCATGACAGGAGGGACTGGGCGAGGCATCTTACCACGTGGACCTAGAACCTGACCAAGGAAACGACCGATACTACCCATATGAGGTACTTCTGAAAGGAAGAAATCGTATTTCTTTGCTATTTTACGTGCTTGTTGACGATTACCGCCCAAGTCTTCGATGGTAGCTGGATCTATTACGTCAACTCCAGCATTCTTTGCCTTCACTGCCATCTCTCCAGATGCAAACATAGCAATTGAGATATCTTTCCCACGACCATTGGGTAGACGGATTTCTTCCTGTATCCTATTTGATGGATTCTTCAAATCTACATCCTTGATTGTAAAAGAGAACTCCAAAGTCTCTACGAACTTTCGATCTGGGGCCTCGTCTAGGGCCTGTTGAATTGCTTCCTGAATTTTTTCTCTCATTTTTAATCACCTCCGCGGTCAGCGAGGGCAAGCCCTCTCCCGCGCTGCGTGACAGATTAGGAAAAGTGCGCTTCGAAAGCACCCTCCTTCATCTGTTTTAATGCCTCTTTAGGCTCAAGTCCTTCTACTCTTACACGCATAGCAACACATGTACCCATTACCTCTCGGCAACGAGCGAAAAGTGTTGCACCGGTAAGACGATCTGCTTGTTTCTCAGCAATCTGCTTTACCTGATCCATTGTCAGATTCTCAGTAGAAGCTTCCCAACTACCATTACACTTCGGAACACCCAAAGTCTGGTTGATGACATGGGGGGTTTCGTTGCGTGCAGACATGTGATTCCTCTCCTTTAGCAGCGCGGCGACTTCCTTCCTGTATTTAATCGGTGCGAAACTACTCCACTCTCTGAGTTACCCTGATTTGGTCTGCACGAACAGTTAGAGGGATTGGTACTGGTGCATCGAATAATTCCACAGTAATCTCTTCCTTAGTGTCTGCAATATTAGTTACGCGAGCACGTTGCCCTTTGAATGCCCCGAGACGAACTTCGACAATATCTCCCTCGGAAATACCTGCAGTTGCAGCCTTAGGTTCAAGATGAGGGAAAATATCTCTGAATGGAGCCTCGCCATCCAATACCTTACGACAATTTTTCAATGGTGTTGTTCTATTCCCAGCCCTTCCGATTAATTTCTCAACATGATGTTGGGCTGATGCTTCAACAAAGATGTATCCCCTCATGTGATCTGATTGTAAAACAGCATATATTTCTGGAACAACATCTGCAAGAGAACCGGAACCTGAAAGACGTGCACGAATCTCATTTGCGACATTTGCTTCTTGTCCGATTGAGGTCTTCAAGATGTAAAGATAACTTCCAACATCCCCATACATCTCAACTAAAGATGGAATTGAGTAATCCTTAGTTCTCATATCACCAGCATCTACCCAATCAAATTCTGAATAAAGCGCAGCAGGTACAACATGTGTTTCATCTGTAGCTACCAAAACTGGAGTGACTTCATTCAGTACATTTCCAAAGGCAAGACCCCTGGGTTCTCCGGTTCGAATATGAGTAATCTTATCGGATTCAAGTCCAGTAGCTTCTTTGATTCGCTGAAAAACTGTATCTAAATCAGATGCATCGCCAACCCCAAAGATACCGTCCCAAGCTAGAGGGAACTCACTAACACTATCTGCACGCTTCATAAGAAGCACTTGCTCTTCATTTCTAACATAAACTACGAATGCATTGGACATCTAAATCACCTCATGGATTATTGAATTGAACATCAGTTGGCGTTGTTAGCCATGAAAAGAAAGAAGGAAGAAGGTTGTCCATTAACCAAAGGACGCCAAAACCGATTGCTCCAAGAACAAACATACCAATGCCACAAACAATGACAGTTTGGCGGAACTCTGCTTTAGATGGTTTACGAGCCATTCGAAGAATACGTGCCCAATCACCACGCTGTCTGCGTCTGAACCAGCGCTCTATGTCGTCTTGCATGGCTTGCGCCCGCTGTTCAACAGAGCCTCTGCTGTCTTCTTCATCCGCCATGGTACACCCTCAGCCTTCGATGCGACTTCCGTGCCCCACTTAAGCACAACGGAACTGTTTGAATCAACGGATGAAGGTTGTTGAACGTGAACGGATGCTTCTAGAACGGGTCTGAACTGATGTCCCGTGAATCTGTTCACTTCTAACTCCAGTCAATACAATCAAGACACGTAATTCTTCTCCAAGCGATTCATCTACAGTTGCTCCCCAAATTATTCTAGCATGTGGATTGATGCTTTCTCGAATAATTTGGCCACACATTTCTGCTTCTCCTAATGTAAGACTATTTCCTCCGACAACATTGACTAATGCGCCTCGTGCGTCTGAAACATCAATATCTAACAACGGTGATTCTAGTGCTTGACGTGTAGCATATTCTGCCCGATCTTGCCCTCTTCCCTCACCATATCCTATCATTGCAGTGCCGCCGCCATTGACCATCACGGAACGGAGGTCTTCGAAATCAAGATTTACCAATCCTTCTTTAGCAACCAATTCAGTTACACCAGCAATAGATCTCATCAGTAACTCATCAGCAACTCGGAATGCTGCAGCAATAGGAAGATCTCGAACACCTTCTACCTCCAATAGTCGATCATTGGGTAAAACCACTACTGTATCACATACTTCTCTTAATCTTTCAAGTCCCCATTCTGCATTCTGACGTCTTTGAGTACCCTCTGAATTGAAGGGGTAGGTAACGACTCCGATAGTGAGTGCTCCTGCTGCTTTAGCCAAACGTGCAACTACATGTGCGCTGCCTGTACCTGTACCGCCGCCTAAACCAGCGGTTACAAAGGCCAAATCGCAATCATTCACAGATTCTGTTAATTGTCTTTCAGACTCGTATGCTGCTCTTTCACCCATCTCTGGATCTCCGCCTGCACCTCTTCCACGAGCTGTCCTTCCGATTAACATCTTATGTTCACTTTGAATTCTTAGTAAATGCTGAGCATCAGTATTAATTGCCCAACCAACAGTATATTCATCATCTAGCAACCCTTCTTGAGTAAGACGAGAAACTGTATTATTTCCACAACCTCCGCATCCATACACTCGTATTCTCGGTTGTAATGTCTTCAATAATTCGGCTAAATCTCCATCTTGAGGAGCAGGGTTATTCGGAGGTTCTGAATCCGAATCTTGCAATTCCAAAACACGATCAATGATATGTCGCATAGATGCAGCGTGTTCGCAGGCATCATAACCATATCGTCAAAATAGTACTACATAATGACGATTAGAAAGTCTGAGATTTGTTTCGGGAGCAAAGAGTCAAGCGATAAGCCGACTCTGGGAGTTCATGGACAGGGGGCTGCCGGCCGCATCATCAATATCAGTTGCTTTGATGATGATTATATGTTCCATGATGGGATTTTTTACTTCTTCACCCTCTAACTTAGAAGAGGAAGATCAAAATTTTGTACAGAACTTTCAATGGACAAGAACAATTCATCCACCTGGTGATGAAGGGTTCCAAGCAGATTATTGGAGGCCTGACACAACAGGGGCTCTTTGGTCAATTGATTTTTCACCTGATGGGTCAAAAATTGCTGGAGTAGACATAAATGAAAAACGAGTTTCAGTATGGAATATCAGTGATGGTAGATTGATATTTTACTCTCCCCATCCTGATCCTCTAGTAGACGTAATGTGGCTAGATTCAGAACATCTTATGATTGCTGATTCTGATGATGATTTGGTTGTTTTTGAGGTCATTGACGGAGGAGAGATGTGGCCATTAAATACAACAAATGCACATCAAATGACTTGGGCAAAGGGATTTACTGGTTCAGAAAGTGGGTTCTTGTGGGGAATGGACCTATCAGAAGATGGAAGTAGAGTTGTGATTTGTGGGGGTATCGATAATCCAAATATTCCTGGAGAAATAGTCACCGTTGAAACTAGTTATCTTTTAGGAGGAAATGGCAATCCAAACAGTATCTATACCTCATACATGCCTACAGATTGTTCACTTTCTCCAAACGGAAGCATGGTAACCACAACAGTTAGAAATTATCAGAATACTATGAATCAAGATAGAGTTGTTGCTCATTCTATCCCCAATCTTGAACCTCTGTGGGATAGAGCAATAGGAGGTTCTGAAGCGACCGCTTGGGCGATAGATTGGGATACAAATGGACAAGGATATACCGTTGGATGGAATCGGCCCAATGAGGGAGTAATAACACATTTCAATCATATTGATGGACAAGTAGAATGGTATTCTCCTACTCCCCAAAACATTTCATCACTAACATGGACCAATAATGGAGACAAATTACTGGTAGGATTACATGACCCTGGAAGAATGATGATTATTGATCAAGTAGGTACAATCCTAAATGATGTAGGCTGGCATAGTTTTGTCAATGGGGGAGAAGGAACTCCTGCAGATGTATTGGATGTATCAGCTAGTAGTTCTGGATTAAGTGCATCTGCAGGTAGAGATGGAACTATCGAAATCTGGACCGAAGATGCATCCGGAATCTCTTTTCATAGTCGACTTGGAACAAGATTAACCCGTGAAATTTCTATTGCACCAAACAGAGACCTTCTAGCAATGGCTGATTCAGGGGGCGTAGTAACTGTTTGGGATTTGGACAGTGGAATGAGGAATCGTCAGTGTACTCATCCTGAATTTGGTGCACCTACTGACATAATACCATTTGCAAAAAGTGTAGATTGGTCAAATGATGACAAAGTAATAATTGGGTATAGCGATGGGACAATTGTTTCCTGTGATGAACAAAATAAGAATATTTGGACTATTGATCTTAGTGCAATGACTACTGTTTCTGTTTTTGGTCGTGCTAGGATCAACATGTATGACCAAATTATTGCAACATATGGAGAAGATCCGAACAATACTAGCGCGGATGGGGTTGTATCAGTTATTTCTCAAGCAGGACAAATACTTCGTGAATGGAGGTATGAGGATGTTCACTGGACAATTGCATTCGACCCTTCAGGAGAGAAAATGAGTTCAATTGGTCAAGAAGGCGGAGTAAGATTGTGGTCTACTAGTGGTTCAGATCCGATGACATGGACAGATGATGGAATTGTATACTCTCATGAAAATTATACTGGAGTCAATAAGTGGTTAGAAGGAGTTGGAGTTCTGTTGACTGGAGGATGGGACTCTATGCTAAAGATGTATGACCCAATTCAACAACAAATAATTCGATCAATTCCAGTTGATGGCGAAATTTTCTCGTTAGCTATTGATGTCAATGATGGTGGTATTTTTGTTGGGTCTGGAGATTCGTCTTCATCTTCTAGTGGAAAAATCGAATTTGTTGATCCAATGAATGAAACTGTTGTATCTTCATTCTCTATTACTGGAATCCCACGAGGATTGGCGATTGATCAAGATGGTGCTTTGATTCTAGTAAATCATACAGGCGCCATTACAAGACTAGTTTCAGACATAGATCAAGATGGTGTTCCTGATGAAAACGATGAATTTCCTAACGATCCGACTCAATGGACTGATTCTGATGCCGATGGTTTTGGAGACAATCCTAATGGAAATGAGGGGGATAATTGCCCTACAATTTCGGGGGAGTCGAATGTTGATCGTTTTGGATGTATAGATACTGATGGTGATGGGGTGTCAGATCCTGATGAAAATTGGTTAGCGCACCCGATTGGAGTTGCAGATGCGTTCAAAGATGATCCGTTTCAATCTAGAGATACTGATGGAGATGGAGTGGGAGATTCACATTCTTTCATAGTTGGAAGTAATGGTCTGAGAATTGACTCAGGAGATGCTTTTCCAAATGATAGTTCTCAAACAGCGGATCGAGATGGCGATGGTTGTGGCGATAATTACACGTATGTTACCGACAATGATGGGTATAGAACTCCGGCATCAGGGGATGCTTTTCCAAATGATAACACACAATGTATAGATCTGGATGGAGATGGATTTGGAGATAACTACACCTTTACTATCGATCCAAATACTGGTTTAAGAATTGAATCAGGTGATTTATTTCCATTTGATTTCCTAGCTCATGGAGATCCTGACAATGACGGTTGTGTATCAGAAAGTAGCACGGGATTACCTTTTGATTATGATTCCAATAATCCATTGGTTTGCGATGCCCCTGAAGAAGAAAATAATGATGAAAATAATTCAAATTCATCAAATGGAACTGAAGGAGATGTTTGTCCTCAAATGATTTGTTGGGATGGATCAAACGTGGATACAAGAGATTGTTCTTGCCCTCCTGAGGTGATTGAGGAGCCACCTGAAAATACACCTAATTCTGAAGAAAATCTGGCCGAAAATGAAGACAAAGATTCCACACTGTTAATTGTATTAATCTTAGGAACAATTGCCCTACTTGGTACAATTGGATATGTAATTGCTAGTCGAAAGAATGTAAATGAAACACAAGAAAAAATCGAACCGGAAGTTTGCCCCCATTGTAATGGTCCAATTCAACATGCAGTAGAAAATGGTGGGAAATGGACTTGGTGTCCTTCTTGTAGAAAATGGTTGGAATACAAGGGCCCAGTTTAACTCTAATTTGAAGAATAGGTATGATAATCCACTGAAGGAGTCAAGGAATCGATTGCGGCAGCAAGCCTAGCATTAGATTCTCTTTCTCCAGATTCTATTAATTCTATTTCAGAATTTATTTTGTCTCTCATTTTTTTCGATCGTTCAATAATTGCAGTAGGTAAACCAAGAGATAAATCACAGCATCCATTTAGAATTTCTAGAATTCTTTCTGTAGATACTAAAGATGAATCTGATACTCTCATTCCTAATATGCCACTAATTCTTTCAACTCCATCACTTCTTTCAAGAGTTTTTAACAAATCAAGAACATCAGATTTTGCTCCTTTCAAATTGCCTTTTATTCTCCATCTTGAACCAATTTTTGAAACACGTGCTTCGATATGATTGGAATCTAATTTAATTGCTTTAGAAAATCTCTTTCTAGAAGCACTTAATCGACCTCTAGAAGATTCAATCCTTCCATGAATGACCAAATCTTCAATCTCTAACTGCAGAGCTTTTGAATATACATCGTTATCTTCTGACGCACGAATTCTTCGCATGTGTATCTTACGAGCCTTCGCCAACCGTAATGCTGCTGAATGAGCTTCTTTCCATTGTTGTCTCATGAAAAGAACCAATGTCCATTCCCTCAAAACTAAGACCAGAATCCGATCTAAGTCATTGTCTCTCTTAGAATTAAGAAGATGAGTGGACAATTCTTGTGCCATTACTTCTGCTAATTCTAACCTACTCTCTGCAATATAACTTCTAATCTGGTCAACGACCTTTGCGGGATCGTCCATTCCAAACATGGAAACCGCCTAAGACCGACGGCGTACAGTACGACGGCGAACGCGTGGTCTAGAACCACCGTCATCGTCATCGTCATCGTCATCATCATTATCATCTGACTTCTTCTTCTTGGTACGTCGTTTTGGTCGAGAAACCTTTTCTTGGAAAATATCCTCTTCTTCTTCAACCTTCTTTTCTTCTTTCTTTTCTTCCTTTGAAGTATTCAATGAGGCCATATCTGCACGGACATCATCGGGTGAACCAGCATTATTTCCTCCACTCATGAAATCAGCCATCCAATCATCTTCATCCATCATGTCTTCTTCATCTCCACGACGTTTCTTGGTTGGGTTTGCATTAGCCATAGAAGCAGCCAAAATTGCTGCAATTAGCAAAACAAGATTGAGACCACCCATTGCATAAACCAATAGATATGTACCAGAAAACAAACCTGGAGACGAGCAACCGGTAGAAGGATCAACTTCGTCTAATGTAGGCTCGATACACATGTCCATGTCATCACGAACCTGATCATTATCTACATCAGGTGGATTAATGTCATCAATAGTTGTTGCACAGATGGTGAATCCACTTACAGAACGTTGACACAAATCAACTGTGAAGATAATGGAAATTTGTCTAACGTTTCCAGCAGCGTCTCCTGCTTCTACAATGAGTTTCTGAGGTCCTTTTACTGGCCAAGATGCAGCAGGATCAACATATTCAAAGACGAATATTTTACCATCGTCATCTAGTGCAGTAATATCGGTAACATTGAACCACTCAGTTCTTTGAATAGTAGAGGTTGCAAGACCTTTTTCAAACTTGATTCGAACATAATCTACACCAACATCATCACTTACACTACCGTGCACTCTAACGTATTCTCCATACAAGTAAGTGCTAGATGTACCTGGAGAATACATCTGAATATCAGGATCTTGAACATCTATTGGCCAACCTACAACAACGTTAGTTTGAGTATTTCCTGCTTGATCTACTAAAGTATACTCAACATATAATTCAGCATTATCAAGACCAGCAGGTAGAGTCATTCTCAATCGATAGGTCAATTCTTTTCCAGGTACTGGTTCAGCTCTTACAATCCCACCTTGCTCCGTGAATGCAAAACCTGTTCCCGCAGTCTGATCATAATCGGTAGTTGTAACATTAATCACAGGATCTTCAGATAACATCTCATCGACTTTGAACAATAGTTCGTAATCTCCTTGAGTCAATGCCTTTGCAATAAATTCAGCTCCATCTTCATCTTCTCCTTCAATTGTAATTTCTGCAGATGGAGCAGTCGTATCCTCATATACCCTCCAAACATTTCCAGGGGATGAAACGGCCAAATTCTCATTTCCATATTTATCAGTAGTAGTTACTGCATACCAACGATATCGGTCAAGCCCTACATCGATGTTTATGGTTCTATAAATCGTAGTTGAGTCGACAGGTTCCTCAATATTATCCATTAATTGAATCCAATTGGAATCGTTACCAATATTTTCTGTAAGAACATCTTCATCTTCCCAATCATCACCCCATGGATTACCTGGATGTGCCCAAATTGAATAAATCTCATCCGATTCGTCGATATTATTTATCCAACTAACTAATACATACTTTTGAGAAGTCATTACTTCCAATTGTGGCTCTGAAACAAATGCAGGGTTAGGCATTCGAGTATCTTCCAATGTTGGCTCTGAACAATTTTGGACAAAGCGAGTGTCTTCGTAAGTTCCATTCACATATCCATATCTTGCCTCTGTTGTTACACAATAATATGACGATTGAACAATTCCTGGATTAACAGTATAAGATGCACTTTGTACACCATCGGGAACAGTAGCAACCAATTCCGCATCTAAAGACAGATTGGACGCAGAAGTCAATCTAGTACCTACAGAACGATATACGTGGTAAACTTCACCTTCTGCACCCATTTGATCATCCCAAGTTATGGAAGTAACTCCATTCATGTACGCAGCAGATACACTTGTTGGCTCAGCAATCCATGGATTGAATGTATCTTCAAAAATCAAAGTAGATGTTGAAGTTGAAGTTACTAAACCATCGTGATTGTTTACCCAATCAGCAATTGTAACTGCATAGTAAGATTCTCCAAGAGTACCTTGATCAATTACTACATCAAAGAGTTCTACTCCAGCAGGAGTGGTACCAACTAATGTTGCTCCAGAAACATTCTGACCGAATGGTGTAGAACTTCTCCAAATTCTGTAGATCTCATTTCCATCCTCAGATGGGTCATCTGTCCAAACAACTCTTGATGTTCCAAACCCAGTAGAAGGGTCTGCAGTGAAAGATGCTGCGACATCGAAGGCAGGGAAAGGTGCTCGATTGTCTTCCCGAACTGGTTCACTCAAGGAATTCGAAGTTAGCATCCTAAAATCCTCGTATCCTTTGTCGACAATTGTTGCAGTATAGTACACCTGTCTATCAGTTCCAGAAGGAACAGAAAGGCGATGACTATCGGTTCCAGCAGGTAAATTTGTAGCAACGAGTGATGGATTAATATCTGCCCAATTTTCTCTTGTTGCAGGTATTGGATGTTCGTAAATTTGAATTGTATAGGCGTTTAATCCGGTTTCAGTTAATTGTCCTGGGAAGAATACTGGAACAGTATTATCCCATTCCAATACGGTCTCGGAAGCAGCTCCATCATAGGTTGCTCGAAGATTAAATGGAGTTGATATTGGATTAGATTCTTCCAATACTGGTTGATAATTCTGAGAAATATTCATTTCAACCAAACCATGTTCTATTCCACTAGATAGAATTGTAGTAACTGCATAATGATATGACCCATTGGAACTATGGGGTGTAAGGAAGGTTGCACTTCTTTCCTGATCTAAACATGAAAATGCATCTTGATCGGGCAGACATGCGTCTACTTCAGTGAAATGAGTGTAGTTTCCATCAATAATATCTGATGCATTAATTGGTTGGGCCGCACGATATACACGATATTTCACCAACGGAAGGTTTTGGATCGTACTGGACGATATGCCGCCTTCAGTTCCTCCATCTCCTCCTATGTTCCTCCAAGTAACCCGAGTATACTCATAAGTTGAATCCCAAACTGCTTGCATTTCTTGTGCCTGAACGTCATTCGGGTCCCCAATATCTTGGAAATCATAGTGGTCATCAGCGGCCACTGGAGAGAACGAAATCATGCTCAATAAAAGGATGAACACAAGCGTGAAACTGGAACGACACTTCGTAGACATGGCTGGACCTGTACTATCGATGGTACTCTAACTGACATGAACTTGACGCTGAGAAAATAACTTAGAAACCGGTTCTTTAGACCATTGATGGAGCCGGAAGAACCTTGCATGAGTTATTCTGAACCGGGTCATGGACGAAGTTCGGACGGTAAGCCCTTGGCCAAACATCGTAAGCATGTCTAGATTAGGTGCAGTGCCATTTTTGATTATCATTTTTGTCTGTTGGGGGAATAACGACACTTTCCCAGAAACATGGTTCTGGTGGACATTTTTGGGAATATTTGGCGTTGGAATGGCTACAGATGCATTGGATGGATATTTAGCAAGAAAATTGGATAGTGTTACAGTTTTTGGTAGAATGATGGACCCTTTAATCGACAAAGTCTTGATTCAATCTACTCTTATTCTACTGGCTGTATCTTCTTGGACTTCCTCTTTGGTTCCATTTTGGGCCGTAATTCTAATCATTTGTAGAGAGACACTCATTACTGGGCTGAGAGGATATGCAGAAGTACAACAAATTGACTTTTCAGCTAGTAAATTAGGAAAAGGAAAGACAATGTCTCAGACTATTGCAATAATTATGATTCTGGGGGGAATGGCCGTGCATGGACCATCGATGATAGATATGTTCTATTCTGAAATTTGTTATTGGGCAATTATCTTGGCAACTACATTAACAATCATTTCTGGATTGGATTATGCGATTAAATTACGCTCAGCTATGAATTAATCATCCATCCAATCAATAAATGGTTTTCTTGAGGCATAGCCTTCTTTTATCCAATCTTCAATTGCAGACCAAACAACATTTACTTCTGTAGATGTTGTTTCAAATTCAGCGACATTCTCTTGTTCAATATCTGACCAAGAACTACCAATGAGTTCCCATTCTAAGTTTGACTCAATCTTCCATTCAGGATACGATCTTTGTTGAAGTCTTTCACGAAGAACAGAGGGGTTGCATCTCAAAATTACAATTGCATCTACCTCTAAATGGTGACTAAGGTGGCCGTCAATAATCAAGGGGCCTTTGATTGATCCTAAAGTTGTAGAAAGAGTCTCGATGTCAATTTCCTTCGCCTGTTCTTCTAAATCAAGTGGACCCAATAACCCGTGCTTCTTGGCTAAGGTTTCAACAGAAATAACGTCCCAACCAGATAATTTTGCAAGTTCAGCAATGCTTGTTTTTCCAGTGCCTGGGGCGCCAGTAATAGCAACCGATGTGCTGGGGAGCATGCCTACCGCTAAACTCTACCAAACATGAAGGCTCCGAGAATCGCAATCTTGACGCTCCGTCTTTACTTGGTTAGGGTATGTCTGAAGCAGTAGAAGTCGTTAGTGATTCTGAAAAAAGCATGCTGAACGGTATTCCTGCTATAATTGCGGCATGTGATCCAAGAAATTCTATCCTTAATTGGCTTCTAATCGCAGTTCCAATTGCAGCATATGCAAAATTAGCACATCTTGACGAATCAATCCAATTTATTTTCTCTATGATTGGAATTATGCCATTGGCGTTCCTAATGGGAAAGGCAACGGAAGAAATTGCAACTAGAACTTCAGAATCAGTGGGAGGATTACTAAATGCAACATTTGGAAATGCTGCTGAAATTATTATTGCAGTGGTGGCGGTTTTCGCAGCAGCAAGTGCATTTTCAGAGAATGATATTGATGGTGCAAATGCAATGATTACATTGGTAAAAACCAGTTTAATTGGAAGTATTTTAGGGAATCTTCTCTTAGTAATGGGACTCTCATTTCTTTGGGGAGGGCTACGTCATAAAGAGCAAAATTTCAATCCTCAAGTAGTTGGTATCAACACAACTCTTCTGCTTCTTTCTACAATCTGTTTGATTCTACCTACTGTATTCCACATTGCTCTTTCAATTAGTGGGATTGATGAAACTGAAATAATTAGTGGAGTGCTAATGGTTTCTAGATTAACAGCAATTGTTCTAATGGCGTCCTATGCACTCCTATTGTTTTTCCAACTGAAAACACATTCAGATATGATGTCTGGTAGTTCTCATGATCATGAAGAGCCAACAATGGAGCTCCGAGATGCAGGATTATTGCTTCTTATAGCAACTGTTTTTGTTTCTTTGATGGCTGAAATCATGGTTCATTCTGTAGAGGCTGCTGGAGAAGCAATTGGACTATCAGCGGTATTCATCGGTGTAATTCTTCTACCTCTCTTTGGTAATGCTGCTGAGCATTTCACAGCTGTTGTTGTTGCTGGAAAAAATCGAATGGATCTCTCAATTGGAATAGCTGTTGGTTCATCTGTACAAATTGCAGCATTTGTTGCGCCACTAGTTATTCTAATATCCTGGATAGTAGGAGTTGATTTGAGTTTTGAATTCGGGCTCTTAGAAACCGCAGCTTGTATGTTAGCAGTTTTAATTGCAAATAGTATTTCCAGAGATGGCCATTCTAATTGGATGGAAGGTGCGATGCTGCTAGCAACATATGCAATCATTGCGTTATCTTTCCTTTACTATCCGTAATTACTTTCTTCGGAACAATGGAGTACTACCCGCAAGAACCATGGTATTTGGTTCAACCAATGGTCTAACTCTGTTTGCTGGTACTCGAATATCAACACGACTACCCAAACGTATCATTCCATATCTTTGGCCTCGCTTAAGATAATCAGAAACAAAACAAAAAGGAATAATCGTTCTAGCGATGGCTCCAGAAATTTGAGTTACTTCAATCAACAATCCATCATCTGACTCAAGAACTGTTCTAACTCGTTCATTCGCTTCACTCTCTTTCTTTGAAGCTTTACGAAATGGCCCCCTAGAAAGGCCCTTGCCTGTACGATGTTCCATTGCTACTATCTGTGAGTTAATCGGACTACGTTGTACATGCACATCAAGAGGAGACATGTAAATTGCAATTCTAATCACGTCTGTTGGTAGTTCGTCTTCAGGATCGACTGGAGACCAGCGTTGTTCTGTTTCAAACCTCAACGGTTTTTCAAGTGGTTGAGGGAACCAGTCACCCATCAAAGGATGGGTCTCTATTTGTTCTGTTTTTTGCTGTTCATTTGTTGGACGACGACCAGTAGATCGTTCTCGAACTACAAACATCACTCTTCCGTCGGCTGGAGAAACAATTAGATCTTCATCAGATGGGATCAATCTTTCAGGATCACGATGAAAGAAAATAATGAATGCAGCTAGACACCCAAAAATCACTCCAGCTAGTGTAACAAATCCGCCTGGATCTGCAACTGTAAATGAAATACTGAACATCCCAATGGACATTGCAGAAACTAAAATCGAAGGTCCTTGTCCTGGTTGGGCGATGCCCATCAAAACTCACTCTTCTTCATTTTCCGCAGTTCCAGCAGGATTAACTTGAATCTCGTCATCATCCGTTCCTAAGACTCCATCAGGCCCTGCATCAACTGAAACTTCAATTGGTCCAACTGGAACTGTAGCACCAGTTTTCTGCGCTGTAGAAATTGCCTCTTCCATTCTTTGCTTGAAACTCTCTTGGGCCTTCTGGAATTCCGCTGCTTTCTCGACTGCAGATTCAATCATCTCATATCTATCTTTAATCGCCTGGTTAAGATCCTCGAAGACCTTCATATGTTGTACATACCAATCATCACGAGCCTCTAATTCAGATTGAGCCGTTTGAAGTTGCTCATCAAGTTCCTCAGTAATCTCATAAACACGACCAAGCATTGCACGTTCTTTGGAATATTTTTCTTCCATTTTCTCCAATTCTGGCTCTAAATGTTCTACTCTCTTGGATGATTTAGCACCATCTAATTCAAGTTCTCGAATCTTGTTATCTTTTTCTGATAATAAATGTTCGAGACCTTCTCGCTCGATTTCTCGATCCAAAGCCTCTTTTTCTAAGACATCAATCAGGGCTTGTTTATCTGCAATCTCGCCCTCAGCCCTACGATAAGCCTCATACAATCTTTCCAATCTTTGTGTCTCTTCAGCAAGCCTAGTTTCAAGTCTACGAACACGTTGTTCGGGGCTATCCTGTTCCTCAACCTCATCATCACTAAGGGGGTCCATCGTTCCTTGCAAAACACCTTCCGATATAACCCCGGCGGCTCTATTGGGCTCTGTACTTACAACTCAGCCCTCACTAAGGGCATTCAAAGCAAGAGAAATTGCCAATGTCAAATTCTCTGATGCAGGGACATGTAATTTCTCATCTGGGCCATGAGCATTTCCATCAGGACCCATTGACCCAGTGACCAAAAATGAAGCATTAGGAAACCGATTTTGCATCATTGAAAGGAAGGGGATGGTCCCGCCTTCGAACAACGGCATCCAATTTTCACCATACAGATGTTGAGCGGCTTGATTTAATGCAGAATCTATGGAAGGATGGATGGGTGGGGCCCTAAATCCATCTGCACCAACAAATGGTGAAAATGTCACCTTAGCCCCATGAGGTGGATTTGCTTCTAACACTTTTTTTATCGCTTCTAAAGCAAGATCTGAATCTACCCCCGGTGGAATTCGGAAAGAAAGAGAAAATTCAGAAAATGGCCTCAACACATTACCTCCATCTGCAGTGGAAGGGAAACCGTTTGCCCCAATCACCGCAAGCGCTGGTCTCCAATTTCCATTCAACACTACTTCTACGGGGTCAGTTACCTGAGGTTTGACACCTTCCAACATTGGAAATTCACTCCATACTGATTCACCCAATACGGCGACAATTCTCTCTGCACGCTTACGTAATGATTCGTCGATTTCAACATGAAGTTCAGGAACAAGAATCTCTCCTGTTGATGAATCTTCAACTCTTGAAATTAAATTGCGAGCTATCCTGAATGTTTCCGGAATGATTCCTCCCGCAAGACCAGAATGAACTCCTTCACTACTAACTTCAACTTTTAATGTTCCAGCCACTAATCCTCTCAACGATTCTGTGACCCAGATATTTTCGTAATCACCTGCCCCCGAATCAAGAACTACAACAAGATCTGGAGTACCGATTTCTTCCGAGAGGGCATCTAAATATGGGGGGAGGTCAAAGGATCCGGATTCTTCACAAGTCTCTATCAAAAAACGACAACGTGGATGAGGAATCCCATGGAAACGAAGAGTCTGAACTGCTAAAGCACAAAGATATCCCCCATATCCATCATCAACACTACCTCTTCCATACAGATAAGGTGCCTCAAAAACCGGGTCAAATGGATGTTTACCTTCAGACCATAAATCAGTTACAGGAGGTTGTTTGTCTAAATGGCTGTAAAACAGTACATCGCCAGAGCCTGTTCCAGGAACATCAACAAGTAAAACAGGGGTTCGACCAGGTATACGATGAACAGAATAAGACATGTCATCTATACCAAGAGTGTCCAACCAAGAAGAAAACAATTCTATGGCTTGATCAAGTTCTCCTCTAGCTTCCCAATCTGGATCAAAACTGGGTGATTGAGCAGGAATTCGAATAAAATCACACAAAGAAGGTAGGACAGATTCAGTCCAATTTTTCCGGATATGATTGAGCATTGAGTCTACTTGAGGTACATCCATGAACATAACTCAAACCAATTAGCACATTGAGTATTCCGATATTATTCAGCGAACAAATATGAAATTTGAGATAACCATAGAAAAACCAAGAAGAAAGAAAAGGATTAGATTTATTCGGTAAGAAATAGGATTAGTATATTTTGATACCCATCCTTTTCCTCGAACATGAGTGCCTCCTTTGACAATGCAATAAGAGGTATAAATCAAACAAAAAATACCCATCACTGCACCATACATGAATATACGAATTGTTTCAAGTAAATCTTCATGTCGATATTGATACATTAAAAATGACAACAATGATGCCCATTTTGAGAACAAACAAACAATGATGGATCTTTCTTAATCCCATAATCAATAGCAATCATTTCATTCAGTAGTGGATGTAATTCTGACTCTGCTAAAGACATTATTTCATCGCTCATCTGTACTAGTCTACCAGAAACACCCACCCAAATTGCAGGATTTTCTACCATTCTCCTTTGAAGGCCATTACTCTCACGAATTGACTCTTGGATTTCTAATGCATGATGATAAATGAACAACTGTTGACGGTGTTTCATTAAAATTGATTTTTCAGCTTCAGTAATATCTCCTCCAGAAATTGTCTCCAACAATGTACCTTTGATGTCTTCTTGAGATTCAAGAAGGATTTTTGCATCTTCTGTTTTGAGATCAATCGGCATAATTTTTGGCTCATTTTCTGGACTTTGATATGCAATAACTAAGTCAATGAGGCCACTTAATCGTGCAAATTTCTTTTCTGCTATAGAATGAATATGCATCCCTCTCGGAGTATCTATTGATATTTCTAGAGGGTCACTTTTGACTTCTAATTCCATTCCAAATGGCATTTCAGTTCGAACTCCTTCCAATTTGCCCCGTTTCCCATGACCTTTATTCAAGAATTGACCTAAATCAGAACAATCAAGATTAGAAATCATTGTAGAAACTAACTTTCTTGTTAAATCCATATTTGCGTTAGATGAAAGGAATTCTTGGAATACTTCATCCATTGATTTTTCCAACGATTTACCTTGTAGAGAGGAACTCAAATTCTGTGTCCACTCTATCGGTAAAGGAATTGAATCCGGCGACCTTTTAGGACTAGGGACTCCAATTTCTACCAATCTATGAACAATAGTACCAAGCACATTTGCTGGTGGTAAGAAATTTTCTTCACTATCTTCAGATATTCCTAAAACCTCTATTCTTTCTCTCAAACCAATCCGTTTTTCCAACCAATATTTGCGCATACATGTCTGGGCAATATCTAGACTACTGGGCGAAATATTGGACCTTAGCACGGTTTGTCTGGGTTTGTTGACCGAGGTGGGAACCCCGTTATCTTTGATATCAATCAAAGTTTCACTAAGATCAAACATTGATCGAAATACTGTTTTCGGAACGGTTCTATCTTCAAAGCATTCTGGAGAATGGTAAATTCGAAT
>DAQW01000032.1:0-8792 GCA_002503045.1 Euryarchaeota archaeon UBA39 | reverse complement strand
GTACTTCTTTGGAGTCGAGGTCAACTCGTCCCCTAATATCTCATCGCCAATGAGCCAAGGAGATTTCACACCGGATGTTGCTGATGATTGCCTCATTGATTCCAACAACATTGCACCGAATGAAGGTGTAGCCCCATGATCAACTACCAATTCAATTCCTGAATCTCCAAAAATAGCCCCTCCTGGTGAACCAGAAATAATCAATCGTTCTTCAGCTCTTGTAGCTGCAACATATAGTAATCTACGAGCCTCTGCTTGGACTTGTGATTCATGTAAAATTTTAGAATAATTCCATACAGATGAAATAGGATCTTTTTGATCTAACCATGGCTTAGGATGAACCCCAAATAACTGCGGAGTAACGATTAATCGATCTTGGTTTTCATGGAAAAGTTGAGTTTGTGATTTACCAAATATTCCCGCAAGAATGACAACCTTTGATTGCAGCCCCTTAGATTTGTGAATTGTCATAATACGGACACCTCCTGAAGGTGAGGGGTCTTTTGCAGCTGCCCCATCGCCATCTCGTTCAATTTTTGCTAGTCGATCTGCTAAGAGTACTATATCTCCCCCACTTTCTTGTAATGTTGTACGAATAAAATCAACAAAATTCTCTGCATCAATTCTATCTGATGCCATAGGATATGCAAGCAATAAATCACTATGATCGATAGTCCAATCTAATAACTCAACAATTCTTCCAGAATTTACCCTATTATTCCATCCTTGAATTAAAGCAGCTTGCTGTTCAGTGTGGGCAAAATCACCCATTCTTTGAATCAAATTCGAACCTTTTGAAGAATCCCTGATAAATCGATTTAATTCGTCATCATTTAATCCCACTAAGACTGATCGAGCGACCCAAGAGGCATGGTGACGATGATGAGGGCGAGCACATAATTGAACAAGTCCTAGTAAAGGACGGACAGATGGACGTGAAAATAATGCTCCTTCTTTATCGGCTTGTACAGGGATTCCTAATGCACTCAAACCACTTAATATTGGATCCAAATAATCCTTACGACTTGGAAGAAGTACCATTATGTCACTAGGATTTACAGGTGTGTTTTCGACAATGTATTGTTGATCACCAGAACTTGATTGTATCTTACAATCAGAACCATCAATTAATGCTCTAATTCGTTCTACAATCAACGAAGATTCCAATTTTTTCCTATGTCCCTTTCCATGTAAAAATAAATCAATTGGTTTTGTAGGGTCGTTTGGTACTTCATTAATTCCTGATGGGCCAATAGGAAGTAACCATTCAAGCGTCCCAGAATCTTCTTCCTTTTCTGGACAAGGCGTTAATTTCTGGTCTTCTGCATACCAATCGGCTTTTGAAAAGGTTTGATGCCGGGGGTGGAACACATCCTTCCACCAACGATCCATGACTCGTAGCAAACCACCGGATGTACGATAATTAATTGATAAACGAACATGGCCAGATTTTCGAAGTGATATTTCTTGAGTTGAAATTGGGTCAACTCCATCAGTTCCATCAAATCTGACTTCTGGATTCAGAGATTTTCTATTTTCCATACTATGCAAAGAAGCACGAACAAATGTATCATGTAACGCCCTAGGGTCACGACTCCACTCTGACGTCCGAAGTGGATTAGGTGATTTGAAAATATCAAGTATTGATAATTCATGGTCATTGATTCTTCGAAGGTGCTCTGCAAAGCGATGAAAGGTCGAAACTTGTGCTTGCCTGAATAAGTAAATACTCTGCTTAATATCTCCAACATAACAAATTGTAGGTTCCCATTCTAAATTTTGATCGGGAATTAGATCTGATTCTTCTCTCAATCGAGGACCCCATAGTCTAGAAAGAAGTCTCCATTGACGTGGATTGATATCTTGCGCTTCGTCAAGAATCATTGCCAAATACCGGCGGCGTATTCGTTTCAATAAATCAACACGTTTGATTAAATCAACTAGAGCTTTTTCTGCATCAGAAGTGTTTGCATAACCCAATGATGTTGGATCTTCTAAAGCTTCATGAGCAAGACTTAGAGTTCGATTCAAATGATCATCAGACCACGGTCGATGGATATCAATATCATTGAGAGAATCAATGATTGGACCAGAATATAGTGTTCGACATATTTGCGGGCAATGAGACAAAAGCAAATCTCCTGCTAATTCAGAGATGTCCTCAAAATCATGTAAGCCCCTAGTGGATTTAAGTTTACGAAGGATACCAGAAGTTGCACGATGAATAATCCAAAGATCATTCAACATAGTTGCTTCTTGAGTAAGATCAAATCGTCTTCCGTCAGAAACATCTCTTCCAGAATAATTAGTTGGAATCTCGATAATTTCAGGACGTATTGGATAATCAGAAGGCATATGAGTAGGCAAAGAATCATCAAGCATTCCTACAATAAAAGCAATTTTCCTCTCAAAAAGATGGTCTTGATTCGACCATTCAGTATTTACTTTCTTTGAGAGGTTTTTGAGTTCATCTGCTATTTTTGGATATCCTGTATGTCCTCTTTCCCAAGCAGTTGAATTTGGTGGCAAATACCCCCTCGGAAGAAGAGATGGTTTGTCAGTTAATCCATTACCACCATCCACTCTTGCACCAGTTTGTGATGATGAAATTCTGAAAAGATGGAATATTCGGACTAACGCTTCCCAACTATCAGAAGGAGGTGGGAGGGAGAGAGCATGGTCCAATGCTGCCAAGCGTGTCCCTGATTCAGTATCTTTTATTGCTCCCTCGTCTTCAATTAACTCCAACCAATCTGCTAATGGATTTTGTAAATTATTGAGAACTTCAAAAATACGATTTTCATCCAACCAAGACGTTATTTCTCTACGAAGTAAATCGGGAGAAACTGATTGAATTGAAGGATCAAATAATTGTTCAACTGCTCGATCTAAAAATACTGAACGGCTCAGCATTCCTTTCAAGATTTTTCTGCATGTATACGTGGCTCCAACTGTTTGGGAAACTCTCCTTCTCGCTTCAAAAAATTGCTCCCTGATATCATAAGGAATGCCTGCATCAGCAGCCTTTGCTAATCGATTATCATTGTAAGGAAGTCTCCAAGCAGTATTAACAGCCAACGTTTCTAATGAAACCCGTTGAGAGTCTGAAATTTGATCATCTGTTACATCAATGCCCAATAACGCTCGATAAGGAGAGACTAGGCGGGTGAAAAATGAATCAATAGTTCCTATTGGTGCGTCTTCAAGAAGCATTCGAAACTGATCAGGAAGGCCTTGGGCGATAATTCTGGAATCTGCTCCATCGTCATCATTTCCAGATGTGCTCCCTTCTCTTAAGTCTCCCAAAGCAATACGAATTCTATGTTTGAGTTCTTCAGCTGCAGCATTAGTAAATGTCAGAACAATGACTTCGGTAGGCAAAAGGCCATTCCATTTATTCAAATCTACTCTGTTGGCATTACCATCTACAATCATCCCCCCTGGTAACCGACCTGGGCGAGATGGGCGTGGTAAGATTGCAGATGCACGCTGATTTTCTGTAAGATAATGCTCTATCACTCGATCGACAATCGTTCTGGTCTTTCCAGTACCTGCGCCTGCATCAATTACAAGGTGTGAATCGAGATTTAACGCAAGCCTTTGTGCATGATTTAACCCCATTTACCTTCACCTCCAATTGCAGAAAGACCACATATATCTGAAACAGAACAGAACGAACAATTTGACGACGGATTTGGGGCGACTTGGCCATTTCTAGCAGAATTTGTTGCTCGGAAAACCATATTCAAACGATGTTCTAACCATGCCCTAAATCCAGGTTGATTGGAAGAAGTAGAAGTGCTAGATATTGGCCTGAATAGGCCAGTTAATACATTAGTTCGTTCTCCAATTTTTAATTCACCAAGAGTATCTAACCATGTAGGATCTAGTTCAATATGATGTGTAGTCTCAAATCCAATATCTGTCACACCTACCCCGACTACTAAATCCCCAGGATGTTCAATTTCCCATGCTCTAGCATAAATGGCTAATTGGACATCTTCCAACAAAGCATTATGGTGTTTATCTGCACCTCTAACTTTTGATGCAGTCTTAATATCACGTATCAATATCAATCGCTTGGGAGTCCATTTGCCATCAGGATGTAAGGGTGCTATTTCTTCACTACCTGATTCATCAATTAATTCACCATTTTTCCCAATCGGAATCAAATCTACTCGATCAATAAAACCTCTAACCTTTACATCATTTCCAGATTGATCTTGTCCAATAATGGTACCTTCCTGATCTTCTAACTTGTTTCCAATCTTGTATTCCATACAAATCGGAACCGAATCAGAAATCTCAAATTCTGCTGAAATTATTTCAGCGAACCTACCTGAAGGAGATAAGTCTGGGCGTTTGGCCAACCATGACCTCCACGATTCATCATCCATCCCAACAAGATCTCGTAATCTTTCGTCAGTTACCACATCTGATCTAGAAAGCCAAGGGGCATGTTGATCAAGTAATGTTGCCATATTTGTCATTAATTTCGTTGGATTACTACCACTATTAGCTACTGATCGAGGAGTAAAGGATGTTCTTTCTTTAGAACGGGTCATTCCAAGTGCTTTCTCAATCATACCTTCTGTTACTTCATGAATTAGAACACCCCTAGTTCGTGAATCAAGTTCTTCATCTGGAATATCGTCAGATTGAGCAAACAAAGCTTGACGAAGCCAACCTTTTCTACCACATTCAATCCAAGATTGAATCCTTGAGGGGGACCAAACATCTGGAACCTTCCATTCATTTGTAGAAGAATGCCCATGACGATTGTCAACTGCTGCAATATTGATTTCTTCCGGGAAAATAGGTCGTGGATCTATTGACAATGTTTCTTTTTCATTCCAAATACCTCCGATAACTGGCCAAGTGGGATTTTCTGTTGGCCTAGGGATACCTTCTTTGAGATGTTTTGGCTGAGGAATAAATGTCAATGGTTTGGTACTCACAATAAATGGTCTTACCTTTGCATCAGAAAGATAAGCATCTGAACCAGAAATCAATGTGGGTTGTCTTTGAATTCTATCGGCAAAATGTTGGGACTCAAAAGTCACAAGTGCAGATGTATAAGAAAGAGGTTCAGTTGTTGTTTGTTGTCTCTTTAGTAGCAAATTTCCCTCCGATGAACGTTTACTTCGCCATGAAACACCATGTGTTTTCTCTACAATAACTGTAGAAGATCCATCTGAATATGGCTCTACTGTTCGATCTTCTGCAATAATTATTGATGTGTCTTTATGTTGAACCCTACACCAACCTAACCCTTTAGAAAAATCTTCAGATGTAAGAAACGAGGGGAGAGATTCTGATTCTGAAAATTCTCTCCAAAATTCAACATAAGGTGCTACTGGGGGAGAAGACTCGTCAAGAACCGTGGGATCAATTACTATCACTTCTTCTGCAGAATGGTAAATTGATTGTAACAAATGTCGTGTGTGTCGTATAGGACCATCGGGACGCAAAATCCCCAACCTTTGCCTGTCTTCTTCTTGCAAAAGTGGAGGTAGCGTAACTCTTAGATCCCAATATTCTGCAGTTGGCTCAACAAGAATTACTCTCTCTGCATGACATCCAAGTACTTCTTCTGGAGTTCTAACTAAAACTTGCGAAAAGGGGGAAGGGACCTCGGGTAAATTTCCAGAATCAATTACAGATTGAACTTGATTGCACCATAAATCAGTTCGATTGGGAGGAGATAAACCAATTGATTTCTCATAAGAACGTAACTTTGATAATTCAGACATTAATACTTGTAATCCTAACAAACCATCTTCTCTTTCTCCATCAAAATTAGAAAAATCATCAATATTCATCATTGAAATTAAATGATTCAACCATAGATCAGGAGTGGATTCATTTATTTCAAATGGAAGTTCTACTCCTGAAACACATCCTTTCCAATATGATCGGTCATTTAAGAAATTGAAATCTTGAGTATCTAAAATTGGAGATAATGCACCTATTGTACAAAGAAACCACCATTGCGTCTGTTCAAAAGCAATCGGATTTCTAGATTCTGAGGCATCAGATGAAAGTGCTCGGAGCCAATCAAGAAGTACTCCCTTTCCTCCAATTAAACGTCTATCTCTAGCTAATGATTCCAAAACTTCACGATCCGGAATTGGTCGAATATTGTTGTCTTCTGGGTGAGGAGATACCTCGGCTAATTCAAACAGTTTAATTGTTCTTTGAACTGCAAATGAAAGAATTGACTCGAGAGAAAAACACTCCTCGGAATGAGCGATTTGAATTGCAGAAGAAATCCAATGAACATATGGACTACTACGAAGTTGGGATTTACCTGAAGAAATTGGAATTCCAAGAGAAGACAATTCATTTTTCCATTCTGCTGGAAGATTATTGCCGGATGGGTGGATAAGTAGAATATCTTCAATTCCAGAATCTAGATATTTTTTGATTATTTTAGCTGTTACTCTTGCTGAGGATTTGGATTCTCTAATGTGAATACGATGTATATTTGCAGTTTTTTCTTCCTTAACAGGTTCATGATCAGGAATCCATGATGGAAGATCAGACGAAGACTTGACCGGGTGAATATCATCAATTAACAATCCATGATAACCCAATCTATGAGATCCATGATAGCAAAGTTGGTGTATTGGGATTCTGGATGAAATCGTTTCTAGAATTCTATGTAAAATAGGATCGATAGAAGGAGAATGATTCATCAAAATAATCCCATCAACTGAATCAAAAGTAAAAATGGATCTTTTTGGATTTTCTAATCCATCAATTAATCGAGAATGAAATCTAGAAGGATATGCACCTGCAAGATTCTTTTCGATTTCATCAATACTGGAATGAACCCCATTCAGATGTTCTTCTAATGTATCATGGGGGGCATTATTCCTTCTAAGAGTTGAATTTAGCCTTAACAACGTTCGAGTTTTAGATATGGGCCATTCTCTATCTTCTAGGGGATGTAATAATGGAAATTCAAGTTGTGCTGCTTTCGATTCCATTACTGAATGCATTGCAAGTTCAAGGGATGGGCCATCAGGAAGCATTCGTGGTTCCCGTAAATCTGCATAAATCTTAGTACATAGTCCATTCAATGTAAGATGAGAACTTCTATCAACGATTCCAGTTGAAGATGAAATTTGATTAAGAAACCTATCACGAGATAATTTAGATGAATGAATGTAAAGAATTCGAGATGGACCTCCTTCTGAACTTGGTCTGGGATCGATAGATTGCTGGATGGCGTGTTGTAAAATCCATCCAGGCAACGGCCCCCTTGGAATTTGTTCCAAGGTTATCTGCATCTCAACCACCATCATTCCCCTTACCTCGGGGGTTGTTAAACCCAAATTACTTCCTTCTAAACACGATTGATGCTAAAGCGAGAATGAAAAGGGACGATATGGCACCAGATGATGGTAGGAAACCTGAAACTGGGGTTTCTTCAAGACATACACTTGACATAAATTGCATTTCCCAATCGAATACTAGAACTAATCGAAAATCCTCTCCATCCCAAATCTCTGGAAGTGTGATATTCGCTGGACTATCCCAAGGAAGTTCATGGATATCTCGAATAACATGAGGATAGAACTCAAGCCCATTTGACCCGTTCTCGTCTTGAGCGATTTCCTCAACAACATAGAGAATCGGAGTAATGGATGCGGAATCTGGATCTGAGCATGCGTCATCCCAGATGTCGTACTTCATTGTCATTGAGTGAATTTCTTCGCTGACGCTCCAATCAACAGTTCCATTCAATTCATCACCATTTGGTGTCCAAGTCAATGAAGCAGAAAGATCA
The DNA here is from genome assembly GCA_002503045.1 of Euryarchaeota archaeon UBA39. Lineage (GTDB taxonomy): Archaea > Thermoplasmatota > Poseidoniia > Poseidoniales > Thalassarchaeaceae > MGIIb-N2. Next base: position 997 of record DAQW01000032.1, on the reverse strand, counting down.
TCGAGAGAAAGCATCGACCCAAGATCGGCACTCAAAACATAATCATCACTCAAGTTTCCAGAGCCTTTTGCGACCGACCCAGAATGAAGCCACTCACCATTAAACACAACTGCAGGAGGCAATCTCTCCAATCCCCCTGTGGCACGAACATTTGTAGGACCGAAACGAGCAATCCATCGGTCATCACCAACCTCTGTTCCGAAAGGATCTCTGATCTCAGAATATTCTCTATGGTAATGAAGTACCTCAACTTCTCTAGTTGTTGAAATCTCAGAAACTGCATCTTCAGAATCAAGACAATTTCCACACCATGTAGCTGTGTAAACCTCTGCAATAACCGGCCAATCTTCAGAAGATATATCTCCAGTCGAATTAGATTGGTTTCCAATTCCTATGTTGATTGCCAAACCACCGACACTTCCGGTTTTTTCAATAGCGCCTGGCTCAGAAATTACCGATAATCCATCAGTATCGAATATGATAGGAGATGCTTGAACCAATCCAGAAAAACACACAAGAAAAGCTAGTAAGATAGCGCGCTTCATACATCTGAGACAACTTGGTTATAGGTCAATGTTACCTCTCTTCGTTCTGAAAATTCCAAAAGGCACGATGTCGCAGTTGACGGAAATGTCTCACTCTATCTTCGATTCTTGCCCACCAAGGCCTTCCATTAGGATCAATTTCTTCTTGAATCGGCGATAATAATTCAAACATTTCAGCTCGAATACGTTCTCGATTAAATTGTTCATGTTGCTCCTTCGACCATGTTTCTTGATTTTCTTCTACATCCCCGTCATAATCCTCAAGTAATGTCCAACCATTAATTCGTGCTGCTGATTTCAAAACATCTACTTCTTGTTCAGTAAGTAATTCATGTTCTATTGTCAATAATCTGAAACTACCTCCAGGGCGACTAGGCAAACGTGCTAATGCTCCTACAGGTGCAGCATGGAATCCTACTAATGCATTGATCAATAAATTCGGAATACGATTT
>DAQW01000136.1 GCA_002503045.1 Euryarchaeota archaeon UBA39 | reverse complement strand
ATATCTCCACCAGGTGGCGATACAGCTCCGATTACAGTAACTGAGCCATCATCTCCATTCAAAGTCTCAACGCGACCTGCACGCTCATAGAATTCAGCTAAACGGCTAGATAGATAGGCCGGATAACCTTCCTCACCAGGCATCTCTTCAAGACGACTTGATATTTCTCGCATTGCTTCTGCCCAACGACTTGTTGAATCGGCCATTAGAGCAACATCGTAACCTTGATCTCGGAAATATTCTGCAATAGTAATTCCAGTATACACGGATGCTTCTCTTGCTGCAACAGGCATATTGGAAGTATTTGCAATCATCACAGTACGATTCATCAACGGTTTCCCAGTGTTTGGATCAATTAGATGAGGGAATTCATCCAATACTTCTGTCATTTCATTTCCACGCTCGCCACATCCAATATAAACCACAATTTGAGCATCAGAATACTTAGCAAGAGACTGTTGAGTGACTGTCTTCCCTGAACCAAATGGGCCGGGAATTCCAGCGGCTCCACCCTTTGCCAATGGGAACAAGAAATCAAGAATTCTCATCCCAGTAACCAATGGAGTATCGGGAGCATACTTCTGATTGAATGGACGAGGATGACGTACAGGCCATTCCTGCATCATCTGAATCTCGGTACCATCATCAAGCGTACAAACAGTTTCAGTGACATTAAATTCACCGGATTCAATGGACTTGATTTTTCCAGAAGCCTTAGGTGGTACCATGATTTTGTGAGTGATGGTATCGGTCTCCTGAACTGTACCAATAACCTGTCCACCTGAAACCTCGTCACCTGCGGAAGCTGTTGACTCAAACATCCACTTCTTCTCTAAATCAAGACCATCGGCATCAACTCCACGAGTAATGAACACACCCATTACTTCCTCCAATGTTTGGAGAGGACGTTGGATACCGTCGTAAATCTGTGTTAGTAAACCGGGTCCTAATTGTACAGAAAGAGTCTGCCCAGTACTAAATACAGGTTCACCAGGACGAATACCCGAAGTATCTTCGTAAACCTGAATCACAGATTGTTCTCCATGAATCTCAATTACTTCGCCCATTAGTTTTTCATGCCCTACACGGACTACTTCGTACATTCTTGCATCAATTCCTGTCGCTGTAACGACAGGTCCTGAAATTCGATATATGACGCCTTCATTATTGCTCATTTTTTCACTTCCTTTGTGTTTTTTTTTACTTCCATAAATCGACACCAAGTGCCTTTCTAATGGACTCCCGCAAGGTGTTGTCCTCCTCAGTACCAATACCAAGGAATGTGGGCGTAATGCTCAGGTTAACCTGATCACGGATACGCTCCGGTAAACGACCTAAGTCGCGGGAATCTAAAACTACGATGCCGATTTCATTATCGGACATCAACTCACGGCATGTTGCCGCGAGTTCCTCAATAGAGGTAGGGTTGTGAAGATGAGTAATACCTGCAAGTTGGAAACCAAGGGTAAACTCTGGATTTCCAACAACTGCTATTTCCATTCTTCTCCCCCCTTACAATGTCAAATGCGCTTCAATAATGCCTTCTGGCAAACCTGCAGCCTTACCGCGCACGAGTAAGCGTAGGTTCTCAACCTCGAGTAATTTTCTTTCAATATAATAGACAATAGGAACTCCAGATATCGGATTAAGATGTGAGAATCGAAGAAGAAGTTCACTTCTTTTATGGTGGAATAAATCAACTACAGGATCTAAAGAAATACCAGAATCTACAGCTGCAAAGGCTGCTTCAAGTCCTTCGTCATCGAAACTAGGAGTTCGTCTCAAGGCTGCAAGAATATCGTCATTATTTTGGGCAGATAGCAAAGCCTTCTCAGTTGCCTTAGATAAACCACTACCTGGGACAAATATTTGTGCCCTTTTCTCATTAGACAAACCTTGACGCATTGCCCTCATCACATTGAGGACATCGCGATGAGCTATTTCCATTCTTAGATATCTCTTAAGACAGAAATGTGGTCCACGTGTAGGAATTGATTTCAATGCCTGACGATAATATGCTCTATCTAGAGCATCTTCGTATTCTGCTAAACCGGCTTCTGGAGAAACTTCGGAGAAAATTCGAGTGCCTAGTCTCATCTTATTGATGGATGATGCGGCTTCAGCAAGGTTAGAAGATGAATCGATGATGGAGATCCATCGCGTGTTGTGCGGATTTTCCGCAGGTAACGCACCTTCGCCTACTCTAGAGCCAGTAGCTCCACTCTTTACGGCTCGAAGAACGGCCTTCGCTTTATTGAAATCAACTCTTAGAGCCCAAACATCAACAATATCTGCCAATTCACCATTACAAAAACGCTCTACTTCATGCACTTCGCGATCTAAATTGTGACTCAATGCGGCTTCTACAAGTTCAGCCCCACTTAATCGATGTCCGTACAAATCCATGTCAGCACGATAACCAGCATCACCAATTGTATTGGCAATACCATCTGGTTCCAATTTCAATAATTGGCGGATCCTAGTTCGATCAAGTAATCGAGATCTACGTGAACGAGCACGGGCTGCTGCATTTGCCCAATTAGCTCGTCCCAACCACATAGAAATCCCTCATTCACCGAATAATGTCCTTGTCACATCACCGAGGGAATCCGTCCAGACTTCCTCTAGTCGATTATCAAACGTAAAATCCAATCGTATGCTATTATCCTCTGCAACTAGAATAAATCCGCCAAGTGCATCAATGTCGTCACCGATTTTGTAACCACTTGCTTTCTGTTCTAGCGCAGCTCTATCAATAGATGCGGGTAACAATGTCATTTTCCCTGAACCCTCTGACTTAGCCTGTTTAAGCATAGAATCCAACATAGCAGAACGTTTGGCTAACTTAGGATTACCAAGTTGGCTACGAACTGCTTCTAATGTAATGTCGATTTCTTCTCTACGGGCAATTAGAACGTCCTTCTGATTCATCTGCCTAGCGCTAGCAACTGATTCTTTAGCAATTTGAGCGGCTTCCATATCTGAACCAGATAGAGTCGAAGAAGCATGTGCTTCAACTTCCTTCTGGGCTTCAGAAGCAATAGATGCGGCTTGAGACTCGGCCTCAGAAATGATGGCCTTTGCTTCTTTTGCCGCTTCCGCTGCAATGTCCTTAGCAAGTTTTTCTAAACTCATAGTACAATCCTCACAATAGTGGATATAATATTCGAATCCCGAATGTTCACATCAAGAACATTGCTAGGAAACCGAACAATACGATTGTCTCAGGTAGTGCTGTGAAGATCAGGCCTGTGACGAACTTGTCGCCATCTTCAGCAACCATTCCGACTGCTGCTGCACCAATCTGTCCTTGGCTGAGGCCAGTGCCAACACCAGCTAGACCAAGGGCTATTCCTGCTCCAAGGGGCATACCCCAGGCATATCCGCCACTGGCCGTAGCTGCGACCGCACCGGTCGCTGCAACCACGTCTGCCATGCCGATGAAGGCTAGCAGAACGATCATCATTCTCATCACGTTTCTCATCATCTTTGGGTTCATTTCTAATTCCTCCGTTGTTTGTATCCGGCGCGAAACCGCGCGGGAATGTCATTGTTGCCCCGAATCCACCTCCACGAATTGGGACCGACCTCCGAGGGGAGCAAATGCTCTCCCTGAAGCGGTGTAGAATTGGCGCATCCATTCAACGAAATGGAGTCTAGCTGCATGGATATTGGGACTAAATACACCCAAGACCCAAGCAAAGATTTGGACGGAGAACCATCCAATCAAAGCGACTATGGCAATTAGAATTGAGCCACCAGATGAAAAACCCTCAACAATCATGGGATAGAGCAGGCCATTACCTGCTTCAGCAATCTTAACTCCCACAATTCCAACAGCAAATAATCTGACATAGGACAATGTAGTTGGCAACATCCCAATGGCTTCAATTGGCCCCAGTAGAAGAGCAACTGGCAAAGGTACATTCTCATGAGTCAAATGAACAATAATTAGAGCAACTCCAATTGCTGCCGCAACTGCTCCTCCAACTTGTAAATTTGAAAGAAGAGCTTCGTACTCCGCAGTAGGATTTCCTTGGAGAATAAGATATGCATAAGAAAAGAAGAAGCCGCCACCCAGAACCAACATCCAGGAAACTTTGCCAAATAGCGCACCGGACCAACCATGCCCGTGTCTGATTTCATCAATTGCGCCTAAAACAAAGGCAACCATCAGATGTACAACTCCTAAGTATATTGTAAGTAAAATTAGATCTGTTAAGTTACCAGTAACTCTGTGGAAGGGGAATGCTAAGACAACACCCATTGGCAGATTTGCCTCAAACAGATTGTGATGATTAGAGAATTCACCACCATATGGGTACATTATAGACAAAGATGATGCCCAAGATGGAACTCCATCTGTGAACACCCAATGACATCCTGAACTAGATGATCCGCCAGCAGCATGTAACGCAGCCTCGCAATGATAATGAGGAAGTATCTCAAAACCTGCAAACTCTCCATAGATATATCCGAAGATAATCGTAGATATTCCAATGTAAGACAATAGTTTAGCACCTAAAATACCTAATTCATTTCCTGAATCTTTAGTTTTCATATATACTAGTCCACCAAGACCTAGAGTCATCATCCCGTACAACATATCACCCAACATTAATCCGAAAAATAATGGGTAAGTGAACAGCATAAAGACAGTGGGGTCAATCTTTCCATAATCTGAGCGGCCAACTGCATCAGTAAGTAACTCCATTGGTTTCGAAAGACCATGGTCTCCGAATGCAATAGGAGGGCTTGGAGAATCATGGTCATCATGATGTCCATGTAATCCATGATGTTTTGGTGCAACATCAGTATCAACATGGATATGACTGCACAAGGAGCCAATAGTAGACTTCACTTCTTCAACTCTGTCTGCTACAACCCATCCATCTATCACGAACGCATGCTTGCTAACAGCAATTCTAGTAGGCGCAGTAGATTCAACAAAATCCCTCTCTAGAAGTTCTAATCCACAAAGGAAATTAGATCCATGAGAGGAACTCCAATCATCCAAAGCATCTTCCAAACTCTTTTTCTCGTCTTGGAGAGATTCGAGGTTCTTATTTTCAATAGATAATTCAGATGAAGGAGCACCCTCACCTAATGGAGGTTGCACTGCAGTGAAACCTAGAGCATCTAATGCCTTAGAGGCAGAGTCAGCATCTTCATTTCTTACAACAACCAAGCAAAGTCGACCGTTTTCTGTTTTTGCATCGGCAACAAAACCATCAACTCCTGCTTCTTTCAAAGAAGAACTTACAGCACCCTTTCCAGAAATACGACCTATCAAAGAGGTAGCTGAACTATATCCGTCTAGAAGATCTAAATCGACGCCAAGTGCTGAAAAATCTTCTAGTGATTGGACTCTCTCTTTAGAGGAATTGATTAAAGATGTTAGATCCTCTATTCGTTCAATGTTTCTAGCAGCATCATTAACTGCATCTCCCAATGAACCTGAAAGCCATTCTCTAACTTTAGATTCCACGGCTTTTCCATCCGGCTTCTCAGGATTAACCCAATTCAAGACACTACGATAAGTTGTCAATTGTTTAGCAATCTTCTCGTGATCATCTCGAGGAGAACCTAGATCTAATCCCTCTCCGCCCTCTCCATCGAAATCAATGATGTCAATCGCGTTTAACGCCACTAACCGATGCATTACACCATCTAGATTGGATCGAAGGCCAGCAGATACAAACCGTGCCATAGGCCGATTTGTCATCTCTCCAACCATCAAAACCACCTCTAATTTCGAATCGCATCTAAAACAAGCGAAATTGCTGCATCCCTATTGGATTCAGCATTGGAATGGACTTCAGAAAGAGCACCCTCACCCGATGCCTTTACTTTATCCGCTTCTCCAGAAGCAGAATCTCTAGCCGCCTGAAGATTGCTCTGTGCAGAAGCCTCAGTTTCACGGCGCCCCGCATTTACAGATTCGGAAGCCGCGGAGCGAGCATCGGAAAGAATACGGGATGCTTTCTCCTTTGCATCAATAATCGTTTTTTCCGCAGAAGCCTCGGCTTCTTTGACCGTACGTAGGATGTCATCTCTTCCCAAAGTGAATCACCTTGCTCCCGTCCAATAATGATGGGCTTATCATATTGACCGTTAAGGATTGAAGCGAGAAAGTCACAACTCAAAACTCATAGCCATCTGATATTTGGGGACCACGTGGACCACACCTCAATGGGAGAAGGAGACTGGACTACCCTCCAGTCTAATCTAGAAGCAACCATCCCCGTATACGACCGGATTAATCGATTTGCTACCTTTGGGCAAGACCAACGATGGAGAAAAATGGTACAAAAACGATTGCCAACTGAAGGAGAAATCTTAGAAATTGGTTGCGGGCCAGGGTCCTTTGCGGAGAACCTAGTGGGAAGAGAGTTAACTTGCCTTGACCCTATTCCGGCAATGCTAGCTGTAGCAGAACCAAGAGTCAACGAAAAACGTACAAGTCGAGGTGATTCAAAGGTCACCTTTGTAGAAGGAACTGCCGAGTCTCTACCTTTCGCTGATTCTAGTTTTGATGCCATTTGTTCTCTTTTCTCATTCAGAGACTGGTACGACAAACCAAAGGGATTGTCTGAAGCACTAAGAGTCTTAAAGCCAGGAGGAAAAATTGTAATTGTTGACCCAGCAAAAATCAACAGAATCCATGGTTGGCTAGGCTACCTATACATGAGAATCTGGGTCGGATCATATGCTAGAATTATTTGCAAACAAAAAGAACATCCATGGAAATGGTTGACTAAAACATATGTACACTTTGGTAAAACTAAAGATTATGTGAAAATGATGGAAGAAGTAGGTTTCTTAGAAGTTAAATCAAAACTTATATTCCCAGGAATGGCCACAATTTGGGAAGGTAAAAAAAATTAGAATATCCAGAACATTCTCCGACAAGTTACTGCTCGCCAAATAATACCACGAGTTAGTCGATTGAAAAGAAGATTCAAGAGACTATCTGGAAGTCTGAACAATAGGCTACCTAACCTAAATGACCTCTTAGAATTTCGCATCACCTTTCCCATTTGTTGATGCCATCTCTTTTCGTAATCAGTAAGTGGAATCCCATCTTTCAAATGTTCTGCAATCACTTGTCCTGCAATCCTACCACCTACCATCGCTATAGTAATTCCAGCACCATTGGATGGGAGTACCATTCCTGCAGCATCACCAACCAACAGATAGTTTCCTTTAACAAAAGTCTTGATTGTCCCAGACATTGGAAGTGATCCAGCTCCTTTGAATGAGATGTCACCCTCATATTTTGAAATGAATTCAGTGGCGTATTGATTCATTGATTTTCCCTTGGAAAAACTCTTCTGAATCCCTAGACCAATATTAGCTCCACTTGATTTTGGAAACATCCAAGCGTAACCGCCTGGAGCCATTGAGCCGAAGTGTAATTCAACAGCATCCCCATAATCTCCATCCATAAGAACGAATTTTACAGGTATTTTGAGCGATTTCTCATCCCAATAATCTCTTCTTAATGGATCACTATGGCCCGCTGCTCCAACTACTATTTTCGTTTGAAATGATTTTCCACTCCTAAGTTTCACCACATTTCCTTCCACAGATTTGACATATTCATCGACTAGAAAATTTGCACCACTATTTTTCGCTAATTGAACAAGAGCCTCGTCATGAACAACTCGATTTAGGACCAAACCATCGAAATTAAACTTCAATGGTTTACCAGAAGGAGGTACAATATGCATTTTTGACGATCTACGAGAGATAGCAGTTTCAGGAGTTTGGAATAAATCATCCATATCCGGAACATTAGGGCAAAGCCGTCTCATTTCATCATTTGTTGGAACTAATTCCCCACATTGAAGGGGCGACCCTATTGGATCTCTTCCATCAACTACCAACACATTGGCTCCTCCTTCAGCAGCATATCGAGCAACTGTGCTTCCAGCAGGGCCTCCTCCAATGACAATTACATCATAACTATCATCAACCATATGATCAAACCTTTCGACCGAGGGAAAATTCTGCCAACCCTTCCATCAATTCCCTCGAAGGAGAAACAGGTAATTTTCTGAGTTTTTCTAACGAATTAATTAGATGAGTTTCAATCAAATTCCGAGTATAATCAAATGAACCTGCCTCATGAAGTAACTCAGTCAATTCATCCCAATGAGCATCATTGAAGGATTCAAGAATTTCCGACATCCTTTGCCTAGGTGAACCGTGTAAAACTGTAAGGGCATGAATCAGTGGCAATGTCATTTTACCCTCATGTACATCTGTACCTCTTGGTTTACCCATAGATAAATCTCCAGTTAAATCAAGTAAATCATCAACCATTTGGAATGCTATTCCTATACCCATACCGAAATCTCTCAAATTTCTAATCTCATCTTCTGATGCATCTGCAAGAATTGCCGCAGCTGCGCATGCATTTGCAAAGGGACCTGCCGTCTTACCACGAACTATCTCATCATAATCCTCAGGCCGAGTAGTTAAATCACGAATATGCCTCATTTGTTTCAATTCAGCAGCAGCTATCGCAGTACAAGTATTAGATACAGAGTCAACAATTCGTGTTTCTGCCCTCCCACCTAAACCGAAACCCAATACGAATAGATAATCTCCAACAATTATTGCTTGAGCATCTCCATGAGTAGTATGTAATGTTGGAGCACCGCGCCTTAAACGGGCCCCATCATAGATATCATCGTGTACCAATGTTGCAGTATGTATCAATTCAAACGCTAGGGCAAGATCCATGACTTCATCATTTGTAGTTCCTCCAGCTGCCTCATGTGCCAATAAAGTCAGGACTGGCCGCCATCGCTTGCCGCCTGCCATCAACACAGTGCGAGCCATGGCCATGGCTTCTGCAGATGGCCCAAGCATCTCTTTGGCAACCAAATCTTCCAAAGCATGTTCAACTCTATCTCGATATGAACGAAGTCGCTCCTCCAAATCTATGCTCGCAACCATAGGAACAGAGGTAGGTTAGAGGGTTTGCTATATCAACAGGTGTACAGACGACAGGGCAATATGAGCGAGGTGAATACAGACCGAATCGGGATTCTCTCAAGTCTTTCCCACCACTGTGCTGCACGAATTGACGCTCTATCTGCTCATCTTTCAGAATACAAAATTGAAAATGTTCAGAGTTTAATTCAAGGATGTCAGATTTTAGATGAAGGTGAAATTGATCTTTTAATCGCACCTAGTAATATAGTATGGAATGAAAAAGAAATTCTCGTAAATAAAGGACTAACGGTTGTTGCTGCGTTACAGAGAAATCATCCGTTTCACGTTTTGGTTTCGAGAGATGATCCATGGCACCTCAAGGCCGATGCAATTGTTCTATGTGATGAGATAGTTATTCAACGTCAATTGCTTAGAAGGCGAGGGAAAATCCCAAGAAGATTAGATGTCAGAAATTTTTCTGATTTCGATATCGATTCCAATTCGGGAGAGGATCTTAGAAGGGCTGAAAAATTAATCAATGACGGAGAGATAGATGGATTTGTCATACCTCGAGGAAGTTATCCTCTTTCTGGATTAAATGAAAGAAGACATGCAATGCTCCCTGATGCAGAAGAAATGGCAGGAATGCGCTTTGTGCCTGCTCCCTTTGTAGATCTAATGCTTGTTTTAGCTAGACAGGGATTCCCTGCCCATACCATTCATTCTTGGACAGACAGTGAAGCGATGAATGCATGGTCGGTAACAAAAGCAATATTTGAGAGAACACCACAAGAATTTCACGATGTTATTGGCATACATTACAGACAAAGACAAATTGGACCATTGTTAGAAGAAGCTGAGAAAGTGAATGACCTCTTTGTGATTGATTCTCTAATGGACCCAGAGGGAGATAATGATGGCTTACTTAGATACGAAATAATTGTAGAGGTTCTGAATGAAGATGGAACTAGGACTACGGGCATTGAACGTGTAGGGCCCGTAGATAAGCTAAACATTGACATTCACTTTATGATGAATGATTGGAATTCCATACTAGAAGGAATGGCAATATCTGAAGAAGAATAATTCCTTCTCTCGGCGATTACCATTTTGTCCCAGAATGTACTTTTCACCCTTAACCTTGGCGTAACCTATACAACACCTAAAGACTCGATGGATGTAATTGAGGACACAGACATGCAGATAGACACTGAACGTCTAGCCATTCTCCACACAAG
>DAQW01000130.1 GCA_002503045.1 Euryarchaeota archaeon UBA39 | reverse complement strand
GTCCCTTCTCCTTCAGTACTTGCTCCTACAAGGGCCCCAATAGGGTCTGCTAGAACTTCTCCTTCTGCTCCTTCTTTCGGAGCTTCACCAAATCCATCTTTCGGAACTATTCCACAAGGTCAACCAACATTTGGAGGAATTAACCCCTCTACTCCTACCCCTCGCCCGGCAGGAACTGGAAAGGTTAGAGGTGGGGGCTTCCCAGGTATTCGATCCTCAATACAGACTGGAGTTTATTGTGCATCATGTGGGATTGGTGTAGAACATCATTGGCGTCATTGTCCAGTATGTTCAAACATTTTGATATGATTATTCTCTGAACTGACCATTTTCAATTAGGTTGTAATCTCCAAGAGATACGGTTGAATTGGTTATGATTCCCGTAGCTCTAACTTCATGAGTTCGTCTAGTTGCAGGTTGTTGAAGGACGATGTAACAACTTCCTAGTACCTTTTCATCTTCAAGAGCACTGCCCGAAATTCTTGCTTTTGGATTCATTCCAAAGCCGAATTCGATTATTTTTATTGAATCCATTCGTTCATCGATGAATTCCATGATTTGGTCATTCAACACGCCCTCATTAGATGCTTGAATATCAACTATATTTCCTTCATCAATGACGATACTAATTGGTTCAGAGACGGATATAGAATCCCATGTACCATTGATTTTGATCACTCCACTAACGCTTTCTGGTTTTATTTCAGCAAATATTTTTCCTGCAGGTAGATTGGTAACTTGTCCCGGACGATTACAAATTCCATTATCTTCTAGATTCCATCTTCCTGCTATTGCCATTTCTAATGATTCGCCTTCTTGATTTGAAATAATTACATTTCTATGCTTTCTTAGAATTCTTGCCATGCTAGCGATATTGCTTTGTAAAGTATCGAAATCCGTTGTCATTCCCCCTTCAATAAACATTGAGCGGGTTACTCCTGGCATAGTTGCGATTCTCGCACCATCCTTTGAAGAAATCAATCTCGCTCTAGTATGGGTAAGAGAATATCTCGTTGCAGCAATTACAACATGTTGTCTTCTCATAAGGTCCGCAACTGGAGCAGGAGGTTCTTGCCCGTGTCGATGGGTACTAGGCATCATTACCATTAGAACTCGATCTGAAACTTGTGAACCTGCTTCGTACAGTGCTTGTCCTATTTCTGCTGTATTTGGGTCAGTGATAATTAATAGATTTTCATGCCCTCTTAATTGCATACAAGTTTCGATAACAGTTTTTGCTGAGTTTCTAATCTTCTCACTTTCATCGGATTTGGATGCCAGCGAATCGACATCTTTGTCCACAGCCCCCATGGTTATCACTCCGCAAAGGTGGGGGGGTGTTATTCAATCCGCGTCCGTATGCTAAACAATTCATATTACTGAAATCGAGAATTAATTAAGTTACAAACATGAAACCATTTCATTCATATTCTCCCCAGTATTGCATTTAGATATGAAGAGAGGAGTAAATGCGTTCACATTGACTTTAATTATGTTAATCGGTGGACTTTCTGGGTGCCTACAAGCCTTCGATGATGTAGTCAATTCAATTACCGATTCTGATGAAGATTATCCTTCACTAGATTTAGGTGAAAGAGCACGATCATCTCCTGGTTTAATGCAATATGATCAATGTGAAGATCTTCTAAATGACCTCCAAGAAGCTGTTTTCGAAGAGTCTCTTGTTTCATTGGATCAAAATGCATATTGGCATTGGACTGACTCTTACTTCTATCGTGGAGGAGAAGATATCGGAATGATTGCAGAAGGCGCAGCAATGGATGATTCTGATTCAGCTGTTAGCACTCCTTCTGTAGGTTCAAGCGATTCTTCCAATAAGGCTGATGGACCTGTTGCAGGCACAGATTTCTCTGGGACAAATAATCAGGAGCAGGGAGTAGATGAAGCAGATTTCATGAAGACTGATGGTCGTTGGATTTATGTTCTCAACAACGGTAAATTGGTAATTCTAGGAGTCCCAGAATTTGGACAATTAGAGATGATGTCAAACATGAGTCTTGAAGGATCTCCAATGCAGATGTTGATTGATGAAAATCGTTTGGTAATTGTTTCTAGTGTATACTATTGGAACCTTGAATCGGATGATCCATTACGAAATATTTTGGCATTTGATGAGCCCAATGAGTGGGGGTATTATGATTACAGGATTTCGAATTTGGTAAAGTATACTGTTGTAGATGTATCTAACAGAACGACACCTGAAATCGAACGAGAAGTCTACGTCGAGGGGTACTACCATACTGCTAGACTAGTCAATAGTACTGTTAGAAGTGTAACTCACGCACATACCTACATTGATGGTTTGCTAACTTATCCTGAATTACCTTCTACATATTGGGAAATCGATGATCGATATGAGAGAATGGATATTTGGAATCAATCGGTAATCAAGGCAATCAATAGTAATAGAGAGGTTGTTGATGCTTTAACTTTGGAAGATTTTTCTCCACGAATACATGAGAGGACATCTGATGGTGTTTTCACTCATGGGGTTACAGCAGGGGATTGTAGTGAGTTTTCTTCCGCTCAAGATGTAATGACTCGTGGATTCACAACCATTGCTACCATTGGTTTGTTTGAAGAAGAGACTACATTACAGGTTGATCATATCGCATCTTCTTGGGTAAATGTATATGCTTCTGGAAATATGATGATTCTTGCTGAACCGGCCAACGATTGGTGGTGGTATTGGGGAACCGAAGAGTCCTTTGAAGATGAGACAAATATCCATGCATTTGACATTTCAGAACCTGCAAATACTGAATATATTGGCTCAGGCAGAGTGAAGGGAGATGTACAAGATCAGTTTTCAATTTCGGAGTATAATGGTAGTATTCGTGTCGCTTCTACTTCTGACAATTGGGGGCGATGGTGGATGGCTACTATGGATGTAGTTGAAGACATAGCCGTTGCAGTTGATTCTGTGGTTTCTGGAGAGAGTGATGAAATAATCATTGAACCAGAGATACCTGAATGTCTCGGGCCATCAAACCATGTTACTGTTCTACAAGATGGCGGAGAGGGTAGCCTAGATGTCGTTGGAGAAATAAATGATATTGCTTGTGGTGAGAGGATTTGGAGTTCTCGATTCGTAGGCGAGGTCGGCTATCTTGTTACCTTCAGAAACATCGATCCATTATGGACGATTGACCTATCAGATCCAACATCTCCTACTATTCTTGGGGAATTGGAAGTTCCTGGTGTTTCTACATATATTCATCCATTGAATGAGGATCTTCTGTTAACAATCGGCATTGGTCCTGCAGGAGACGATGGTTTTGGTCTTGATTGGTCACAAACTCAGATCAGTCTCTTTGATGTTAGTGATTTAGATAATCCAACATTGGCAGATTCTCTTTCTTTGTCTCCTGGATATGTTGATGATAATTGTGCAGATATCCGTGCGTGTGGATGGTCTTGGTCTTGGTCTGAAGCAACTTACGAACACAAAGCATTCAACTATTGGGCGCCCGAAGATTTGTTGGCTGTTCCTCTTTCTACTCATCGTTGGGTTTACGATACAGTTGAAGAGAATGATAGAACCTATACTTACTATGGTTATGAATTTGTATCGACTTTGAAATTAGTTAATGTTGATGTTGCCAATAAGTCATTGTCGACACATGGTGAAGTAGACCACTCTGCATTGTATGGAAATGGAGTACAAGAATACTGGTACTCGAATACTGACATCCGCCGTTCAATCTTTATGGGTGACTACGTATATGCAATTTCTTCAGCTGGAATGACCGTTCATTTGACTCAAAACCTTTCACATGTTATTACAGTAGATTTACCTGAAGATGACCCTGAAGTTTACTATTCTTCAGGATCAGGATCATCTGGTGATTCTACTGATGAACCATTAGAAGCCGAAGCATCTCCTGATGTTGAATAAACTAGTTTGTAATATCTAGATTAGTGTTGACAGACATAGAGTCAATCGTGTTAATTGCCTATTCTTTTGAATTTCAAGGCTCTTCCAGTCTCACCTTGCTTTACCAATGATTTTCCTTTGAATGGCCCATCTTTGCTTCTACTATGCACGGGAATTCCATCGACAATAGTCCAGAGTGGTAATCCTGTAAGTTCCATCCCCGCATAAGGAGTCCATCCCACTCTTGTCCAAGTATCTGCATCGGTGATTGTTTTACGTGTCTCTAAATCTACAAGAGTCAAATCGCCATCGTTGCCTTCTATCAAAGACCCTTTATTTTCCATTCCGTATACCTTTGCAGGGCCATTACACATCCACTTGACCACATCTGAAACCTCACATTTTCCATCCATTGCATGAGTAAGCATTAGTGGAAGTGATGTTTCAACCCCCGGCATCCCTGCTGGTGCTTTGGGGAATCCTACTGATTTAGCTTCTAAAGTATGAGGTGCATGATCAGTTACAACACAATCAATGGTCCCGTCTTTGAGACGTTTCCACAGAGTTTCTTTGTCTTCAGTATATCGAATAGGAGGGTTCATTAGAACTCGAACTCCGCGTTCTTCAACATCATTTTGATCAAATGTTAGATGTTGAGTACATACTTCTGTTGTAATGAATTCTCCTTTATTTGATGCCAACCAATCTGCTTCATCTCCACTGGTCATATGGACAATATGTAGGCGGTGATTGTAATCATTAGCTAAAGCAGAAGCACGCTTTGTAGCAAGAAGTGCGCATTCAACATCTCTGCATTCTGCATGTGCCGCAATATCAGTTCTATGTCCAAATTGTTCTATTCGAGACTGCAATCGATTTTCGTCTTCGGCGTGGGTCGCTATTATGCCTCCCGTATTTGCAAAAATATCCTCGAGATGTTTTTGTTCATGGACTAGTAAATCTCCTGTACTGCTACCCATGAAGACCTTAATTCCGCATACTCCATCCATTCCTTCTACACTTTGTAGATCCTTCACATTATTTTTTGTTGCACCAATAAAGAAGCCATGATGTGTAACTGCGCTTTTCTTAGCAGCAGCTATTTTTGCCTCAATAGTAGTTCGATTTATTGCGTTAGGGATATTGTTTGGCATGTCTAAAAATGAGGTAATACCTCCAGCAGCAGCTGCCCGACTTCCACTCTCAAGAGTTTCTTTTTCTGGTTGTCCTGGTTCTCTAAAGTGGACGTGTGGATCAATAGCTCCGGGTAAAAGGTGTAGTCCCGTTCCATCTATTACAAATTCACCCGGAAGGGGAACTAATCCTCCATTTGGAGCCACTGATTTAATTGAACCATTAGACACACGCAAGTCCCCTTCTACAATGCGATTGGGAAGGACCATCATCGCATTCTGTACAAGGAGGTCGCCTGTCATCAATTAGAAATTTGATTTCTAGTCCATCAACCCGTCGATATTGAACTATCGATTTCTTATACGTGTCTAGATTCGGGAAGAACAGCGAGGTGGGGTAGTCTGGTTATCCCGTCGGGCTCATAACCCGGAGACCGATGGTTCAAATCCATCCCTCGCTACCATTTTTATCCGTAGAGAGTCTTATCTATCTCGATTATAATCGAAATTCATGCGAGACAAAATCATTGCTCTTCTGTTGGCGTGTTCTTTCGTATTATCAGGTTGTCTTGGAGGTGATGAACAGTCGTCAGTAATTGACCTCTCAGTTGAGATAAATGGGGATTCGGGGAGTATTCATTACACTAAAGATGCAAACAATGGTACGTCGATAGAAGGAATGGAAGTATCCTTTGATTATTCTGAAACAGAATCTTCTGGAGGAGCACTTACTGAATTTTGGTTACAAACAGGTCTCGGTTCAGCAAGAACTTCAACAAATGCTGCAGATTCAAAGATTTTGAATCAATACTATGAGCCATATGGTGTATTTTTAGTAGAAGCTGGAGCAAACGATTCTGGAGGAAATAGTGCTAGTGAAGAATTCATGATATCATTGAATGGTGTGTTTCATCTAAACCAGACTTCCCCTACAGGTGTAGATGAACCAGCCGATTTACATATTGATTCAGTTAACGAAAACAGTATCCAAAGTGCGATTAAGTTGGAAATTTCTTCTACAATTACCAATGTAGAGAATTTCGCCCAATTTCCGCCTCCAGATGATGTAGAGATTACTTGGCAATTATTCGATCCAACAGGGGAACTAATTGCAACACACACTCAAGTAATTACAGAAGGGCAATCGTACACATGGACACATAGTGAAGAAAATCCAATCGATGGTGGATGGAATTTGATTATTGGTGACGCTGTTGATGATGAGAACGTAAACCAGGAAACAAGTGCATTGATGTTGTTCTGAATTCAGTTTCGATAAGAACTGAATTAGAACTGAAAGTGAAAAAAGGACATACTAGTTTGAAATCACTCTCTATTTTTAGATAATCAATAGAAAAGGCCTCCATCGTTTCTTCATATACTGCCGAACATTGGTTCGTAATGAATCAGAGGAGATAGAAACCTATGGCAAGTAAGAAAAAAACCGCAACGAACATGGACGGCGAAGAGGAGGATATCCCAATGGCCGAGATAGAAGAGGAAGAGGAAGCAACAATCGAGGACCTTCCAGGTGTTGGTCCCGCAACAGCAGAGAAGTTGAAAGAAGCTGGTTTTGATGATTTACTTGCGATAGCAGTAATGAGTCCTACTGAGTTGGCAGAACAAGCAGAACTTGGCGAAGCTGTTTCCTCTAAAATCATTCAAGGGGCAAAGAAATTAGCAAACATTGGCGGATTCTTAAGTGGGTCCAAATTACTAGATCGAAGAAAGCAAGTTCAGAAGTTATCTAGTGGTTCAAGCGCATTGGATGAGTTGCTTGGTGGAGGATTTGAAACACAGAGTATTTGTGAAGTGTTTGGTGAATTTGGAAGTGGTAAAACACAGATTGGTCATCAACTAGCAGTAAATACACTAATGCCCTTAGATCAAGGTGGATTAGCTGGTGAAGTATTCTATATCGATACAGAAGACACATTCCGACCTGAAAGAATCGCACAAATGGCAGAAGCAGTTGGCATGGATCCTGAAGATGCATTAGAACGAATACACGTTGCACGTGCATACAATTCAGCACATCAAATGTTACTGGTTGACGAAATCAAACGCATGTCAAAAACAATCGATGTGAAATTAATCATTGTGGATTCATTGACTAGCCACTTTAGAGCTGAATATGTAGGTAGAGGAATGCTGGCACCACGTCAACAGAAGTTGAACCGGCATTTGAAGGAATTAAAGCAATTATCTGATGTACACAATGCATTGGTTTTGGTTACAAACCAAGTTATGTCTAACCCAGGAACTATGTGGGGTGACCCAACTAAGGCAATTGGTGGACATATAGTTGGACACGCAAGTACATTCCGTCTTTATCTGAGAAAGTCGAAAGGAGGACGTAGAGTAGCTCGTCTGATTGACAGTCCAAATTTACCTGAGGGAGATGCAGTAATTAGTGTGGTTTCCGAAGGAATACGTGACTAATTAAGCGGGTAAATCTGCAAGTTTCTCTTGGACAGCATCAATTAGTTGCCGCACTGTATTTGGATCAAATGAGAATGTAAGGTCTGCAGCTCCGAAAAGTTCGGGTAGAGGTTTACTTCCTCCAAGTTTCATCGAATTTGCATAATTTTCCAGAGCGGAATCAATTGAGTCTAGTGATTGTAACCATATTTGTAATGCACCAAGTTGTGCTATTCCATATTCAATGTAATAGAATGGATAAGTAAACAGGTGTAATTGGCGATGCCATCCAATATCTCTCATTTCTTCTATGCCATCCCATTCTACATCTGCTCCGAATATGGAACGTAAATTTCGCCAAGTTTCAGTC
>DAQW01000016.1 GCA_002503045.1 Euryarchaeota archaeon UBA39 | reverse complement strand
TCAAAGAATTGAGACATTATCGAAAACACGGTTTTCAAGTTGTTGAAGAATAGTCAAATCTCTTTGATTTCATTCCATCCAATTGGGTTTCCTTCTTTATCCACGAGAACAACATTGATTCCCACTCCAGTTCTGTGAAAAGCAATCAATTCTAATCCATGGATTCTATGCCCAGTAGATGCCCTTCCAATTATTTGCCTTTCTTCCCTTGCTTTACGCACTCTAGCCCATCCTCTTCTACCACTATAGTCTACATCGTCAGCTCTTTGAGCGGCTTCTTCTGGCTGTAGAGGTCTTCTAACACCATCAACTTCGTCAAACCATGGTAGTGGTCCTGAGGGACTAAATTGGATTCCGAGAATCATATCAACTCCACTAGTCCATTGAGCGGCATCGGCATCCGCTCCTGATGGAATTGCCACAGCATTTGGATGAGTATGCAACCAGTGAGTGAATCTACTTCCTCTTCCACCGCGTTCTTGAGCAAAAATGTCGTCAACCCACTCTTCTGGAATATGATGTACTGAGAATGAATCTCCTCTGTTTACAAGATGTGGTTCCCCCAAAACTAATCCTTCACCTTGGTGCAATTGTTCACGATGATCATTGCCAATGAAAGCATCGTGAATGTCAGGATTATGTGCCAAATTTTGGTTCGGGTCGAAACCAACCAATATTTCATCAGGAAGTGATTGAAACGACCAATTTAGAACTGTTTCAAGATGTTCTAATGGAAGCAGAATCAGTCCGACGTATCCGTCTTTTTGTTCAAATGATTGACGATTGTAGGCCATAGCAGCATCGATTAGCCATGGTTCGACCATGATGTCTCCACTCGCGAAGCACTAATGAGGCTTCAACCCCGCAAGCAGTTCGGTCATCGGCATGGCGAGGAAGAAGAAGAGCGGTTTTGGCAAGTTCATCGGGAGCCTTGGAGGCAATCCATATGATCGTTTAATGGGTCAGTTTGAGAGGACTGTAAAGCAGAACGAAGATGACGATGAATTGGCCGATGAATTAGACCGATTCGTACGAATTGCTCGCCGTCGATTCGATGAAGGCGAGATTGATGATGAAGAACACGACCTTCTCATGGAAGAAGTTGAAGATGTTCACCCATCTGGAAAGACCTATCCCCGTCTTGGTGATACTGCGGATGAGTTCTATGATTCCGATGATGTCCCTGATGCTCCGGAATTAAAAATTGGAAAGAATGTCAATCTTGATGACTTACTTTCTAGTTCTGATAGATCTCAAGGTTCCTGGGGGACCAGTGAGTATGATGAATACCGAGAGCGAATGGCAGCTGAATTCAAACGTGAATCAGACGAAGCAATCGCATCTGGAGATCACCAAATGGTGACTGCTCAGGACCCAGGTGGTGGCAGAGTTTTCGGTGATGATGAAGATGAGGCTGAAGCAACCAAGAGGAAAATCATGGTTGAAGAAGGAATTATCGATGAAGAAGAGGAAGAGCAAGAATCCGACGATGGAATCGAAGTTGATGAAGATGGAGTCGAATGGTGGGAAGACGAAGAAGGCCAGTGGTGGTATCGCCCTCCCGATGAAGAAGACTGGTATGCTTACGAAGAGTAATTTAATGTCAATTCAAGAATCTAATGTAGTATTCCACCATGGTGGGACATTGAACCATTCTTCTGCATCTTGTCCTCGTTCAGTTACTGGTAAGCCCAGAGGTTGTTCTCCTTGACCAATAATCATTCCAAATGTAGAACAAGGACTTGGAAGATAATCTTCTCCTGATTCAGTAATGACCAACTCTATGGAATGCCCTGCAGGTATTCTCACATCCATTGGATTGAATTCCATTAACATGGTATATCCTGTAAGTGGTCCTGCTTCTTGAGATTCGTAACCTCCTGCACGGTATCTTACATCCATGGTTGCATGGCCAAGTCTTAGATCTGCAGTTGCATCATTCATCGTTACGAATAACTGTCCTCCATTACAAAGGCCAGTACTAGCTTTCACATGGAATGTCGGCATTCCTTGAATGTGAGTATCTTCTTCCATAGGGGGGGAAGTGAATGTTACAGATGATGTAGCAGAAACACTTGAACCACCACTTGAATCCCATGAATTCACATCGAAAATTTCCCATTCCATGTCCTTTGGAGGCCATTCTTCTTCAACATGCCATTTTCCATCATTTGTCTGTACTTGGGCATGAGCTGCGGGTTCCTCACCATTTCCTTTGAGATAATACTCAAACCAATTATACATCTCTATTGCCCAATCCATCCGACTCATATTTGGATACGCTTCTTCGCCATACCCTGTTCCAAGAGTTCCATGGATTTCAGGTTGATCGGGGTAATTATGTGCCCATTGGCCAGCAATGACACGAGTATGGACTCCTGCCTCATTCAACATCTGGTATGTAGGGAATGCATGGTAAGGATCAACATTCCAATCTTGTAGACCCCAAACGATGTACACACTTCCTTGATAATTGTCAATAACGTCTTGGAGATGATATCTTTCATCCCAGTAGTCATTCCATTCATCTCCTCCTAATCCTGCACCTGCCCATGTAGTGAATGGACTGACAGGACCAATTACATCATCAGAACACATTCTCATATCATCTTCAGTTGCATCTGTTGTTGCCCCTTCATACAATGCATCGTAAAGCATAGCTCTTGATTCACTACTTCCATTTCTGTAGAACATTTGTTGGACCCCAATACTTCCAGAAATAGGTACAATTGTCTTGAGATGCTCTGACGGATTTTGTGCTGCTTCCCAGTTAGTGGTTCCGGCATATGATTTACCCATCAATCCAACATTCCCATTACTCCATTCTTGAGTCCCGAGCCATTCTACTGCTCCTTGTATTCCAGTTTGTTCGCCCAATCCTTTGACATCTTGGCAGTGCGTAGATTGACCAGTTCCGAAGGTAGAGACTTGTGCAAGAGCATATCCATGAGGGACAAATTGTTCCAAAACCCATTCTCCTACTCCACGATCTGGCACTGTATTCGGATTCGAATCATCTCCAACAATGCCTTCTCCTCCAAAATCATAGTATGGATGAATAGTAGCAATCACAGGAATCTGCGTTCCTTCAGGAACATCAGGAAGCCAAAGGGCAACATGCATTAAGGCTGGACCTGGAAAACCAGCATCCTGTTCAGATGCAGGTAAATCCACTTCAACAAAATGTTCTGTTGGACCAGTCCAATTGTAAATTCCAGCTTCAGGTAGTTGGCTTCGTTCTCCGGTTAAATTCAGATCCATTTTCCATCTTGATTCTAGAGGAACTTCCCACCAATTTCCATCAAGTGGGTCATCTTCAACCATTGAGTGGCCACCATCCCAAACAATTGACAATAATAAGATTAGTACAGTGAATCCAGCAGTAGCAATTGCAGCAAGATTTAGTTGTATTTTCTCCCTTTGAAGAGTATATTCTTCCGACTCAATACTGGAGGAGAGGATTACCGCCTCAGGGGGCTCCGCAGCATCGGACATTAGTCTCCCATCCATATCGACGTCAAGAGTCTGACGATAGAGGACCAACCTCTATATCGAGAACTCTATGATCCCAATGTGGCGCATACGACTTGATTTTTATTGATGTAACCGGTACAATTTTCCTATTGAAATTGGTTAATCTTTGTACAACTTCATTTTCCCATTTCTCAGGATTGTTTGAAGGGGCAACACCATGAACATGCAATGAACCACCTTTGTCGTCTAAAGCATGGATTGCAGTATCTATCCCCTCCCAAGGTTGAGGCAATAATCCAAGTACAACTCTGTCGAATTTCCCCTTGAGTAAATCACCATGTAAACGATTGTCTCCTTCTAATATTGTACATCGTTCTTTGACTCCATTTTGTTCTAATCCCCGTTGTAAGTCTCTCAGTGCATTTGGATTCCATTCTGTTGCTGTAACATGCTTTGCATTCCCTCTAGTTAGCATTGGAAGAGTATAGTATCCTATTCCAGCATATAGATCAAGAACTCGTTCTTTGGTAAGATTGAGGTCCCCCATTCTTTTTCGTTCATTTAGATTACCTTGTGAGAACATGCATTCAGTGATTCGATATACAAATTTCACACCATGTTCTATTCGAATTACATCTGGATTTTTTCCGAGCAGTAACTCTG
>DAQW01000060.1 GCA_002503045.1 Euryarchaeota archaeon UBA39 | reverse complement strand
GGAACAGACTATTCTGAAATTAAGAAAAAATGGGATACAAGTCTTTGTGGGGAAATTATTGATATCCAATAATTCAATAGGAAAATTAATTTTTCAATTGGAAAATTTGTATTAAGTCAATAGTTTGGATGATGAACTATCGATTTAATCAAACGAATAATGGCGTCGAGAATTGACCCGATGGAAGACTTGGCAAGTCTTCGAGAGGAATCAAAGAGAGGCGGAGGACAATCTAGGATTGATGCAATTAGGAAATCCGGGCGAAAGACTGCAAAAGAAAGGATTGATTCCCTTGTTGATGATGGAACTTTTGTCGAAATTGATGCTTTCGTAAAAAGTAGAGAAACGGAACATGGCATGGATCGTAATTCTATTCTTGGAGACGGAGTCATGGCAGGAAGTGCAATGATAGAAGGAAGAAGAGTACTATGTTTTTCCCAAGATTTTTCGGTTTTTGGTGGATCGATGGGCGAGATGCATGCTCAAAAAATTGTAAAAATTGTTGAAATGGCCTTGAAATCTCGCCTACCACTAGTTGGAATTTGGGATGGAGGTGGACAACGGGCTCATGAAGGAGTAACTGCATTAGGTGCCACTGGAGAGTTAATGGATCGTCTGATTGCATGTTCAGGACGAATCCCAATGATTTCTTTGGTCATGGGTCCAGTAGTAGGTGCATCGGCTCTCGCCGCTGCCATTGCAGACTTTGTGATAATTGGAGAAGAACATGGTGAATTTTTCCTTTCAAGCCCCCTAGAAACTCCAGAAGTCGCTGAAGAAGGCATGAGTTCGAGAGACCTAGGAGGTGCAGAAATGCATGCTAGCAGGTCTGGAATTGCAAGTTTAGTGGCAGCAGATGAAGATGATGCAATGGATATTGTAGCAGAATTATTATCATTTTTCCCAGACCATTGTGATGCGTTGCCTCCAATCTTAGAAAGTTCTGACCCACAAAATAGAATATGTGAATCATTAACAGATATTGTACCTGATGATTCGAATCGCCCCTATGATATGAAAAAAATAATCGAAATAATTGTTGACGACAATCAATTTATTGAATTACAGCCACAATATGCAGAAAATATAGTGATAGGATTTGCTAGATTGGGAAACAATCCAATAGGAATAATTGCAAATCAGCCTAAAGTTCTAGCAGGTTGTCTAGATATTGATGCGTCTGTTAAAGCTGCGCGATTCATTCGAACATGTGATTGTTTCAATATTCCTCTTGTTTCATTTGTTGACGTACCTGGTTTTCTACCAGGTACCGTTCAAGAATGGGGAGGTATTATTCGCCATGGTGCCAAATTATTGTATGCGTATGCAGAAGCATCTGTCCCTCAACTTACAATTGTCACTAGAAAGGCATACGGCGGAGCATATCTAGCCATGTCTTGTAAACATCTTGAGTCAGATTATAATGTTGCATGGCCTTCAGGTGAATTAGCAGTGATGGGTGCAGAAGGAGCAGTAAATATCATTCATAGAAGAGAATTGAAGGATGCAGTTAATCCTGAGGTAACTCATTCAGAATTAGTTGGAGAATATCGCAGAAAATTTGGAGACCCATATGTTGCTGCAAGAAATGGTTGGTTGGACGATGTTATTGAGCCAGAAGAAACGAGAATTAAGTTAATTCGTGCCTTGAAACCACTAATTTCCAAACGAGTCTGGCAACCACCAAGAAAACATGGGAATATACCATTATGAATAATTATTAGACAGGTTATTTTCAAAATCGCCTAATCGATGTAAAAGTAATGGAAGGCTTGGAAGTTCACTTCTCCTAGTTGGTTCAATAAAAATAGACCAAGCGATTAGATGTTGAGCAGCCAACATCCATCTACCATCTAAATGAAGAGTACCGGTGGAACCTTGAACCGGATTAATGCTGCCTGAAGATTTGTAAGATGGAGAAAGATGTACATCTACTTGTATCGGAGCAGGATGGTCTTCTTTACCATCTAAACCTGAATCGAAATCGATGTACAAGGTAGATGAAAGGCCTCTTTCTTCAAGAGAGGGCAGTAATGAAGAGGCCCAAGGTCCTCTTTCATCTAATAAACGGCGGCCAGGTACAGAGTAAATCTTCCCTCCAGCTTGCGCCCATGCTTCTGCTACCGATCGAGCAGCTGCACCTCCTCCACGTAGGACCAATAAAGGAGGGTTAGAAAGGGAGAATAAACCAAAAGATCGGGCAACCAAAATTACACCTAACCCATCGGTACTACCAGTTACTAATCTGTGACCATCCCAACGAATTTGGTTTGTTGAAGCAATCTCAAGACTTCTATCAGACGATATTACTCCAGAACGGGAACTTAATCCGTGTTTCAAAGGAGTGGTCAAAGAGACCCAAATCAACGGAGATTCACCATAAGGAGACTCGACGTCAGTGTATTCGCCTATGCTGATTTCACTCACGCCCCAACCGTCTGGGAAACTGAGAACTTCATTTGTAGCACTCCTAACCAAATTCAACACTCTACTAGTAGGTTCTTTAGAACCCAAATCTCCACCTAATACAATTTGGCCTAATAGTTCTGAAAGATCTTTAGTTTCATATCGAGAAGTACCTATTATCAATCTTGAACCATCAGGATTTAGATGAAAATCTACCAAAAGGGAAAGAATAGGAGTTAATGAGTGTGAAATAGGCGAACCAGCGACTACACAATGTACTTCTCGGCGCGCCCCCATGTGTCCTCCAAAGAGCCTGAACGTATGGGGATGACGCTTAAGGTTCAAATCCACGAAGATTGGGCGAGAGGGAATGGAGTCCGATTTAGACATTGCTCGTTCAATAGAACTCGCACCAATTGAAGAGATCGCATGGAAGATGGGGATAGGGGTCGAAGAACTAATTCCATTTGGCAGACATATGGCCAAAGTAACATGGCCAGCAATCCAAACAAGATTGGATAGACCTAGAGGATCATTGGTCCTAGTTACCAGTGTTAACCCAACAAGATATGGAGAAGGAAAAACGGTCACTACTATCGGATTAAGTATGGGTTTGAATAGGATTGGAAAGAAATCCGCTTGTGTCATTAGAGAGCCGTCAATGGGACCTGTTTTTGGAATCAAAGGTGGAGCCGCAGGTGGAGGGCATGTCCAAGTCCTACCTATGGAAGACATAAATCTACATTTTACAGGAGATTTGCATGCGGTAACTTCTGCTCATAACCTTTGTAGTGCGATTCTCGATAATCAATTACACCATGGAAATAAGTTAGAAATTGATACTTCAAGAATCCTGTGGCCGAGAGTTATCGACATGAATGATAGGACATTGCGAGGAGCTGCAATCGGCCTTGGAGGTCCGGGAAATGGAGTAACAAGAGAAGAACGGTTTGATATCACTGCAGCAAGTGAAGTGATGGCGATTCTTGCATTATCAACCGACTATGAAGATTTACGGAAACGATTGGGTAATATTGTGGTTGGCTCAACATCAGATGGGAGGCCAGTAAAGGCCGAAGATATTGGTTCTGCAGGAACCATGGCGTTGCTAATGAGAACTGCTTTCCTCCCTAATTTAGTTCAAACTACTGAAGGTACACCTGCATTTATCCATGCAGGGCCATTCGCAAATATTGCTCATGGTAATTCAAGTATTATTGCAGATAGGTTAGCATTATCAATCCACGACATAGTGGTTACTGAAGCAGGATTTGGGGCAGATCTAGGTGCTGAAAAAGCACTTCATATCAAAACTAATGCATCAGGAATTGCTCCTGATTGTATTGTAGTAAATGTGACTGTCCGAAGCATGAAAATGCATGGATTAGGGATGGCAGGATTACCCAACGGGAAAGAAATCCTTAACGAAGAAAATGTGGAAATGGTAAGACATGGTGCCTCGGCAAACCTTGCCCGCCACATCCAGAACATGGCGCGATTTGGCCCAGACGTTATAGTTTCAATCAACAAATTCCCTACTGATTCAGAGGGAGAAATTTCAGCATTAATGCAAATCGCCAAAGATGCTGGAGCTGCTGATGTAGCTCTCTACGAAGGCCATTCTAAGGGAGGAGAAGGAGCAGAAGAGTTGGCAAAGGCTGTTTCAAAGGCGGTTCAACGACATATGGCTGCTGGAAGGCCATTTGATCCACTATTCGAATCAAATGCCTCAGTGATAGAAAAAATAGAAAATATTGCAAAATCAATGTATGGAGCATCTGGGATTTCTATCAAACCACGTGCAAAGAAGCAATTGGATAAAATAAATGAATGGGGATATGGAGAATTACCTGTTTGTATGGCAAAGACCCAATACTCATTCAGCCATGATCCAAGTAAATATGGCGCCCCAAAGGGTTTCACTCTACCTGTAAGAGAATTTCGACTAAATGCTGGAGCCGGTTTCATTGTTGCAGTATGTGGAGATATGATGACCATGCCAGGATTACCAAAAGTTCCTGCTGCTGAAGGTATGGACATGGATAAAGATGGTAATTTGACTGGAATATTCAGTTAAGGAGAAATCATGAAAATTGTACAAATCTCTGAATCTAGTTGTAGAATTAGAGTCGATGATCAAGATGATCTGTGGGTCTTAGCACAAGTTTGCCGAAAAGGAATTCAGATTGGGATGATGGGACATAGAAGAGATTCTACAACAGTTGACAAAGATGGTGGAAGAGCAAAAGAAACTGAAAGGAAGAGAATGTGGATCGTATTACGAATAGAACAAACCGAATATCATTCATTCAGCGAATCTTTGAGAACTACTGGAATCATCATTGAATCACCTATTGATCAAGGAAGACACCATACTCATTCTATTGAAATGCATTCTGAAATTGAACTAAACTGGGACAACATTATTCCAACAGAAGATAGAGAATTGTTGAAGAAATCAGCTGATGCAGGCGCCAAAGTAAAAGTTCTACTGATTGTAGTTGAAAATGATGAAATTCAGTTGTTTGAAGTTACTCCAAATGGACTCAAAGACGGATCACAATTTAATCTAAGAGGGGGGGGTAAACGAGAAGGAGATAGTGCATCGACTAGAGATTCATTCTTCGAAGAAACCGCTAAAGAAACTCTACTAGTAGTTCGGCCAGGTATGCCATTATTACTTTGTGGACCTGGAAGTGCTAGAGAAAGATTCGCTAATGCTTTGAAAAATGCTGGATGCAAAGAAACTATCCGGAGTGTTTCCACAAGTATCGGAGGTAGATCGGCTGCTAACGAAGTACTTAGAGAAGGATTGGCAGATGATGTACTTGGAGAACATACTATTGTAAGGCAAACAAGATTGATTGAAGATGCACTTTCTAGAGTTGGAACCGATGGTGCAGTAGCATATGGTGCACTGGAGATTCTAGAGGCTGCAGAACAGGGCGCAGTAGAGACACTCATCATTCTTGCAAATTTACTTAGAGATGAAAATCAATTTTGTGTTGATAAAAAGTGGTCTTCGATTTCGGAACTGGTTCTATCATCTGGAGGAGAAGTAGAACAATCATCAACAGATCACGATGCTGGTGCTCAATTACTAGGGTTCGGTGGAGTAATCGCTTTATTGAGATGGAAATTAGAATGAACAAACATATTCAGTTCCACCTTGTGCCACAGCCATGACTCGTCCAATGGGCCGCATTGTTGCATTTGCGCCAGAGAGGAATGGTTGGCAAGGACCAGTGGGCAAATTAGCACGAGAAATGGCCGACTTAGGGAATGATGTATGGTGGATTCAAAGAGATGGAACTGACTGTAATCTAACTGAATTTCAACAAGAAAAAAATTTGGAAATCCAGAGAGGGATTTTTGATTGGAGAGAACTTCTAAATGGCGCAAGATGGTTAATCACAGCCGGGCCCACCTTGGTCTCCAATGATGATGAAATAGCATCATGGTCTGCAGCACTAACATTTGCTGAGCTTGAAGGGACATTGAATGCATTTGTTCTTTCATCATCAGAACAGAGCTTTGTTGAAATTTGGTCAAAGATTGTACCGAGAATTCGGCAATTCCACATTATTGGAATCACGAGTTCAGAAATTGAATGGATTTCAAAGTATGAAGAATGGAAAATTCCAGAAAATAAAGACGATTTAACCAATACATTAGACAGAATACAAAGCAAGACATTAATTCCACATTTAATTGCAAGAGAGAGGAATAATGGAGGCTGGGGGATTAACTCACATACATATGGAATCTCAAGAATTGAACAAACGCCAAATTGTGAGATGGGTGAATGGATTGGTAAATTCCTAAATGGATTAATTCAATTTGGTCATGGAAAGGAAGCAACACAAAAGGCTCTTGAAGATTCAAATCAATAAATCGTCACTAATTGCATTCTTTTCTGATCCCCAAACCCAATTTTTCCTAGTTCGCCGTACAATCGCATAAATGATTGAAAAGACAACAACACTCCAAAGAATTTCTAAAGGCCCCCATAACCATGCATCAAACCAACCATCGAAAATATATGGGAAAGGATAGAATGGTTGAGTACCATAAATTCCTGAATGAGATGGGAGATCCATCAACACATGTGAAAGATATGCTAGAATTGCAAGGGGCGCAGCACGGTGTTTATTCCAAAAAGGGAGTACGAAAAGTGACCAAAAAATCAATCCATGTGAAAACAACCACACTTGATAAGTCCAATGTTCCAGAATTTCAGGATGGGTTAGGAAATCTTCTGCAACTGCAAATGGAATTGTACGTCCAGCTAACCAGCCAAGATAAGGGTGAACAAGTAGAACATTAGTAATATCTGGAAGAAAAGCGAACCCTGCACCAATAGCATGTCTGTTTTTGATATCTTTTGGAGCAATTTCGCCAATACTAGCTCCAATAATCAAGTGGGTAAAAATGTCCACAGAATTATGGAAATCGTTTCGATTTTTAATCAGTTGTCTTACTTTCTAATTTTATCTTCGCTTTCCGATTCAGGATCTACTTCGTCATCTGTTTCAGAATTTCTAAGTCCTAAGGTTACTACAGCAGCAATCAACAGAAGAGGAATTGTCCCACCAAGGGTTACATATGTTCCAACAGGTGTACCTCCTCCTACAGTAGATGTTGTGAAGTTGAAATCACCATCAGCAAATCTTGGTTCTCTCCATTGACTAACAGTGAGATTAATTTGAAAAGTAACTTGTTGATTACTTCCAAGACAAAGGGCTCCTTCGCTGCCCTGATTGGTTACTGAAAGAAGCCAATCTCCTTTACCATACATCCAAACTTGAGTATCACTTTTCAAATTGAAGATGGTTTCCTGTAATTCATCGCTTGAAGTAGCATTGATTTCAGGTATTGGAGTGTTGATATCTACCGAATCGGAACCTTCCCAGTTCTCTGCAGACCATGAAGTACTGTTTGTACCATCCGAGTAATTTACTGGATCAGGGGCCCTAACTTCAACAAGCCATTGAGGCTGACAATCTATACCTGCTAACGTCCCTCCTTGATTTTCAACAGTATAATTTGCAGCCAGAATCCCTCCTTGATCCACAGTTACCATCGCTTCAACTCTAGATCCACTTGAAACAGTCTGACCAACTTCCGTAGACCAAGATTGTGTGCCCCATTCTGCATACCAATTCTCTACTTGAGTTTCAGGTTCAGGATTCAATAAAGGCATTGCAGCGACAAAGGGAATTGTCAGCATAATTGTAGACATCCAAACAGCACGTAATAATTGAGACTTATTTGGATCTGTTTTTCGACCAATAGGGTACAATTTAGCTATCTTTTCAGAAATAGAAATATTGCTTTGAGAATGATCGCCCTGAACCAACTCAGCATCAACTGTGTCGTCGGTCATGTTTCACCGAGAAGACCATCCAACTTGAGCATAATGGAAAAAAGACAATTTTAGAATAGTTACTGATTCCACGGGGCAGTTTCATTATCCGAACCGTGTATGGACAGCCATGTCACCCGGCCCTTCTAAAGGACCTCCAAGAGGGCCGCCGACTTCTAGGCCACAAAAAGATCCTGAAGAAGAAGGAAGTGAAAACGTAGACATTGACGCATCACCCTCTGGACCACCGTCCTCAGGACCACCGTCCTCCGGGCCACCAAGAGGACCTCCGGGGTCAAAACCACCCTCTTCAAGACCACCTGCAG
>DAQW01000001.1 GCA_002503045.1 Euryarchaeota archaeon UBA39 | reverse complement strand
CCCCACCTTTATCTCTAGCTACTTCATCAACCCGCCAAGCCCCAGAATCTGCCTTTTCATGAGCAGATAACCATGCCCAACCTATTGCAGCCTCGTTAACATCTGATCGTTTGCGAACCATACTTGTTGTAGATCCGAAACCATCTGCATGCGCCTTACAAATCAATTCATGAGCGAAATTCAAAGGCTTAGGCAGTCGGTTATCTAACCAAGGAAGTACATCCAACCGAGCCTTTGTTTTTCGTTGTGAATCAATATTTTTCAAGAATGCATTGAATCCTTGCATTCTTTTCATTTGAGTTGAGTGTAATTTTTCTGCATCTTCACCACTAATTCCAAACATATCTTCTAGAATGATATGTCCATAATCTTCCCAAAGGGCACTCAGGATATCATGTCCAGCAGTCATTTCAATTCTTACTACATCATCTGGTGAAGAGAAAACAACACCATCTTTTCGAACATGTAACCCTCCATCTTTACCATCAATAGCAGTTCGAATAGCATCCTTTTCTAAATCAGTTCCATCAATTGCATTTACTCCTTCTTCAATATCTTTGAACCATTTGTGTGAAAGAACGAACCCCTCATCAATTGATGAAGCCACAGCCCCCTTCAATTTTGTAACTAAATCCCTATCAATAATTTGTAAATCTGCCCACGATTCTAAAATTTCCTCTACTGCATCATCCGTCGCATTGGGCAAATCACGCCCTTCCGGCCATCCCTTTGGAATCCACATCCAATCGATATGTGCAATTCTAGTTAATTTAGGAGGCAACATTCGTAATGATAAATGCCCAACAAAACCAGTATCACTAGCAGTTAATTGATTACCATCAATCCCAACAGTTGTTCCATCGTTGAAATTTAATCGTAGCCATCCTCCTTCACTTGTTTGTGATTTTTCAATTTCCTCTAAACTCATACCCTTAGATATCCAAATATTTTGATTTTTTTCATCATTTGATAATTTAATTGGAGACCCCTTTAGTCCAGAAGCAACCCATCCTTTGGGCAATAATGGACTAACCCCCGTACACACAGTTTGATTTCTTCCACCAAAAAACCAGAGGCCGGCCTTAGCATGCTCTCTCCAAAGAAGTAAACGCAGTGGGATTGCATGTTGGTTTTGAACCGAGGCAAGATCAGAAGGCGCCGCTAATCCCCTTCGTAAGTAAGAATGTTTACCATATGCAGGATTATCAAAAATTGAAACGGTATCAAATTCTTCTTCGTGTGCTGCTGCCAAAGAACCGGCCAATGCTCTAGCTTGTGCATTACCTCTTCTTTTACTCATTCTTTTTTGTAACCACTTTCGATTATTTCGTTTATTGATTACTTTCTGCATTTCTTTGATTGTTTTCTTCAATGGATCTCTCCTAGGAAATTCTCCATTTTCATGCTTAGTAGGAATCAATTTTTCTGGTTCTTCTAGCAAACTATCCAAATTTTTCCTTAGTCTTTTTTGAATTGTTTCAGATGCCTTTTTGATTCCTCTCATTTTGAGTTTCCTTCGTTTATCCTCGCCCGGAAATCTAACTTGGGCTGGACCTGCCATCGTTCTTCGCACCCCTACATATGGTTTCAGACCTGCGTGTCTTTTGACAATCGTTGAAACATCTCATTTTCTAATTCGTCTAATGTTGCTGGAAGGATTAAACAATGTATACAACCTCCTTCAATTAGAGCTAAATCTTCTAAATTCCCGGCAGTAACTTTTTGATTTATAGTACCTAAATCTGATAGAAGAATTCCCTTCCATTTTGCTATTGGGGTATCCATACTTTCTCTAATTACACCCTCTCTTTCAACTAAACGTTCATACATTGATTGTAGTAGTTCTACGACCTTCTCAGGTTGCATAGGAGTGGGATTTTCAACACCCATTCCTGTTGGGTCTAAATCTAATAATGCTAAAGTGTGTAGATTATTATTGAAATTAGAATCGATATATTCTAAGGGCGAAGTAGGTAAATAATCTCCATAATTGAATGGAATTGTAACCTGTCTCCCGAATCTATATGATTGTAGACCACTCATTGAAATAGCCAAAGTAGTAGCTGAAATACCAGGAATAACTGTTGTTTTTATTCCCAAATCCTTTGCCCGTAAGATAAGATCTACATGAGTTGTTGCTTGCATTGGGTCGCCAACAACCATAATTCCAACCCGTTGTGTTTTTGACATTTCAAGAATTTCTTTTGGATTTTCAATTTCTGGGCGCATAGCACGAGACCATGATCCAACAATTTCTTCTAATCTATTTTCCGAATCATTCGGTAAGGTTGCAGTATATCCTTCCAAAAACCGACAATCCATTTTTTGGAGTATATTAACCGCTTTTTGAGTCATCAAATCAAGATCGCCCGGACCCAGCCCAACTAAGTATAATCCAGTTGAATCCATACTTTTCTCTCCGTCACCGTCAAATCAGTACCCTGTCTGGTTAACATGGGTTACATGCGTCATTTGAGCGTACCGACTGATAGGGCGCAAGAAATTATTGACAAAATTAAACAACTGGATTGGGTATCTTATGAATTCAGAATCCATCAAAAGGGTGAGAATCTTCTAATTCCATTGAACTCAGAAGCCCCCGTTCCATTACCAAAGAATATAGGTGGTGAAGAAATAACATCAGAACCTATTCCAATGCCTCTAAGAAAACAATCATGGAAACAAATTTTTGAGAAGGAGATTGGTGAAGGAGTATTATCTAATTTAGATGATCGGATTTCGAAGGGGCACGAAATTATTGGGGATATAATGATTCAACCAGCCCATCGATTTGTTGATGGAAGACCAGAGTATATTGATGCATTAGTTCGAGCAAAAATGCAAACACATCCACGTATTAGAATCACTCTTTTTGATTTTGGAGTAAAAGGCAAGTTTCGTATTCGAGATTTAGAAATTGCTGCAATAAGAATCGATAAGATAATCCAAGGGGATGCACTGAAATCTTTACCCAGTGAGATATTAAGTTCTGAAACAATAATCAAAGAATCAGGATTACGAATACACCTTGATCCTAGTAAGGTATATTTTTCTGCAAAATTAGGAAATGAGCGTATAGAAACGACAGAAAAACTTCTAGAATTTAAAGAAGAAATAGGGCGCCCACTCGCCGTTTGTGATTTATATTGTGGAGTTGGTCCCAACTTAGCACACCTTCTTTCTCACAAAGGATTGACATCATCAATTTTAGCCAATGATTTGAATCCCGAATGTATTCCTTATTTGTTTAGGAACCTATCACCATTAAAATCCAAACCAGTTCCAAATTTTGAAGGTATTTTTCACATCACTGAAGATATTCAGGTAGCAAATATGGATGCTTTAGAATTAGCATCTGATACCAATCAACACGGCTGTTGGGATGTTTTGTTTGTTAATCTCCCTCACGAATCATTAGAACATCTTCCTCACCTTATTCCTCTATTGAGACAAGATACTCCCTCCATAGTTCGTGGGTGGAGCATTCTCCCTACAGATGAATTATCGACATTATCTAATAGATTACATTTAATTTCATCAAATAGATCATCTCATTCAGAAATTTCTTTCAAAGTAAGAAAACAATATGGAGCCGCCAAATCAATGATTGGATTTTGGATTAGAATAGAACCCAAGTAAGGTATTTTTCCAG
>DAQW01000077.1:3511-3677 GCA_002503045.1 Euryarchaeota archaeon UBA39 | reverse complement strand
CAATATTTTTTTAGTAGATTTAGTGTGCATAATTTGTTTAAAAACTAAGGCGGTTGGGATAAAAGATAGTAGGACTAACACAGTACCAATTGTTTGAAATTGTGGCAAAATTATCAAACCAGAAAAAACCATTACAGATGTCCCAACTATTTTTGGAATCAGGCCG
>DAQW01000077.1:0-3163 GCA_002503045.1 Euryarchaeota archaeon UBA39 | reverse complement strand
AATTTCTTCAATTTCCCATAGTGGCAATGTTTCTTCCATTTTTCTTCCTCGGCTAATTTTCAATGAACTGGGGCTCATGTCCTAACATTGTTGAGGTTCATTATTTGCTATGATAATGGCGAAGCGCTTGAACCTTCGTTGCAAATTCTTAATTTTCTAACAAATGACGTTCAGGTACCCGAATTCAGGAGGGGGGTTCAAGAAGGGTTGAGGTCGCATTAGAACGAGGGTTCTGTGATGGCGGAGCTTCCAGATGGAGTAGTGATTGAACGGCGCAGGGGAGGCCCTGGCGTTCTAGCTCTTCTAATGTTGGATGCTACAAGGTCTAGATTCAATGGACATCTTAGAATCGAAAGAGCATCTGTAGAAGGATTTGTTGGGAATTTAGGTATTTTGGATGGAATGCCAATAATGTCTCTTGCCAGGGATATTCATTCTTCTACTATTGGAGGAAAGGATGCTATGGAAAGATGTCTTCATGAATCAGCAATGGATGACGCCAAAATTTCGGTTCATGATGGAGGCCATATACCTGAATCAATGGATTTACACCCTCATTCACGATTATTGAGTTCAGATATCCAAAACCTTGAGGAACAGCCTTGGTGGTCAGATAGACGGCATCAAGATCTAGTTTCATTAGGTCGTACTAAGAGTAGATGGACCAGTATTGAGTCAGAATTTTCTAGGGAAGAGGTTGAATCAATTGAATTCAATAAATCTCATGAAGTTGAAGTTGTATCCGATGGTCCAAGTTTTGGTCCGGGACAGAGTTGGTTGGTAGATGATGAAATTCCAGATAGTGTCCTTGGTATTGCATCTAATTTAGTTTCTCTCGGCCGCCCTCTTCTCGTTTTTAGCCGTCTTCCCTCCGAACGCCTCCGAAGTAGATTTGCAATTCATGAATCCTCATCTGTTCGATTAACTGAGAGACCTGCTAATCAAGGAGACATTGGTCCAAGTTTGGAAGGTATAATGAGGAGAATAGAAGATTTCTTTTTCGCAAATCCACGTGCTGTTGTCGTAATCGACGGTCTTGAATTTTTAATTGGATTACATGGTTTCGATCGTGTTTATGATTTCACAAGAAATTTAACTGATCTTGTTGCTGAATCAGACGATCTTCTCCTTTGTCCAATTGACGGATTAGCTATGTCTCCGCAAGAGAGAGCCTTGTTACAAAGGGAAATGGAAATGTTAGACACCCATACTGCGGCCTTATGGGGGGGGCAAGGAGCTAAGTTAGCAGGTCATCCATTTATCATTCATGCAATGACTACAGTTGCAGAACCAAGGGTTGTTGCTAAAGATAACACTCCTGAATCATTTGTCTCAAACAACTTAGGAAATGATGACTTGCCTAAACCGGTTGAAGATATCCGGCCAGATATTGGCTCACTAATGGATCAATGGAAATCTGAATCCACAGTTGAACCGATTGAGATACCAGATATTGAACTTGAGGAAACTATCAAAGACGAAACAATTGAAAAAATACCTTTAGATGAACCCGAAGATTTTGAATTACCAGAATGGGCAATCGAACCCTCATCTAATCGTGAAATAGTTGGATTTTCTGAATCGAAAATTGTTGAAAATCATGAGGTAGTTTTGGAATCAGATATTGAAGTACGCAAAGTTCCACTAGCAACTAAATCATCTAGTAAACCACGCCCAATAAAACAAACTAAAGTCAAGCGTGTTGGACCGAAATCTGCGACTGTAGATCATAAGCCTAAACCTCGAGTTAGAAAAGCGAAGCAACCGCAAGAACACGAAATCAGAACAGATGGATTAAGAGATGCTGCTGGACGATGGCGTGAGATAATTGAACAAACAAAAGAAGCAAACCCTCTCGCTGCAATTCCCAGCAAGGGAAAAGAAATACCTGAATTCTTAGAAATACAGGATTCATCTACAGATTCAAGTGCAGATATTATTCGTAATTCCAGAGAAATAGATGGTGTCTGGATGCCGAAAGGCCTTGAAGAAGCACGTCGTCATGAAATTATTCATTCAAATTCTAAGAAATCACAGGTTCAACAAATCAGTCGACAACCTCCTTCTACAGCCAGAGAATTTGCCTCTGCATCTCATAAGCAACGT
Source organism: Euryarchaeota archaeon UBA39 (assembly GCA_002503045.1). Lineage (GTDB taxonomy): Archaea > Thermoplasmatota > Poseidoniia > Poseidoniales > Thalassarchaeaceae > MGIIb-N2. The sequence goes on along the minus strand of DAQW01000077.1, from coordinate 1,057 downwards.
AGAGATTTTTCGATTCCAACAAATAGTACAATCCAGTCATCAGAACTCCCCGAAGATTTCTATGATCGTTTAGCACTATTAGTAGAAAAAGGAGAAAATATTGGTGAAATAATGTCGATTGTTGAACGGTCACCTGCTGAAGCATTACAGATATTGCAAGATATGGAGGCTTCTTGATGGGTCGAAAATTATCTGATGCTGTTAGATCAGTTAAAGAAAGACTAGGAGAAGAATCCGCGAATACAACTCCTCCATCTCCTTCTCTTGAGCATTATATTCAACGTCGTTCGGGCCCTCGGGGCCTTTCATCTGTAGATGATCTTCTTGGCCGTTCTAATCCCGAAGGAGCCAAAAATAGATTGCTTGGAGAAAACAATGAAAATGATTTCGTTTTAGATGGGATACGCCGTCTTCGAGAAGGCATTCGAGAAGGCCCAATATCGCAGAACATCCCTGGTCGTTTGTTGTGGAGGCAAGTCCTTGATGAGCATAGGGGAGTTGAAATTTCAATTCCTACATTAGATGAAAGTAAAAATCCAGTTCAACCTGCAAGTACTCCTCAATCATTTTCTTGGCCATTAATTCATCAGCCTAGATCGTTCTTTACTTGGTCACGTTGGCATACATCTCCAGAGAATCATGCAGTTGCTAGAGCGGCTGATTTGATAATGGAAGAACCAGGTCATAAATTGAATCCGTTTGTCGTAGTTGGGGGACCGGGAACCGGAAAAACACATTTTATTTCCGCACTCGGTAACAGTCTTCAGAGTGTGATGCCACATCGTAGTATTTACAGAATTGAGGGCTCTACACTACTTGATTGCCCGCCAAACTGCGAAGAAGCATTTAGACAAGCAGGTGCGATATTAGTAGACGATATCGATCAGGTTATTTCTCACGGAACAGATGATGCGTTAGGCCGACTTTTGCACATAGCTATTGACCACGGAATTCAGATTGTTTGTACCACTCGTTCATTAGATGTCTTTGATTCTGTTCCTACCAGTAATCTGAGACAGGTTTTGACTGGTGCTGCAATTGGTACTTTACAGACTCC
>DAQW01000131.1:44558-46436 GCA_002503045.1 Euryarchaeota archaeon UBA39 | reverse complement strand
CTTTCCGCCGGAACTTCCCTTTCCTGCAGTTCCAGCCAATAACCCCTCTATTTCTTCTCCCATAGTTGGTAGTGATTTTTTGATTGTGGAAGGTGTAATTCCATTTTCATCATTATGTTTCTTTTGACGCTCTCTTCTCTCTATTGTTTGTTCTATTGCAGCTTGCATTGCAGGGCTAATCAAATCAGAATATAGGATAACTCTCCCATTTTCATTTCTCGCCGCTCTTCCGATTGTTTGAAGCAGACTTCTTTCATTTCTGAGAAAACCTTCTTTACCTGCATCAAATATTGCGACCAAACTAACTTCTGGGATATCAAGGCCTTCTCTGAGTAGATTAATTCCAACAATTACGTCGATATGTCCAATTCTTAATGCCTTGATAATCTCTGATCTCTCAATTGTGCCAATTTCACTGTGTAGGTAATGTGCTTTAATTCCCATTCGAAGCAAATAATCTGCTACTTCTTCTGCAAACTTAATTGTCAATACTGTAACTAGAACACGTTCATTATTTTCTATACAATTATTGATTTCATCTAGTAAATCTTGAACTTGTCCTTCTGTAGCACGAACTTCGACGAGGGGATCTAAAAGACCAGTTGGCCGAATTTCCATATGCACAATTCCGTCTATATCTTCCATTGTTTCCAACATACTGGTGCGTATCTTGGGAATATCCGAATCTATTGCGCCCCCTCCACCGGAAACATGTTGAAGACCTCTAGGGATTTCTTGATTTGTTACTTCTGCTAAGTGCCTTAGTTCTCTTTCCCCAGGGGTTGCAGAAACATATACCATTCTAGGGATAAGTGATTGAAATTCATCTATTCTCAGGGGCCGATTATCAAATGCAGATGGTAATCTGAATCCATGGTCAATTAGATTGGATTTTCTTGATTTATCGCCTCCATGCATTCCACCTAATTGAGGTAGAGTAACATGACTTTCATCCATAATAACTAGATATTTTTCAGGATCGCCATGGAATGATTGGCTACATGCTGCCATGAAATCAAACAAACAATACGGCCTATCTCCCTTTTTTCTGCCGTCGAAATGTCTACTATAATTTTCAATTCCTTTACAAGTCCCTAGTTCTCGTAATAGTTCTAAATCGTAATCTGTTCTAGTAACAATCCTATGGGCTTCCAAATCTTTACCTTGTGATTTAAACCATTTTTCACGTTCATCCCTATCATTTTCGATTTCTTCAAGTGCACGTTCAAATGAATCTTCAGAGGTAATGTAGAATTCTTTTGGATGAATCCATGCCTCTTCGATTTCATCTAAAGGCTCAAAGCTTATTGATTCACAAATTTGTATTTGTTCAATTCCATCAAATCCAAATTTTACTCTTAGGGGATCATCTCTACTAGGCATCCAAATGTCCAAAATTTCCCCTCTCAGCCGTATATCTCCCCGTTTGAATTCAGAACCAGTTACTCTCCCATAATGTAGTTCGACAAGTTCTCTTACAACTTCCATAGGTTCTGTTTTTTGTCCAACGTGGATTCTTAGATGGTGTTGGAGAAAGGTCTCGGGCGGGTTCAGCCCATAGATCGTTGAGACAGTACCAACCACTACCACATCTGATCTCGTTACTAAAGAAGCAACAGTAGAAAACCTCTCTTGTTCAATTCGTTCATTCATTTGCAACTCTTTGTCAATGTATAAGTCTCTAGTTGGAACATATGCTTCGGGTTGGTAATAGTCATAATGGCTAACGAAATATTCTACAGCATTATTTGGGAATAGTGAAGACATTTCTTGCCATAGTTGTCTAGCTAATGTTTTGTTATGGCTTAGGATTAAAGTAGGAATTTGTAATCGTTCAATAATGTGTGCCATTGCAAATGTTTTTCCTGAACCTGTAAC
>DAQW01000131.1:31511-44230 GCA_002503045.1 Euryarchaeota archaeon UBA39 | reverse complement strand
AAAAGAATACATCTTTCTTGTGAATTTTCCAATTGAGAAACAATTTTTTCAATTGCATTTTCTTGGTCTCCTGCAGGTTCAAATTCTGCCTCAATTTTGAAGGGTATTATTTCCTGAACAAATGGATTATCGAACGACTTCGAAAGGTCATAAGGGTCATTTGAAATCGCCATTTCTTCATCCTCATGGTAAGAATAAACCGCCATTTACGTGAAGTATGGCTCCTGTAATGTAAGATGAATCATCACTAGTTAAGAATGAAACTACTGAGGCGATTTCTCTAGGCTCTCCGACCCTGCCCATTGGGATCTCAATATCTCTTTGTCTTCTTTTTTCTTTAGTATCACTACTAATTATATCTGTATTTATTGCCCCTGGTGCAATTACGTTTACTCTTTGTCCAGATTTTGCAACATTACTTGCAAGACTTCTTGCCCAAGCGTGCAACGCTCCTTTTGATGCAGCATAATGTGCTCCATGTGGACTGCCCTTAATGCCCAATTGACTTCCAATTGCAATTATTTTTGCTGTATTAGTTAGGTGGGGAGAAAGTGCGGTGTAGACTGCAACAGCTCCTCTGAAATTTACATCCATTGTTAATTCTAATTCATCTAAAGTGAGATCCTTTGCAGAACTACGTTGATACATTCCATGATTTAGTACCAAAATATCTACTCCATTTTTCATCCAAGGATGATCAGCTAGAATGAATACTTCATCTCTATTTCCACAGTCAACCTTTGTTGCTACACAATCAACATTATCATTTCTAAGATCAGCAATTACAGATTCAGCAGATTGTGAATCCATGTTATATGTCAAGAGAATTTGATGTCCATCTTTAGCTAGCCTTCTTGAGATTGCAGCTCCAATTCCCCTGCCTCCTCCTGTAATCACTGCTAAACCCATCTCATCACCTATTTTCTAATATATCACTTGTTAATCTAAACCCACGGTAGTTTGTTCAATTCCAAAACCCAATAATAACGCACTCAATAGTACCCATCCAGTAATCATGGATGCGCGAAATAATACAGTTTGAAAATCATTGAAGTGGTTCATGCGCAACACTACTCCAATATTTGCTAATGCCATAATGCCTGCAGTGGCAAGGAACCAAATCTCATTCATTGGGTCGGAGATTGCAAAACATGCAAACCATAGCAATGTAAGTTGAACTGTGGTACGTGTCGTCGTATTCTCGTCAAATGTAGATGGAAATGAACGAATGCCATTCTCTCGATCGTTTTCAACATCCATCCGAGCATAATTTATGTCAAAGGCTGCAATCCATAGAGCGACTCCAATGGAGATAGGGAGAATAGTTGGGAACCAAAGAAATTCAGTTTGGTTGGAAATCTGTCCGGTGATAGCCCCCCATCCATGAACGTCGGCAGCAATAGCAACCCAAGCACCTGCAGGTGCTAGTCCCAAACAAAGACCTAGCCAAAAATGGCACAACCACGTGAAGCGCTTCATGTAAGGATACACAACGAAGGCAAGTACCGGTAACCATGCCATCATGAGAGCTACTCGATTGAGTAGTCCTGCACTCACGAGGAGAAGCACTAGGAAGCCTGCGACAAGACTCCATGCGGTTTTGAGACTCATAACTCCAGATGGAAGGTGGCGATTTTTTGTTCGGGGGTTGGCAGCATCAATGTCTCTATCGATAATTCGATTCAATGCCATAGCAAGTCCACGTGCTCCAACTGCAGCCAAAAGAATCCAAAGCAAGTCAATTCCAGGAGTTATATCGAATTCCACAAGGGCGATTACATAGCCTATTAGGACAAATGGGAGTGAGAACAAAGTATGTTCAATTTTCACAAACTCAAGAATCTGTTTGATGCCCATAAAATCACTCTAATTTAGTAGATGTGGGGGCCAATTTCTATTTCCTAATCCATCAGTATCTGCATGTTTTCTAACTCTTGCAATAGTTTCAGGGTCATGCAATGTTACTGCTGGCCATCTTCTGATAGGATAGGGCCCTTCCATAGATGGGATTGGTACGGTAGCGTCCCACGCCACTCGAACTTTACCTGTGTCGAATCGAAGTCCTCTGTCTACATCGAATCTTGCAAATAATTGCCAAAGTAATCTTCTTCTGGCTTTTGGCCCATGTAGGTCAAGATCATCATCTGTTATGAAAAGCCATCTAAGTGTCTTTGAATTTTGCAATTGCCAAATTGAATTTATCAATTGAGAAATTTTTTCTTCCTTTTCCTTAGCAAGCTCTTCATTTAATCCAAACATTCCTTTTCGAGGATCTGGCCTTCCTTCTATCGAGGTGGTAACTACTAGCATACTAGGGCGGAGCAATCTAGCATCAGATACTTCATTCAAATCAAGAACGGATTGTATAAATCCATCTGGGACACCCGGAGATTTTCCTTTACCTTTTCTCCAACTAGGCGAACTTTGTTTCGGAGATCCTTCGGGCCCCTCTGAATCACTACGAGGATCTGCATCAGGAATTGTTGTGGCGTCAATGAGAATTTTAGATTGAACATTTTCGTAGGATGTTGCAGGATCTAGTGAATCCCCAACCATCCCTTCGATGACAATGATGTCTTCTCTTGGATCTACTTTGTCGTTAAGTGCATCCAAAAATAATTCTAAATCATCAGGATTTTGATCTGAATCTACAGCAACTATAGTTTTGAGAAACATCATTTGTCCTGCTCCAAACAACCCAAGTGCTGTTTTTCTTGCTTGTCTAGGGTATCTTTGCTTTGATGATACAATTGCTAAATTATGAAAACCAGTTTCCATCGGTAAATGTACTCCAACAACATCTCTATGTTGAAATTTTAGAACTGGGCTGAACTGCTTTCCAATCGCTTCTCCTAGAAAACCATCTTCCATAGGTGGTAGGCCGACAATAGTTGCAGGTAACATAGCATCTTTCCTATGGGTGACTGCAGTCACTTTGAGTACCGGATATTGACCAGTTAATGAATAAAATCCAAAGTGATCTCCAAATGGTCCTTCAGTTTTTGTTTCTCCAGGAGTTACATATCCTTCGATTATAATATCTGCATCAGCTGGAACCCAAATATCTTGAGTTAGAGCCTTTACAATTCTAAGGCGTCTACGTCCTAGGAATCCAGCAAACATGTATTCTTCTAAATTATCAGGGAGTGGGGAAATCGCAGAAAAAATTAGTTCTGGTGGTCCACCAATACAAACTGCAACTGGCATTTTTCCATCTTTGTATGATGCGGCATGATCCGCTCCGTGTTTGTGAATTTGCCAGTGAAGTCCTAACTCCTTTTTTCCAAATACTTGACCACGATACATTCCTAGATTATGCTCACCAGTTTCCGGACTTTTTGTAACAACTAATGGTAATGTAACGTAATGACCTCCATCCAAAGGCCAAGTTTTGGGAATCGGTAAACGAGTAAGATCTACTTTCTCCATAGCAATTTCTTGACATTTTGCTCTCCTGACCCTTTTAGGAGGTAATGACATGGCATCTTTTGTTAGGGGGATACCCTTCCATGGTTTTGAAATAAAAGTTCCAATATCTGGCTTCATGAGAGATACTAAACGGTCCCCGATTTCAGTGTCACTATTTGCCTGAAGTGCACGCAAAGTTCTTTCTTTGGTTCCAAAGAGATTCATTACAAGCGGTATTTCAGAAATTGTACCATCAGATAATTCCGGTTTTTCGAAAATTACGGCTGGTCCTCCGGTTTTAACCAAAAGGTCAGCTATGCATCCCGCTTCTAATTCAACACGAACCGGGCGCTCTATTCTAAGCACCTCTCCATCTTTCTCTAAAGCACGCAGATAACGCCTCAGTGTCCTCCACGCCATGGTGCTCCGTTGATGTCGATACATGAATACATTTTGTTTACTTCTAATCGACTAATTGATGCACCGGTTTTGTTTCGATAGGGTATGGTCACAGCATGTGATGTTCTTGTCGTAGGGGCTGGTCCAGGGGGTGGTTCTGCTGCTTTACATGCTGCCCGCTTGGGTTTAGATGTGGTTGTAATCGAAGATCATAATGAGATAGGTACCCCTGTTCATTGTGGAGAATGCATATCTGACATTGCTCTCTCAAATCTTGATTTGTCATTACCTGAAAAAGTGATTAGTAAAAGAGTACATGGAATTCGAGTAATTTTTCCAGATGGAACCCAAAAACGACTTACAGAACATGGATATGTTTTGGAAAAACATCTTTTTGAACAATGGTTAATCGATCAGTCTGTTGATTTAGGTGGAAGACTTTTCCTTGGACATAAATTACAATCAATGCAACGTCTAGAAGAAAATGGAAAGTTTGTAGGACATTTATGCGATGGGAAAGGAGCCGAGTTCCCAATAAATGCGAAAATTGTCATTGATGCATCAGGTGTTGCAGGAATTTGTTCTAAAATTTTAGATCTCAATCAACGGCCTAAGGTGATTGCTGGGATGCAATATGAGATGCTTGAAGTCCCGACAGATGATTATCTGGATTTTTATATTTGGCCGCAGTATGCTGAAAAAGGATATTTATGGATGATTCCTAAATGTGATGGGCGAGCAAATGTAGGTTTGGTTACTGAAAATAAGAGTGGAGCAGTAAAAGAATTAGATCGTTTTATCGCCGAAACTCAAGAATTTCAAGATCTTGAGATTGTTAATCCACCATGGAGGGATGATGGAAGAAAAGTAAGAGGATTTGGTGGAACAATCCCAATCTCTGGTCCTCATGATGTAACTCATTCAGATGGAATATTATTGATTGGCGATGCTGCTGGATTCACATCTCCTCTGTTTGAAGGGGGATCTCACTTAGCTCTTAAATCGGCCCAATTTGCGGCAATCACGGCAGCAGAAGCAATTTCAATTGGAGATATTTCTGCAAATAAATTAGGAGATTATACTAACAAATGGAAGTCTGAGTTCCCTCCATATCATAAGATTTTGAGGGGTAAAAGCGCTCTATATTCGCTTTCTGATCAAGATATGTCTGTCATGGGAAGATGTTTTCCTGACGAAATGTCAGATATGGGGGCAACAGGAAAGGCAATGGTTGCAATTCGATTGTTAATTCGTCGACCAAGTTTGTATTTTCGTAGAATTATTCCTGCTATGTTGGCCTTTGGATATAGTCGGGCCAAGCACTATGGTTGGTAGGTAATAACCGATGCTCTATTGAGCAGGTAGCATGGGTCACTCATCGGGATAGGTATGTGGCTGGACCTTCTTCTTCTCGGAGTTCCATCATTTGCCACACTACTTGCATTTCGTCATTCTATAGTTTTCCGTACACCGCATCCCCGTGAATTTTCTATTCTAGGATTGCAAGCATTGCCATTCATTTTCTTAATTATTGCATTTATTCTTGATTTAGATTCATTACGCACAGTTAGAATCAATGGATCTTATGATCTTCCCATCCATTATCGTGTTTCTGCTGTTTGGGCTGGAAGAGCAGGGCCGTTGTTGCTATGGATTGCTTGGCTATCTGCAGCAAGATTGTGGTGGCGTAATATTTCGGATAAAGATAGTGTAAAGAAGAGGGTTGGTACAGGAGGAGTCCTTCATTTTCTGACTCTTTGCCTATTTTTCATAGCCTTTTTACTCGAACCCTTTGCTTTGGATAATTCTCCCCCTCGTTCCGAACTTAATGTTTTTCTTCAAACCGATTTAATGGTAATTCATCCACCGATAGTATTTGCATTTTATGCGTTATGTTTGGTTGTGGCTTCGGTAGCTATGGAAGGGATACTGAATGGAATGGACCCTTATGAAATACATTTGGAACAATTGCCCTTAGCGAGAGCAGGTTTCTTTACAGGAACCTTGGGTATAGGATTGGGAGGATTATGGGCTTATACTGTCCTTGATTGGGGTGGTTATTGGGCATGGGATCCAGTTGAAACAGCATCATTGTTACCTTGGCTTTCTTTGTTGCTTTTGATCCATATTCGCATGTCTCCAAAGATGAAGAATAGAAATTCTGCTTATGTATGGTCTCCTGCATTAGCATTATTGACAGGTGCATTAGCACTCCATTCTACATTAGTAACTCGAGCAAATGGTGTTTGGGCATCAGTCCATGCTTTTGTTGCATCTCAAGATAGTGAGGCTTTAACTAATGATGCATACATCAGAGTCCTCTCGCTTTGGGATTCTGGTGTAGAAGGTGTAGAAGTATTGATTCAATTTTTGGGAATGATTCTTTTCATCTCATTTGCAACATTTTGGTTAGGTCGTTATCGTTCAGAGCAGGTATTAACTTCTGGTGATGAAATTTTGTTGACTGCTCGTCCAATTCTTGGTTTCATAATTTTAATCGGTGAATTAGCGATTCTAATTTATTCTCAATCACTGTCAGTTGCAATACTATTGATTCCGGTTATATTCTTAATGTTACATGATAGAAACCAGTCAGTATTATGGCCCTCTGTAGGCGTAATAATCTTGCTTTTTTCTAGGTGGTCATGGCATCTAGATTCGTTACAAGCTGGTATTGGGATGCTTTTGTTACTTCTACCTTGGTTATTGGCTTCTGAAGAAGAAACCAATCAGAAAAAACTCTCATTGTCTTCTCTTGTTTTACATATTCCATTGGCTGGAGGGGGGTCTTTCCTTGTTCTAACTTGGTTGTTATTGTTGGCAGAAATAGATGGTTCTTCACCAGAAGCACACGAAGCTTTCGGCTCTATTCTAATTGCCATTTTAGCCTCTGGTTTGCTTATTTATTCACTTCGTCGTGCTTCAAAGTTTCAACGTATCTCGATTCTAATCATGGGTGTAATATTTTCCTTTTCTGCCGCATTGTATGGGCTTGATTTCTTTCCACTCCCTGGAAATTCTGAACAATTACTTACTCAATCAATTGACCGAGGACATATTAGTCGCTTCCTTTTAGTTTGGTTAGTCATTGCAACTCCTCCTTCTATAGCTGATTTAATTTCGACAATTAGAGAAATGTCGCCTAATGTAAAGAGAAGAATTCCCAAATTACGTGTTTTAGGTTCACATTTAGCTCATGTTGGAATTCTCTTTTTACTTGTAGGGCATGTTCTTACCACCACGTTAGTCGATCGAGTTGATCCTTCTCATCAAGTAACATTGATCAGAGATGAACAAATTCGTCATGGTGATTTTCTATATGAAATGACAGATATTACTACATTAAAGTCGAATGATTCAGAATTTTCTGAGAGATTTTCGATTGCAGATGGTTTTTTTGGGATTCAGATAAATGTCTATGATACAAATGGGAAATTCATCAGTTCAGTAGAACCAGGTGTTTTGAGGTTTGATTCTGCAGATGGCGCAATACGGCCAAGATCGGAGATTGACCGATTAGTTGATTGGAAGGGAGATACAATTCTTATTCTTGATTTAACTCAGATGAATCAAATAATGACTCATGCCATGATGGGAGAATTAGATGATGTAGATCGTGTACGTCTAACGGTTTACGATTTACCTGGAAGTCATTTAGTTTGGATTGGTTGGTTGATGATTATGTTTGGATCTCTACTAACTTTGAAACGAATTCGGCCAATTCAATTTGAAGAATCAGAGTAATTTTTCTGATTGAAGTAAGGGCCACTCTCATAAGGGGGAAGTAGGTCGCGCGGTTGTCCTTAAGGAGGTAATATGTATGGAGAACGGTTCCATTGTCCACATCGATTATGACTTGTATAATGCAGATTCAGGAGATCTTATCGAAACTACTCGAGAGGCTGTAGCCCAAGAACACGATAGACACGAAGCCAATCGAACTTATTCTCCATTGATTACTGTAATTGGAGATGGACGTCTCATCAAGGGGTTTGAATCTCATTTAGAAGAAGCAAAAGTCGCTACCGATTATGAGTTTGACATCCCTCCCGCGGATGCATATGGAGAACGTGATGCAAGTGCTGTTGAAGTAATGAGTTTACAACAACTTTCTCGTTCTGTTCGCGATCCTGAAAATTTACAGATTGGAGGCATGGTCGAGATTGGAGGTAGAAATGGAATTCTCAAGTCTTTCCGTTCTGGGCGTGCTAGTATTGATTTCAATCATGCATTAGCTGGAGTAACCCTTCGTTACAAATACAAGATTGTTAAGGAAGTCACTGACCGTTCTGAAAAAGTCAATACTTTATTGGAAACCAATACTGGTAGGGATGGTTTCGAGTCTTCATTCGATGGTGATGATTTAACAATTACATTGCCAGAGTATGTTTCATATGATCAAAACTGGGCATACACAAAGTTTGGTTTAATTCGAACATTGAGGGATCATGTAGGTGTTCAAACGATTATTTTCCGAGAAGTACATGCTCCTATGGTTGCCGATGAAGTTGAAGATGATAGCGATGAAGATTTATCATCCCTTTCGGTAGCCCAATTGAAGGAAAGATGCAAAGCTGCAGGTCTCCCAGTTGGAGGAAAGAAGGCAGATCTTATTGCAAGACTTTCAGAGTCATCTTCCAATGAAGAAGAGTGATTTTTGAGCGTAATAGTCATCACCTGAGTTGATGTCGTTTGTCTGTGAATCCAGTACGCTCAAGTCCTGTTTTGGGAGATGAAACGTTCTCATGGTGGGAACGTCTCTCGATTTTACTTCTAGGACTCATAGTTTGTATTGTAGCGGCTGCTATCATTTCTGAAACATTAAGTCCAGGAAATGTTCTTGACTCGATTTTCCAAGACTATTTTTTGGACCCAATAAGGGCTGAGAGTTTAGCAGATGGTTCGTACAATCAAGTGAATACTCTATCTTACAATTTTACACTTATTTTATCAGTTATTTCAATTGCAGCAATTTTGAGAAAGGTAGGCATTTCTGCAACTGAATGTACAATATTTGCATTGCTACCATGGGTAATTTGGGCAGCATTAGGAGAAGTAGTAGAAGACGCCTCACTTTTTGGTTCTTCACTTGAGTCATGGTTTGTTTCCCCGGGGATTCATTTTCAAGGAGCAATATGGGTAATTTTGTCAGGATTTATCGCTTCACTTGCGGCAAAATCAGGCCAAAATAGAGATGATCGAATTTGGGTTACGGGGGCATCAATTGCGTTGGTAACATTCCAAACAATCCTGTTTCTTACATCATTGCAAGAAGGTCGAATAGGAACATCGATGGAAAACTTGCTGAATTTGTGGCCAGTAGCTATTTTTGGATTGATTGCAATCATTGTTGTAATTTTTTCTCACCCTTTTATGGAAAAATGGTCTTCAATTGAACAGGGCATATTTCAAGTTGGGATAGGCGGATGTATTGTTTTGTATGGTTGTCTTCATTCGTATATTCGAATGATGTTGAAATTAGAGGAATCGGGAGATAAATCTGCGATTCTTTCGATAGATAGATCAGCAATTATTCCCGAAACAGGTGTAGTTGAAATTTTCCACCCAGAAGCTCTATTTTGGACACTAGTTGTTCCATTTTTGGCCCTTTTTACTGTCTACTTATTGGTAGGGCGTCCGAACTTACAAAAATTGAAAAATTGTGGAATATCAGTTCCAGGATTATTGCCCCCCGGCATCTCTCTATCTGACTATGAGAAAGAAAGAACTCAGTTACATGATAATATGGAATCATTAACTTGGAAAGCGATTCTTGCTTCACCAATAGTACTTATTGCAATGTATGGTCAAGCTGTCGATGGTATTGCAACTGGTATTGGTTTGGCAGAATATGGTTATATTGAGAAACATGTCTTATCTAGTGCTGTGATTGAATTTTTTGGAAGTGCATATGGATTCACAGTTCTCAAGTGTTTTATTGGTATGGTAGTTTGGTGGTTTTATGCTCTTCAACGATGGGAATATAGGTACCGTCATCTTAGAATTTTAATGGCTTTAGCCTTGATGACTGTAGGATTAGCTCCAGGTCTAAGAGATGTATTCAGAATGGCCCTAGGAGTCTAATCCCCCGCTTCATTCAAGGCCGGCCTCGTTCTCGATAGGTCCGAGCATCATGGATGTCCTCCCAACTAGGGTCAATCGGTCCGACACGATTTTCGTCAATCGTATCTCACATAATAAGGGATTAATCGTCAATCTGAGGGCTGAATTAGAAAAGGTCAAACTTGGTGGAGGTACGAAATATGTCGAACGACATAGAAATCGTGGAAAGGCATTACCTCGAGAGCGCATTGAATCAATATGTGATCCAGGTACTGCATTCTTGGAAATGTCTCCATTAGCAGCTCATGGATTATATGATGGAAAGGCGTCTTCGGCGGGTATTGTTACAGGAATAGGAATCGTACATGGCCGCGAGTGCATGTTTGTTGCCAATGATGCTACTGTGAAAGGAGGATCATATTATCCTATGACTGTGAAGAAGCATATTCGTGCACAAGAAATAGCTGAAGAGAACAATATTCCGTGCATTTACCTTGTAGATAGTGGAGGAGCATTTCTTCCAATGCAAGATGAAGTATTTCCTGACAAAGGTCATTTTGGAAGAATTTTTAGGAATCAGGCAATTATGTCAGGAAAGGGGATTCCACAAATTGCAGCAGTTTGTGGATCTTGCACAGCTGGTGGAGCATATGTACCTGCTATGTCAGACGAATCAATTATTGTAAAAGGAAATGGAACAATTTTTCTCGCTGGCCCTCCACTTGTTAAGGCAGCAACCGGAGAAGAAGTCTCAGCAGAAGATTTGGGGGGGGCTGATGTTCATACTCGACAATCTGGGGTGGCTGATCATTTTGCAGATGATGAACCAGAGGCATTACGAATGGTAAGAAATATCGTAGAGAATCTGAATACAGGTCAAAAAACACGTTTAGAAGTTTCAGATCCAGAACCGCCACGGCATGATGTAGAGGATCTCTTAGGAATTATTCCAGAAGATAATCGAACAGCATTCGATGTAAGAGAAGTAATTTCTCGAATAGTTGATGGTTCGCGATTTCATGAATTTAAACCACGTTATGGTACATCATTAGTATGTGGTTTTGCTCGTATTCACGGTTATCCTGTTGGAATTGTTGCAAATAATGGAATTTTATTTTCTGAATCTTCCTTGAAAGGGGCTCATTTTGTTGAATTATGTGGGCAACGAGGAATTCCGCTGGTATTTCTTCAGAATATTACTGGTTTCATGGTCGGTAAAGACTACGAAGCAGGAGGAATAGCAAAAGATGGAGCAAAGTTAGTTACTGCTGTTTCATGCGTCCCAGTACCCAAATTTACTATCATAATAGGTGGTTCACATGGTGCAGGGAATTATGGAATGTGTGGTAGAGCATATGATCCTCGATTTTTGTTTATGTGGCCAAACGCAAGAATTTCAGTAATGGGGGGTCCTCAAGCTGCCCAAGTTCTTTCCACTGTAAAGCAAGATCAGAGGGTTCGTGAAGGTCTTGAACCAATGGATGAAGATGAAATTAAACAATTTCAAGAGCCAACTTTGCAAAAGTATGAGACAGAAGGCAGTCCATATTATTCTACATCCAGATTATGGGATGATGGTATTATTGACCCTAGAGATACTAGAGATATTCTAGGACTATGTATCAGTTCAAGCCTTAATGCACCGATGCCAGATACAAATTATGGTATTTTCAGGATGTGATAAAATGAGTTTACCCACAAATGATTTTCCTGTTACAGAATTATGTAGATTAGAAATCGAAGGTCCAGTTGCACGAATTACCTTGTCTAGACCTGATGTTTTTAATGCGTTGAATATCAAATTAATTTCAGAATTAATCGAAGTTCTCAACTGGACATCTAGTAAATCCGTTTTCTCATTAGGTCAATTGAAAGATTCCGAAGGAAATGACAATCTTAGGGTTCTTGTTTTAGAAGGAGAAGGACGTCATTTTTGTGCAGGTGCAGATATCAATATGATGAGGGATGCAGGTGCGAAAAGTCCAGAAGAAAATAGGATTGATTCTGAAAGATTAGATAGACTATTCAATTCTCTTTGGGCACATCCCTGTTTTACCATAGGAGTCGTCCAAGGCGTTGCTTTAGGAGGTGGTGCAGGGTTGATTGCATGTCTAGACCACGTAATCGTTGAACCAAAGACACGTATTGCACTTTCAGAAGGAAAATTAGGAATTTTACCAGCAGTAATAGGGCCATATGTTTACCGTAGATTAGGTAGTTCTCAATTCCGTCGTTTGGCTATGTTGGCTTCTCGAATTAGTTCAGAAGAAGCATTGAGAATAGGAATGGTTGACCAATTGGAACCAAGTCCTAAAGAAGCAGCAGTAGCAGTTGATGTAGTAATTTCTGAAGTATTAACTACTGGGCCAATGGCAATTGGAGAAGCGAAGAAATTAGCATTAATTTTTGATAGATGGAAAGATTCAGACGAAGAATTACGACTTTGGACTTTAGATAAAACAAGTGAGATGCGTGGTTCAAGAGAAGGCCAAGAAGGTCTAGCATCATTTCTTGAGAAAAGATCTGCTGATTGGAAACCAAATCAGGAGTGATTGAATGGCGAAACCTGAATGGATGAAAGAGGCACCAAAGCCTATCTCCTCCATTCTTATTGCAAATAGGGGAGAAATTGCTTGCAGAATAATCCGTGCTTGTCAAGAAATGGAGATCGAAGCCATTGCTATTCAATCTGCATCTGATGAGGGGGCATTACATACTGAATTGGCAGACAAAGTAGTTACCTTGCTAGGCGATAGTTTAGCAGAGACTTATCTTAATGGAGAAGCAATTATTGATGCTGCAAAGTCATGTGGTGCAGACGCGATACATCCAGGTTATGGTTTTCTTTC
>DAQW01000131.1:30783-31202 GCA_002503045.1 Euryarchaeota archaeon UBA39 | reverse complement strand
TCCAGGTTATGGTTTTCTTTCAGAGAGGGCTGAATTCGCCAAGTCTGTTACGTCTTCTGGATTAATTTGGATAGGTCCATCTCCAGAAGCGATTGATTCGATGGGAGATAAGGTTACAGCAAGACGTCGAATGGAAGAAGCATCTGTCCCAGTTATTCCCGGAAGAGAAATATTGATTGGAATTGATGAAGATTCAACAATTGATTCTCTAGTAGATGCTGCTACATCTGTTGGCTATCCGCTTTTACTCAAAGCAAGTGCAGGAGGGGGCGGGAAAGGAATGCGAATAGTTCGAGAACCTAAACGTCTCCAACAGGAATTTCTAGCAGCACAAAGAGAAGCTGAAAGCGCATTCGGAGATGGAACGGTATACGTCGAACGTTTATTGGAAAATTCTAGACATATAGAGGTTCAAATTT
>DAQW01000131.1:29096-30484 GCA_002503045.1 Euryarchaeota archaeon UBA39 | reverse complement strand
TCCAAGACATATAGAGGTTCAAATTTTAGCAGATAATTTCGGAAATACTGTACATCTTTTTGAACGTGAATGTAGTATTCAACGTCGGCATCAGAAGGTAGTAGAGGAAGCCCCCTCTCCAATTCTTGATGAAGAAACCCGGTCTGCAATGGGTAAAGCAGCCGTTTCAGCAGCTAAGGAAGTTGCTTATTCTGGGGCCGGCACTGTAGAATTCCTATTATCTTCTGATGGATCGTTCTTTTTCTTAGAAATGAATACTAGGTTACAAGTTGAACATCCAGTCACAGAATGTATTTCTGGAGTTGATTTAGTTGAGCAACAAATTCGAGTATCATCTGGTCTGCCTTTGCCATTTTCTCAAAATGACCTTTCGATTAGGGGGCATGCTATTGAGGTTAGAATATATGCAGAAGATCCTTCAAAAGGATTCTTACCTGCAACAGGTCCACTTGCAGTATTTATTCCTCCAGAAGGCCCCGGAGTTAGATTAGATACGGGGGTTAGACAAGGTGATGAAGCTAGAATTGATTTTGATCCAATGCTTGCAAAATTGATCGTTCATGGATCAAATAGGGGTCAGGCGATACGTAGGATGGAAAGAGCTCTACGTACATTTGTCATTTTGGGGGCAACCACTAATATTGACTTCTTGATAGATATAATGCAACATGAGTCCTTTATTTCTGGTGATACTACTACTAATTTTATTGATCTTCATTTTTCGGATGGTTGGCTTTCACCTCAAACTGAATTATCTGTAGCTGTATTAGCTGCATCTGCCGAGCAATTGGGACTTCATCGCAATCATCTATCTTCATCAACGGAAGAGTCCGGCCGCACAACTTCAAATGATCCATTTTTGATAATATCTAGGAGTTTTCCGTGAGGTGATTTAATGGTTAATCTTAGAGATTCAGAGGGTCGGAATTGGCTTATACAAATTGGAGGCTCTCCATTAGTTCCAATTTCCATTGAATTAGACGGGGAGAAAATAGAATTAGAAAATATCTCTATTTTACCAGATTCCCGCTCCAATCGAATTATCATAAAGAAGAATGGTATTGAGAAGATTGCATTTTGTGCTAAGATAGGTGATAAATGGTGGATTCATTTTGATGGAAATGTTTCGTCTGTTGAAGTGATTGAACCCGGAGCTTCAGATGTGGGGGGCAATGAAGGTGCTTTCTCAGCACCCATGCCTGGCAAGGTGTTGGAAGTATTAATTCCGGTAGGTGCAAAGGTTTCTGAGGGTCAACCATTAATGGTGTTAGAGGCTATGAAAATGGAACACCGGATTTTGGCAGATAGGCAAGGAGTTGTTTCAGCAATACATTATTCGCCAGGAGATCAAGTCGATGCTGGCTCGGTATTACTTGACTTAGAATCGG
>DAQW01000131.1:19617-28698 GCA_002503045.1 Euryarchaeota archaeon UBA39 | reverse complement strand
AAATGTGTTTGTTTATTGAACCATGGCAATAGTTTCTCTGGAATTCTTACTCTCCCGTCTTCTTCTTGATTTTGTTCCATTATTGCCACCAATGCTCTAGAAGTGGCCACAGCAGTAGAATTCAATGTATGAACTGAAGAGTTTCCATCAGAAGTTCTGTATCTCATTCTTAGTCTGTTAGCTTGATAATCAGTACAATTCGAACAAGAAACGACTTCTTTGAAACTCTCTACTCCGGGCAACCATGCTTCTAAATCGTATTTCTTAGCTGCAACTGTTCCCATATCTCCAGAACAAATGTTTACTACTCGGTAATGGAGTCCAAGTTGATCCCATAATTCGATACAATTTTGCAGGAGATCTTCATGATGTTCCCATGATTCATCAGGTTTACAAATTATTATTTGTTCTACTTTTGTGAATTGGTGGACTCTCCAAATTCCTTTATCAGATAATCCATGAGCTCCAACTTCCCGACGAAAACAAGGACTAACTCCTACCATTTTTATTGGAAGCAATGAAGGTTCAATGATTTCATCCATGAACATTGCAGTTAGAGGATGTTCACTAGTAGCAATAGCGTAATACCCATCAGGTTGAATATCATACATTACTGTTTCAAAATCACTCAAATCAGTTACACCTTCGTATGCTTCTCTATTCATCATTACTGGGGGTTGAACCAAAGTGAAACCTCGGTTAACTAAGAATTCAATGGAAAATTGTTGAATTGCTAATTCTAATCTAGCGAGATCTCCTTTGAGATAGTAAAATCTTGATCCAACAATTTTTGCTGCTCTTCCTAAATCAACCCACTTGTTTTCTTCTATGAGATCATTGTGAACCTTAGGTTTGAAATTGAATTCTGGTCTTTGGCCATGCATTGAATGTGATGTATTTCCTTCCTCATCATCTCCAATTGGTACGCTTTCGTGCAAGATGTTAGGAATTTTCATTCTGATACGATCTCTATTTTTCTCAGTTTCATCTGCCTTTGATCCTAACTCTTCGATTTGAGTACCAAGATTTGCAACTTGTGAGAGGATTTTTTCAACCTCTTCTGAATTCCCTGCCTTTTTAGCAGCAGCAATTTCTCTTGCTGCCTCATTTCTTTGTCTTCTTATTTGATCCGCTTGGTATCTAAGATCTTTCCATTCTTCGTCTAATGTAATGACTTGATCTATCAAATCATGAGGGATTCCTCTACGGTCGTGATCGGCACGAACAACATCGGCTGATTCTCTGAACATCCTCATCTCTAGCATATGAACGGGCCTACGAGGGGGCACTTCGCTTCAACCGTTTGCATCAGAATAGGGTAATATTGAACGCCAGTGCATCAAACCCTAGAACAATAATTGTTGTAATCAAATATCCAAGAATTGAGCCACCGTTTAGTAATGGTAGACCTGCTTGTGGCTTTCCTCTTGCTACTTGTGTCATTAATGCGATATATCCTGCTAAGCCTCCAATTAGAGTTCCAAATGCAACCGCAGTTGGTCCATGTAGGCCAGCAAATCCTATTTCATCAGGTAACCATGTCATTGCCGAGATTACTAAGATTCCTGGGAAGATTACATCACCTAGTCCCATGAACATTGCATCTGCAGTTTTTCTTTCCTCGTTTGGTTTTACTCCTACTTGCTGCTCATTTGTTGAGTGAACTCTATCTCTTTCAACCATTTTTCCATCGTCTTCATCAAGGAAAGAGTAACCTTTGTCCTTGGGAGCAACGAGAAGAATTGGAAGTTTGAGATCAATCATTGTATCTGCTAAAGTTAGCATGTGTTTACTACCATTTACTGCCCAATGATCGTATATTGCCATAGCAATCATGAAGATAATTACAATCCACGGAACAAATGAAACTCCCAACATCACACTTACTCCTGCACCAACCAAAATCCCTGTTGTGTTTACAATATACCACTCTGGACGCAGAATAATTGCAGCCATTAGAATTATACTAAGTGAAAGAGCAATAATATCTGCCCAAGAGATTCCTACTCCTCCAAAGTTAAATGGAGGAGCGTCAGGTAAATCCCAAACAGCCATTTTCAATGGTTCATCAAATGAACTTGAATTTGTATCAAGTAAAATCACTCCTTCTTTCAATTGTGTATAACTTTCATGATTTTGATATTGAATTGCCATTGATACTAGGCCATCTCCAGGGACAGTAGTGTCGCGAGTTGCTTCAATTTTTGATGATCCCATGAATACTCTTAGATTTTGATCATCCAGAACCCATAGATCATTTAATCCTCCATTACAACAATCTTCGAGTAATAGTGCTCTAATTGGTCCTTTGAATGCTCCATCAAATTGTACAGCTTGATTTTCAATAACTGTACCATTTGAATATATTCTAAATGCTTCAACAGATCCATTTTGAGTTCCTAAATATAGACTAAATTCTTCTGCTGAATCGTTGTAAATTTCATATGTATCACTGCCAAATGTCGATGCAGTAAACATATTCCCTTGAGGCAAAGTAATATTCCATATTGGTTGAATATATGGTGGATTGAAACCATCTGAATGAGGTTCAGCAGGGATTTCTAAAACACCTGCCCACCTAGTTGAAATTATCAAAATGTGATTATCTCCAATATGCTCAGCAGAGAGAATATTTGTTGAATCAAATTCGTTGGGCATCAACCATTCCCATGACCTGTCCCTAGGACTATCTATTGATTCAACAGGTTTGAATTCATCTATCTTCAATAAAGTAGGACCAAAAATTTGCCATTCTGATTCTTGATTATCTACAAATCCGAGGCTACAATTATCATCAAAACGTTCGATTACTTCTCCATTTGAGGAGTCAACTCTTATCCATTGTGTCATATCACAAATTATGAAATCATTCGCTGATGACATAATATGGTAAATCATTTTTCCATTAGGTGTAATTGATACAGATTCATTTCTGACTTCTGAAATATTTGATGTCCAATTTATAGTTCCACCTGCAAATTTACCTTCGATACCAATAGCATGATCTACAGAGATTAGGTTATCTCCATCGAAGAAAATCATGCTATTTACGTCCCCTAATTCTTGCATAATTTGCCCACCTGATTGTGTTTCAGTGGTAGTAGCTGTTAGTTCAGCAGTTGGGATAGCAAGATGAGCCATTGGAACGAGACTGTAAGATAATGCAATCCACAGAACGAAAAGAATTCCAATTTGAATGAATTTTTGCATATTTTTCTTAGCTAACCAGATTATACCAGCAGTAAAAATAAGGATAAAAACGCCTTCTACTAGAATAAATCCTACTTTTGTGGACCCTGCTGCTCCGAAGGCACGTAATTCATCACGGTCGTAAAATGGTTGAATCAGAGTAGAAAGAAAGATAGTAACAGTGAACATTCCTGCCATCCCAAACATGGATGTCCATTGCCCTTTGAGTAACTCTACTAGCGGGGCCTTGTCGGTCGCCATGTTGGTAGGGAACTTCAAATCACATTTCATTATATGGACATCTGATGGGGATTGGTTCCGACTCACCAGATATGGGAAATGGACTTACGCCTCGCGAATGGTTAGAAGAAAGAAGAAAAATTGGAATGCGTCCTGGATTAGAAGTTACTTATGCCATGCTAGCTCGTTTAGGAATGCCCCAAATGTCCTTCCCTTGTATTCATGTTGCAGGAACAAATGGAAAAGGCACTACATCTGTATATCTCGCAAATACTCTTACATTTTCAGGCACTAAGACTGGTTTATTCACTTCACCTCATCTTTGTAGAGTCGAGGAACGGATAAGAGTAGATGGTCGTCCAGTTTCATCTAAACAATTGGATAAGGCATTACATGCTGTCAGAGTAATGTCTCTAGAAGAACCGGTTTTAGAACCGACATATTTTGAGACATTATTTCTATGTGCTATGCTTTGTTTTCGTTCATTAAATGTAAAACGTGCTGTTATTGAAACAGGCCTTGGAGGACGTTTAGATGCCACTAGATGTTGTTATGCAGATTGTACAATTTTAACAGAGATTTCTCTGGAGCATACAGAAATTTTAGGAAATTCTCTAGAAATAATCGCCAAAGAAAAGGCAGCAATTGCTCGTCCTGGGGTAAAAATGATTGCTCGATGGCCATATGATTCTGATGTAATGATGGCAATTGAAGAAGCTACTACTTGGGGTTGTGGTTATTGGTGGCGTGGTGATCGATTGTCATTATTTAATTTTGAAAATGCAAATGAACCATTTAGACCGATAAATAGTGGAGATGGCGAAAACATCCCATTTGGAATGTTTGATGGATTCATGACCATGGAAATGGATAATGCTATGTTAGGTCATAGTGCTGCATTTTTTGTGATGGATCCACCTTTAGTGCCTGCATTACATGATGTAATGGAACGTACAGTATGGCCAGGAAGGATGCAAGAAATTGTGGGGCCAAACAACGTAGAAATCCTTCTTGATTGTGCACATAATCCAAGTGGTATTGAAAAGATGGTTAATGAATTAATACTGAGAAAACAGAGAGAAGAAGATGCAGGCCGCTCTTTTTCTCCTTCTGCAATATTGATTGGAGCAACACATCAGAAAGATTTGTCTGTATTTGTTCATCCAATTATAGAATTAATTTCTGCAATGGGAAATCCAATGGTTGTTGTTACTGAACCAACAGGGGGTCGTCTTGATTCAGTTTCATGTGATGAGTTAGCTTCCGAAATCAGACTACAATACCCTGATGCTAGAATCCAAGTTAGACCTGATGTAAATGTAGCTCTTTTGACATCTATTCAAGAAGCAAAGGATTCTGCTTCTCACTCAGTTTTTGATGGAGTAACAGGGGCAGTCTGGAGTTTTGGTAGTGTTCATTTGATAGGTGATTTACTTTCGATTCTTGGCCATGATACTGATGATGATTTAACTACGATGAGATGGAAAGATGATGATATTATTGGCGATCGCGATGTTCCCATGAAACCATAAGCGAGTTATTTTTGTCGTAGGTTGGGTGAAGGTATGAATGACAAATGGGACCGTCGATTTATTGATTTAGCATTACATATTAGTGGTTGGAGCAAAGACCCCTCAACTAAAGTTGGATGTGTAGTTGTTGGAGGCGATCGTGAAATACGTTCTACTGGATTCAATGGATTCCCTAGAGGTATTGCGGATTCAATTGAAAGATTAGAGGACCGTGAATTAAAATATCCATTAATTTGTCATGCAGAAGAGAATGCCATAATGCATGCTGCGCGTATTGGAATTTCTCTTAAGGATTGTATTGCTTATGTTACTTGGCCACCTTGTACTAGATGCGCACGATCATTAATTCAGGCTGGAGTAATAGAAGTTGTCTACCCAGGTAATATTGAAATCCCAGACAGGTGGGTAGAAGATTTTGAAAGATCACATGCTATGATGAAAGAAGCAGGAGTAATTTCTCGTGCTACTACTTATTCAGATTGAAAACTTGAGAGCAGAACTTCAAGAGATTCATAGAGTTCGTTTAGTCCCTCTTCATTGTTTATCAGAATGTCTGAAAGTTCTGCTGTAGCAACAAGTGCTTGTCCTGATGAATTTTCTGCTACAGCCTCAGCCTCTTCTTGTTTAAGGAATAATTTGTATTCGGTAGGATCTCCTTCCCTTGCTCTTTCTAGCATTCGTTTCCATCTTAATTCTTGAGAGACATTTACTTCAATCAGTAGAAAATCCTCTCGTGTTCTTAGTGCATGAACTTCATCAGGAGTTCGAATTGAATCAATGATTGTGTTTTGTTTAGGGTCCATTCTTTGTAGAAGCATTTCTGCTAAAACACCTGCACCCCCTTGCGAACGTAGAGTTCTCCCACCCTGTGTGAGGTTTTCTCGATTAATATCTTGACCATTTTCACGTAGCCAATGTCTAATTGCATCTGAGCAAGAACAACCATCCCATCCATTTTCCACAAACCATTGTACGATAGTTGTCTTTCCAGCAGCATTTCGCCCGGTTACACCTAGAAGCATGAAGCACACTACCTTGAGAGATGTGATTATTGTTGTCATTTCCAATATCTACTAGTTCTAGCATATTGTATCTCAGCATCGTGGATTGCGCGAAGCAAACGAGTTCTATTTCCTGATTCAATTCTTGACAAGATTTTCGTTGCCGTTCTTTCTCCAACACCTCTAGCGACTAAACATAGAACAGCATCTAATCCTCTTTCAGCAACAAGTTCTGCATTTCTCATCATTCGATCTCTATCTTTGTGATCATCGCTATTTACCCATTCTCTCAGTCTTTCTTCCATAGCTTCTACAGATGTTGCCTTTAGTCTACCTCCACAGTTACATTGTAGAGTTTTTTCTGGTAATCGTGCAACTCTTATTCTACTTATATCTCCACAATTCATACAAATTTGAACAACCCTTTCATTCAATAGTCGTTCTTCTACTTGAGTTCGAATCTCTTCATCACTAAAATTGGGTAATAGCAAGTCCTTTTGTGCTCTATCTGAAACTCCCAAAGGACCACTAGGAGTTGCATGGAGTCTGATATGTCCTTCTTGTAATGCTCTTAATACATCTGTAGTTCCATGAATATCTAATCTTTCATGGAACAATTTATCCAATGCTTCAATCATAAGAGGAGTATTTCTGTATCTTTTTATTATCCCTTTGATATTCACATTTCTAGGATCAATTCCTCTTGAAATAACACCCATTATTTTTGCAGTTTCCACTACACGTGATCTCAACGCTCTACTATTCGGAGTAGTCATTCGTAAGATCGTATCTATCGTGTCAGGTTTTGTTTCTAATAACCATGTTTCGATATGTTTGATTGTTAGTCCTGGGACCATTAGATGAATTCGATATGGATCGACAATTGTACGTCCCATGTTTCCATCAATCATTGAAGCCATAGCTTGAAGAAAATCAGACAACGTTTGGTTTATTTTTGTACCTTGGCATGTATTCAACACAATAGCATCTGATTGAAATTCTAGAGTCCACAATCCAGCATGAGGAACAAATCCAGTTGCTTCAAAATGGTCCATAACTGACGTGGAGAATCTCTCCATTGCTTCTTCAGAGATATCATATTCTTCTAATGAAACATCGATTAGTCCACCTGTTAAATGATCTGCTGCGCTTTTTTGAGGTAATTCTTCTCCTCCAAATTCTTTTGAAACGAGTATTCTCATCCGTCCTACTTCTCTAGCTACTCCTTCTGGGACAGGAGGGAGTTCTCCAAACCATAGTGGCGCGTCTGCTTTCATTGCTGTTGGAATTACAGTTAGTTCACTTGCTTCCGGATCTGCATCAACAATCATCCAAGTTCTTCCAGCCATTACGAACATATTTGCGGCTTCATCATCTTGTATTCCCATCACAAAGGCTTCATCCAGAGTTCCGATTATACGTCTACTTACTGAATCTCTTACACGATAACGCTCAGAATCTGGAATCATTGAAACTCCTCTATTTCTTACTTCAGCTGCTTTTCCGCTTGGCCCATACCATCCATTTTCTTTCAATTCATTTGGAACGAGTTTTTTCATTTTCTGAACTAATACTCGTTTTTCATTTTCTGCCATAAGTTCAAATTCTTCTATTGAAGGTCGTTCAGCAGGTACATTTTCGTTCGATTCTGCTAATTTTCTCCATAATTTTGGAGGCCACCTTATGGGGTCACTTTCATCAATATTTTCAACTAACCTTACCAGCCTCCTATCATCTAATAGACGTAATAAATCCATAGTATCTTCATGTCTCCATTCATTAAACAGATGACATTTTTCCAGTAGAGATGTGGCTTGATCACATCTCACCCATCCTTCTTGAAGAGATAAGAGAACCAATTGATTGGTTGCTACACTTCTAGGATGTTCTCTCCAAGAAATTGGCTCGATTTGTTTTTGTTTAGCCATTCTTGCAATCGCTGCACCTTCTGCAATATCATCTATTTTCCATGCTACCAAATCACCTCTACCAACCCCTCCAAGAACATGTTCTGCTCTTCCAACACGTTGTAACATTCGATCTACTGCTCGTGGGCTCTCAATTTGGTGAACTCTTTTGATGCTCCCTACATCTATTCCTAATTCCATACTGCTAGTACAAATCATAGCATGTAGTTCACCATTTTGTAATTGATTCTCCATCGCCATTCTTGTTTCAGAAGCTAAACTACCATGATGTACTCCTATATCTAAATCAGGATTTAAATTTCTCATTCTCATTGCAACGGTTTCGGCAGAATTTCTACTATTTACAAAGATGAGAGCGGGACTATCCTGTTCTATCAATTCGGAAACATGTCTTAGAGATGATACTGATTCTGCACTAGTTCTCCAATCTAGTGCTAGGATTTTATCATCAGGCGAAGGTCGAGGAGCATGCACTCTGATTATTGTTTCTCGAGGTGCATCTCCATGAACTATTACTGCATCTTTTGACAACCATTTTGCTACTTCGTTTGGATTTCCAACTGTAGCCGATAATCCAATTCGTTGTATTTTTTTTGAAGATAGAGCTTGGAGTCTTTCCATAGCCAGAAGGAGTTGGGCACCTCTTTCAGAAGCTGCAAGGTCGTGAACCTCATCCACGATAATAGCTTCAATGTTCTCAAGATGTTGCCGAAGTCTAGATCCTAGAAGCATTATTTGGAGAGTTTCAGGTGTTGTAATCCAAAGGTGTGGCGGTTTTCTTGATTGTCGTTGCCGTTCTGAATTTGGAGTATCACCATGCCGAAGCGCTACTTTCAGATTCAGAGGTTTTAGTAATTCAGGCAATCTTCTATCAATATCACGATTCAGAGCCCTTAGAGGAGTGATGTATAGGATACAACTTTCATTCCATTTCTCAGATATTGCTCTTGACAATAGAGGAAGAGTTGCAGATTCAGTTTTTCCCGAACCAGTCGGGGCAACTAACAACACATCATTTCCTTCTAAGATAGAAGGTATTGAATTAGTTTGAATTGGTGTCGGTTTCCAATTCTTTTTTTCTACAATTTGCCGAACATTTGGATGTAACAAATCCCAATCAGACATATTCATTCGTCCTAGTCGAATCAACGCACTGCTGAACCTATTTGGAGGTTATTCCCATCCCTCATC
>DAQW01000131.1:2946-19277 GCA_002503045.1 Euryarchaeota archaeon UBA39 | reverse complement strand
TCATCATCTTCGTATTCATCGTCATCTTCGTATTCATCGTCATCTTCGAATAATAAATTAGCAAAATCATCATCCATACCATCTTTATTCATTTGACGAATACTAACGTAAGTCACAGTAGGAACAACAATCATAGCAATTACAATCAGAAGAATAGTCAATGGATTCTGTCTAGCTTGTTCAATCCAACCTAATCCCCATCCATAAGCAACATCGATTCCAACCGATATTGCATTATCTTGTTCATCGATTTCGTCGATTTCATTACTTGAATCTACAACGACTCTAATTCGTTCAACTCCCTCTTCAGCATCCCAAATTGCATCTATGTAAATTGTATCACCTTCCTCAATTTTATCAATTCGTTGCGTATTGAATGGCTCAGTAGAATCACCCGCAAAGAAAGAGACATCAAATGAAGCATTCAATGGTCCACCTAAGTTGGATAAATATACACGTAATTCAACATCAGTTCCCACACTAACTCGTTCTTGTTCAGAATCAATTCTAATTGCTCTTAGTTCAGGACTCTTGTCTGCTCCTAATGTAACCCATGCAAGATTCAAATCATTATCCAAATTACTTGGTTCTCTTACAGGATCACTTTCACTATTACTTGTTTGAGGGAATGTATTACCTGCTGCATCTTCACCTGTTAGGTAGAATCCTACAATATATCCACTTCTGGGTGTGACTAATCCTCCACTAGTCAAATCAACTGTGCCAGTCCAAAGAATAAGGTTGTCTTGTAATTCCATTGATAGTATCGAGAACCCTGCAGCAATGGTTGTAGTTCCATCTCTCATAATCCAGTGAACTTGTTGGGGAGCTTGAGCTAAGTCAGAACATCTTTGATCAGATGGGTCATTTACACATTCTTCAGTTCCCAAGAAAGCGACATCAACTTCTGTAAGATCTTCTTGACTACCAATATCAATTATGTCAATTGGTAGAATTCTATGGATTACTCTCGGTGGTGTATGGTCAACACTAAGTTGTAAGGTTGTAGAAACTGAGTCTCTAGTCATGTCCTCTCCTCTTCCAGGAATTCCAGTAATTCCTGTCAGGAAGGTCCTAGTTTCCGCAGAAGCAAGAGTAGGTGCTGCACTCAATGGAACTTCAACCATATAATCTCCATTTTCAGTGAGGCTACCATCGCTCCACATTTGTACTCCATCAAATACTTCAACAATAATTCCTAGATTATTTGGAGGAGGAGTTTGTGAATTTTCATACACTACTCGGCCAGTCCATTGAATTCTGTCATCTGCTCGAATTGATGTAGAACTGTCTATTTGACCAACTCTAGGATGCATTACATCTGTGATTGTATAACTTGTTGGATCAAGTACCAAATCGTTTTCAACGTGGAAAGTACGGTCAACAAACTCAATTCGACGCATACTGGATCCAAGTTGTTTGTATTCAAATGCCAAATCACTAATTTCTTCATCAGGCCAATCCCATGATACTTTGAAGTGGAAATCAATCAAAATCCAAGGAAGTCCTGTATCATTACTGATGATTGTAGTTTCACTATTTGGTAAAATTTCAATATAGTTCGAATCACTCCAGAATGTATTGTTCCTCCCTGAAAAAGAAATTGATTGTTTATCTCTTTCTGGATCTGGCCCCTCAAAGTCGAAAATCAAACTGATAATCTCAAAATCAATGATTCCATTAGCATCAACTAAACCAGCAGTAATTGTTTGTTCAGTTCCTGCAAAAATTGCATCGCCATCATTGTGGCCCGACCAATGTAGTCCAGTGAATACTGATTCCATATCCTTCCTAGTTCTATATGTGGCCAAATCGGATGAAAATCCGGGTCCTTCTCCTGATTCTAGAACATTACCTGCTGGGTCATTTCCAGTAACATAATATGAAACTGAAGCTAAGTTTGGATTTCTACTGTCATCAATGGTTGTAAAGAATCTTTTACTCTGTGCAGATGTTGTGTTTACCATACTTCGATTAACATATTCGTCTGAATCCGCGATACCATTTCTGTTGATGTCATGATCTGCTTCAACCCAGTAGTGTAGCGTTAACTCAGTAGGATCTCCAACTCCATCTTCTACATCGATAACAATCGATTGATCATATCTAGCAGCAACATAGTCATCTTGTTTTGGAGTATTGTGAGTAATTTCTGGCGAAGTAGCATCAATGAAGAATGTTCGTCGAGAATCGGCTCCTGGTGGAATTACTAAAGTGGAATCTCTTTCATTATAAGTTTGAACTTCGTAAGTTATTCCATCTGGGATATCGATTTCAGGAACTGTCAAACTAATGAAGAAAGAACCATCTGGGTTATTTTGGTCCTTCCAAGAAGATTGAACAAAATCTCCTTGTTCTCCTTTTTGTGCAATTTGGACATCAAAAACCGAATTCAGAGGTGTATCTTCGGTATCAGAAAACCACATCTGTCCTTGGAAGAAAATTGTTTCTCCTGCAGAAATCCAAGCACCATTTGTTAGATTTGATGTGGTGACTAATCCTTCAGCATCTCTAACGCCTAACCATCCAAGGCCATATGATTGATTGACTCGAATCCCAGTATTCACTGTGTCTGATAACATAGCAGGGGTAGAACCCTGGTCGTCTGTACAGGTGACTCTAAATCCTACATTATTCTGTTCAGGGAACTCACTTGTAACTCTAAATCTCCAATGGATTTCAAAAATTCCATTATTATTTGTTGTATATGTTCCACCTTCTTGCCCTGGTTGAATTGGAATAATCCAATCAGCAGGGTCGTCATCCATCAATGTCCCTGTTTCTGACCAAGTAAGAGATGGTGAATCAGAACTTGGAGATGAAACGAAATTTAATGTTGCTCCTGAAATTCCAGTTGCCCCCTCTCCAATAACGTGCCTAGTTATCACTTCGTAAGGTTGACTACGTTCATGGAGAACCATACCTTCATCCCAGATAATATCAAGATTGACAGTTTGCATTGTATATGTTAATCTGAAAGAATTGATTTTAACGAGACCGGGAGCGGTAGATGAAAGAGTGATTGGTATAGTAACAGTGCCAACTCCCGTCCCTGGAATTTGGGAATTTATGGCATTCAAAATATTTGTATTGCTAATATCTGTTACCCCAAGGAGAGTACCTTGAGCTTGCCATTCGTTGCTGCCATCATCACCAATATCCATTTTCACATTTTGTGGTGCTTGGCTAAATATTTGTATATTCAAATCTTCTAAAGTTGGCGTGTAAGTACCACTAGATCCAGAATAGAAATAGATGTAGAAATAGATGTATGAACTACTTCCACTTAATGAAATGGTTTGTCCAGGATTTTGAACAGTATATTGAGACCCTAATTGAAAATACATGTTAAAGTAAGAACCACCAGGAGTTGTTGAATTCCACCAAACCTTTGCAGCTACAGGGGAAGTTCCAGTTGTACCAAGATACTTGTATCCTCGAATATATCCGCTAGAAGAATAACTAGAAACATATGTCAGTTGTACTCTGTCAACTACTGGAGAGATACTATTATTTGTTCCATTTAGGTATGCGCGCCATTTTACCTGATTTCCAGTATTAGAAAATGTTACTTGCGTGTTTAGAGAAGCAGATTTCCAAGAATTTCCTCCATCCACACTTACTTCAATTTCAACAGATGTGCCAGTGGGTTCGTATGTTATTAGTCCGCTAAGAGTAATTGCAGAAATAGAAGAACCAAGGTTTGTTGTTGAACCCATTGCTATACTATTTGATTGAGTAGAATTTCTATGTTCAAATGTAGATCCCATTCCTGATGATAAAACAGTTCTCGATGTTGATGAGGGGCAATAACTGGTACTAATTGTATAAAAGCAAGAATACAGAACTTCTCCTTCTCCGTTATCTGCAATTCCATAATGTCCTTTTCCGTTTAGAGTGATTGTACCCTGAAATTCAACCCAAGCCCCTGCATTATGTAAAACGAAATGAGTAGACGAAGAAGTCCGATAAGAATTAATCAAAATCCTAGGATAGTTGACTGCTAGTCCAGAAACAGTACCTGAAATTGTGGTGCTAGTCCCCAAATATGTAATTGAATTTGCAGTTGTGGGGTTTGATCGAGAAACATTCCAAAGATTGTAAGTTAGAGAACCTGAACTCGAACGAACCAAAACTTTCAGAGTGTCACTTTCGGGGTCCACTGCAATTCCAACTGGATAAGAAGTAGAACTGGACATTGTCCAGTCGCCAACACAACTCCAAGTGGAATCAGTGACAGTCCATTTTGTAATTCTTCGATAATTGTATGAAACTGCCCATACAGTATCCTCTCCATCTGCAGCTAAATCATATAGAGTATACAGTGATTGACTATTACAGCTGTTATATTGTTTTGTAACTTGATTATTTACTGAGGAAGAAGATGAGTTGTATGAATTAATTGCAGGTGTTTGATATACTGAACTAGACTGATAATTACTAGTAAATAGCGTATTTCCAACCTTAACCAATGCACCAGGGTAGTTCCAATTCATACTAGTTGGTACAGTAATAGAGCTATCACTGATTGTTGGACTAATATATCCTTGATCTCCATTCGCTGCGAACCTTCCAGTAGTGTTGTGATTTGATGAAGAAGAACTATCCCAATCTCTAGTTGCAGCTAGATTATTGGTACTTGTTGTTTCTTGAGTTCGTAGTGACATTTCATCATTTTGAACGCTTAATCCATTTCTATACCAACTAGAGAAATATGTCCCAGTAAATGAGGTAGAAGTATCTCCTACACCTCCAAATTCACTATTGGTGGTACGATTCTCCCATTGTGTATTTTGTGCGGTTCCTTCAATGGAAAATGTTGCTTGAGTAACCGATGCACCATATGGAAGAGTAATGCCAGGTGTTTGCGCATCTCCTCCAGTAGCACTTGTAAAACTATGACTGAATGTTGTAGTTCCATCTGCAAATTGAGTTTCCGTGGTCGCGGCAGACACAAGTGGAGACATAGACATCGAAATAAACAAGAAAAGAACGAAAATTGCCGACTTCCTCATAGCCTAACCTCCGGTATTGCCCCATTCTGTTTGAATGAACATATCAACATGGCGTCGTCTCGTCACAGAATATTGATGCTAATTTTGAGACTAATTATGCGAAAGTAGAATACAATTGAACCTACAGGAATGGTTGATTATCATGGCTCGTCGAGGTAAGAAGCAGAGTGAAAACATCTTCAGAAGTTGGTGGGATGACCGTAGGGACCAACATCTTAGTATTCTTTTTATTCTTTCATTAGCAGGACTCGCAGCATTCCTTTGGTCTCTTGTTTACTTCATGTTTATGGATGGAGTAACCGAGATGCCAGAACTTATCGGATTGTCTTGGTTTTTTGCCATTGGAGGCTTAATTCTGCTAGGGATTGTCGGGCCCGAATTTTTCCGTTACAATGAACAATTGACTTTACTTAGAGAAATTTTAGAATTAGAATCTAGAGCTGAGATACAAAAACGAAGAAAAGAAGCCGAAGAGGCAGCATCTCTTCTAGGTAGTATACACCAAGGAAAATTGCTAGCACATTACAAGACACATGGGATTCGAGCAGGACGAATATTCCAATCACCAGCTACAAATTTTCCTACCGAGGAATCTTGGATAGTTTCTTGGTGGAATGCTGATAACTCGATATTATCTGAGAACACAGGTATTTCCAATCTTTCATCTTCTACAATTCATAAATCATTAATTGTGGGCTCTATTACTGGGATTATTTTGCTTCTTTGGAACTCTCTATTTGGAATTGCCAGACTGACTACTGAAGGTTCTAGAGATTATTCAATTGATGTCTTAGCTTGGATTCAAGGTTTATTTGGATCAGATGTAAATAAGTTGGTAGAGCCAATTTCATTTGATTTCATGTCAATCATGTTGTTAATTGCATTAGGATCATTACTTTGGTCT
The DNA here is from genome assembly GCA_002503045.1 of Euryarchaeota archaeon UBA39. GTDB lineage: Archaea > Thermoplasmatota > Poseidoniia > Poseidoniales > Thalassarchaeaceae > MGIIb-N2. The sequence continues at coordinate 13,358 of DAQW01000131.1, read as the reverse complement.
ACGAGTCCAATGGTTTCGTTGAAATCATCAACGGAAGAGGAGTGAGGAAAATCAATGTCCAGTGGTTATGGATGGATTCGTGAAATCCTTCTTGCCGCTGGGATGATTTTTGTTTTGTATGGTTCGTTAGTGTTGATGACAGGGTCTTCTCCGCCAATGGTTGTTGTTGAATCTCAGTCAATGATGACTGATGATCAATCACATGTAGGCATAATTGATCCGGGAGATATTATCTTAGTTACTGATTCCGACAAACGGGAAGTAGTTACTTATGCTGAAGCTGTTGAATCAGGAAGCCAATTTTCTGAATATTCTACGCATGGCATGCCAGGTGATGTAATTATTTACAAAAAGAATGGAGGAAACGATACTCCTGTTATTCATCGTGCTATTTTGTTTGCTTTGGCAAATGAAACCACTCCTGTTGAAAATAATGGAACTTGTATTGAAGGAGAATTAGATGAATTATTGATAGCGTCGGATGGCTCAATTGGAGCATGTATTTTGACTTGGGATGTAAGAGGGACTTCAATTAGGAATGTTTCATCAATTAATATGAATTTAACAGGTTATTCCTGTCAATCTCATGGATATTTGATGATTCAAGACTGGGTTCCTGAACATGAGGGATTTCTTACTTCGGGAGATAATCCTAGGACAAATGGGTGTACTGTTGATCAATTAATTGCAACTGGATATGGCGGATCAGGCCCTCATTATTTTGGCCTTAGAGATGAATTTGGAAACCCAGTAACAGCGGTTAGATCTCAGTGGGTTAGTGGAATTGCAGGTCCTGAGGTTCCATGGTTTGGAATTGTAAAATTGGCTGCATCAAATAATTCTAGTCAGGTTACTTCTGATGCATGGACTAGCCTAATTATTGCAGTAGTTACATTATTAATCGGTGTAATGGTTCTCGAGAAATCAATGTCAAAAATAATTGGTTCAGCACCCGAATTTAAAAAATTAGATGATGAGGCCATAAAGAATCGGAATCAAGAAAATTATGAAGAACAAGAGTGATGCGATGTTCGATGTTTTAGTAGCAATAATTTCAGCCTTTTGAGAATGAATAAGCCCACCCTTTTCAGCAGTCCAATTGATTATTGAATTAATCAAATCTCTCATTATATGGCCCCCATCAAATGGAACAACAGGAATCAAATTAGCGAAACCTAACAAGAAATTTATCCAGAAAAACCAGAATAATCCCTCAATTATAAAAAATTCAATAATACTAAAATCAAGCATTTTTTGCTCTTCTAATGTCATAATTTCTCCATTTAGTTGGAATGGAATGCTTAGCATTTCTATTGGATAAATTATTGTAGAAATTACACGTTGTCCAGTAGTTAAGTCTGGATTAAATGGCCCCATCAATCTATTTTTCCCTTGTTCAGTATCTCGAATAGTTGGCCCTAAACTATCTCCCTGAACACCCAAGAATGCATCTCCTTGATTAATTCCGGCTCGTTCCAAATCATTCTCTGAAATATTTTGGGAACGATATTGCTCGTATCTATCCCCTAATGTAATTTGGATAGTTTGTTCGCCCCCCCATTCCTTACCATCAAAGGGTAGAATTTTAACAATTAATACATCCCCTGCCCTAGAAGAATTCAAAATTTCTCTCAAATCATTTCCATTTCTAATTGATTGATTATTTACTTCAATAATTAGATCGTACGGTTCCAAACCCCCTTCATCTGCTGGCCCATCTACAACAATAGCTGCACTGTATGCTCCTTGCATTGTAGAATTAATTCCACTAATTCCGATGGCTAAAATTAGTATTAGAATGAATGAGAAGACTAAATTCACTGTTGGTCCAGCAGCATAAATCCTCATCCGCTCTCTTTTTGGTGCTTTGAGAACTTCACGATATTCTGGTTCTGCAAATGCCCCCATGGGAATAAAAGAGAAAATCAGTAATCCAAAACTTCTGACTCTCATTCCATGTGCTCTCATTAGTATTCCATGTCCATATTCGTGAATGATTAAGGCTACAATTAATGCGATAATTGGCCAGAAAATTGGGATCCCAGTCGATACACCCGGAATTAGCAACACTTCTCCTGGTTCTATTGAAATTTGATCTCTAGTTGAAGTAAATATGGAGATAAAACTCAAAATTACTATTAAAGTTGTGAAAAATAGCATAATTAAACAAATCCAAATAGAAAACTCCCCAAAACCTCTCCAAAATTTTCGTGGCCTAGATATTTTTTCTAATATCTTTTGACCCTTTGATGTTCTTAACATTAGAATGAATCCTAGGACTTTTGTTGCATTCCATTTTTCTAGATAACCTCTATCTTGAAGAATCGATAATACAAATATATTGAGAAAAAGAATACCTAGAAATATCCTTCCAGAAGATAAAGCAATTGCTGAGAGAATTAAGAAAAACCAATCCCTCATGCTCGGAGTCAATACCATATCTACTGATTAGTCCTATGTTCAACAGCATTTGAATGCTCCATTACTTTGTTACCGCTGGTTTCTTGATGTAGTCTCTTCTGGATATAATATGGACGAAGATGTCTCGCCATCAATTCGGCGAAAGATAGACTCGATGGCAAGAGATCTCGAATCCATTGTGCGTTTACTTCAACAGGCATCATTTGAACAGGTCAAGTCAGAAGTAGAAATGCTATATCAAAGGATGGAAGAGATGGATGAACAGCTGATTTGCCCCCTCCCTAGATCTAACGGGGTCGAATGAATCCTTTCATCCAAGCATGAATTTCAGTCTCAGAGTCATAGATTTCTGATTCAATAATTGTACGTTCTTGCACTTGCTCAAATGTTTGACTTCGTTGTTCAGTTTCTCTACACACCAATGCTAGGAATTTATGCAGAGGCAATCCCTGGTCCCAAATTAAATGAGGTCTTCCATTTTTTGTCAATGGACAGGGAGGAATCCTCCTAGCCAATATTGATAATCTACCTACTAAGTTTCCTGTTTCTATACGGAAAATCCGCCACGAATCACCCCTTATTCCTTTTAGTCGATATGCATATAATGGCATTAAACCACATTTATTCCCAATATTTTCTAGCGCAGAATACTGTTCAGATAATCTCCCATTTAGATATAATTTTTTTTCTTTACTTGTTTTCACTTCTATTGGAAAGCATATATCTCCTCTTAGTGCAAGTAAGTCACCGCTTCCTTCAATTCCACTTCCTGCTGCTCTAACCACAAGAAACGGCCTTTCGATTACTAATCTAGCCTGAGCTCTTTCTGATTCTGTACATGAACGAGTAACCGCACGAACACCCTCTGGAAGTCCTGCTAGAACATGACGTAACTCCCTTTCGTATTGCGCCCCCTGCACCATATGTTCGGGGAGAGGTATCAAATCTAATCCCTTTGGTCAAAAATTGTATTTTCGTAAGTGTTTTTCATCTTACGAAATGTTGCCGTAGGTCTATTTTTAACCCTGACATTCAAGACCCTCGGATGTGTACTAGGTATCACTTGGGTTACATTGCAGTGCGTACTGGAGATTTCCGGCTTGCTTACAGATTGTTATTGGAACTAAAGAAGCGTAGTATACGTTGTATCCAACTACTTCCTTCAGATCCGGTTCCATTAGACGTTGCTGCTTGGATGGGTTCTCCATCTGAGGTATTATTGAGTGGCGATCCGCTTGGGATTCCAGCATCTTTAGATACGTTTCAACATTCTGTAGAACAAGCAATCCATCGTTTACGATACCAGGGTCCCATTAGAAGACTTACATTTGGAGTAGATCCGGGGCCAAGACCTGGAATTGCATGGGTAGGGGATGGACTAACTCTCGGAAAAGCCCAACTCGAAGGAGTAGACGATACTGTGGATAGTATAATGCGCATTTCATGCGCGATTGAACATGAATCTCTAATAATTCGAGTTGGAAATGGTTCAAAGACAATAGCAAATAGAATCATCAATACTTGTGTAGTTCGAGGATTATCAGTTCAGAAAGTAAATGAAGCCAGAACTTCGGTTGGCGTCCCACGTCATGCACATTCTTCTGCGGCATTGAGAATCGCCCATCTTTCTGGGGATCCGATTAAAGAGAAGCAAAGAGTCCGCCCTACAAATGGAGAAATTCGTGACATTCAGCGAAGAAGTCGCAGGCAATCATTCGGTAGAACCACTATTCCTTCTACTCTAGCAAGGGCAGTTGCTATGGGTAGATTGACAATGGATGATGCAATTAGGCGACATATTGGTGATTACAACTCATTTGTTGAGTAATCCATTGGTCTTTTTTCAAGAATCACTGAATTAATCCGCGCCTGAATGCCCTAGTCAAGTCAGAACCTGGAAATTGGTCTTCAGTCTCTCGATACACAGTTTTCATATTACTAATGAAATTAGAATTATCTGTTACTAAAAGAAGTCTTTCTATTCCTGGATCTTCTTCACCATCCAGAATTCCGAGAAGGATTTCCATTGTTTTCCTTGCACCTTCACGGTGAGGATATGAAAAAACATCCATGGATAGAGGTGCCAAGGCAACAACGCCACGAATTTTACTGGATGCGATTTGTTCAAACATTGAATTGTAAGCTGTTTCTAATAGTTCTCTGCGATTCAAGTCCTGATTTGGGCGTCGACAATCTGGTCCTACAACATGAATTAAATGTTGTACTGGGAGATTAAATGGAGATGTAGATACTGCCGATCCGACGGAACATGGCTGTAAATTCAAAGCTCTTTGCCCTCGTGCAATTTGGGCACAAGCTTCACGAAGTTCCTCTCCGGCTGCTTTGTGAATTTTTGCGTCAATTCCTTCTCTTCCTGAAAGCCGATTATTAGCACCTGTGACTAGAATATCGCATTCTGTCTTTAGTACATCTCCGATTAAGATACGTAGTTGCGCATGCTTGCAATCACGTACTATGAGCGTGTCCATACTTCCGATGCGACAGGGCGATTTGTTATAGTCGTTTCATTGAAAATAACATTTTTGAGTTTTGGACCCGATTCATTCAACACCAATGCTAAACCCCCGGTAACTAATGAGAGGGGCCCGTGTCATACTGTTTCTTCTCATGTTGATTAGTGCCCCATGGTCGACAATATATACTGAAGATACTGTCTATCATTATCCAAATCATCCAAATTATTCAGGTTTCGTAAACAATGAAACAATTGCAGTCCCTATGGGTTTTCATCATTCTACTTCTGTAAATTATAGTGATGTGGCAATCGTAATCAATAATCAAAGTAGTGATAGTGTGTTAATTGGAAATGCCTTTGCTTCAGCTAGGGGGATCCCATCTGAAAGAATTTTTCTCTTGACAAACGATAGTACCCCAACTAGTGAAACAATCAACGCCAATCAATTTGATACATATTTTGCTGATCCAATTCGACAAATGATTCAAGATCGAGGACTTTTTGGTGTTCTCAATTATTTGGTTACAACTAAAGGTGTACCACTTCGAATTAATGGAGGTAATAATGCGAAGGCATCATTTGATTCTGAACTTGCTTTAGTTGATTCTGGCCAATTTTCGTCATTAATTCATTCGAATTATTGGGGAGAGCATAGTTATGGTCCTTGGTCAAATGATAATGGAAACGAATATGCTACTTTTTCTTCGGAACCTATTCCTGAATTTCGACGTTCTGAGCAGGGTTTCTATATCGTTACTCGTTTAACAGGTTATGATGTAAATACTGCGATTTCTCTCATAGAAAAAGCGAACAATAGTTTTGGGTCTCGGGGAAATACAGTTCTAGACTTAGCAACTAATCGTAATGGTTCAGACTACAAATTTTGGAATGATGCACTTTATTCAGCACATGATAATCTAAATGATACACTAAATCTCCCCGTGATTTTCAATCAAAATTCTACATTTGTTACAGATGAAAAGGATGTGATCATGTATGCTTCATGGGGGAGTAACGATGGTTCTTGGCAATGGGGCACTCATCCTGATGAACAGTTTTTAGATAGTGGATTTGATACTCCAGATGGGTCTACAACATCAGGTATTCGTTCATGGAATTCAACTACATCAACTGTTTCTGCAGGTGAATCTATTGAATGGTCGTGGGATGATTCAGTGAAAAGGGATGGTAATGGAGCATCATCTCTTGAGATTGCTTCAGCTCCATGCACTGCAACTGAAGGAAAGAATACTAATGGGTTGTTAGCAGAATATTTTGATAATCAAGGATTAACTTACAATTCTTCGTTTATGCCTGATTTGAATGGTAGGATGCCAAATCATGTTCGTTCTGAATTGAATATTAATTATGCATCTTCCAATTCTTATTGGCCGGGATTGGATTCTAGATTTGCAGATTATTTTTCAGTTCGACATTCTGGAGTTTTGACAATTCCTGAAACAGGAAATTGGACATTTTATTCTAATGCTGACGATGGTGTATTGGTTTGGATAAATGATGTATTGGTCGTGAATAATTCTGGAATTCATGGGATGCGGGAAGTTAGTGGCTCACTAGAATTAGCACAAGGAGAGTATTCCTTCAGAACGGAATTTTTTGAGCATGGTGGAGGGGCAGGCCATATTGTATCTTGGGAGGGCCCTAATCAAACTAAACAGGTAATTCCTTCTTCTGTATTTACCAGAGCATTGAGTTCTCCAGTTCGAAGTGATATCTTAGTTCATCATTGGGACTTTGAGGCAGGTAATGGGACAATAGTTGAGGATTTAGTTGGTGAAGACAATCTTACAATGACTGGAAACCCCACTTGGCAATCGTGTTTACTTGGGAATTGTATTTCGTTAGATGGTGTTGATGATATTTTAGAAGCAGATGTAGATGATCGTCTTGGAGATTTTACAGTTTCTCTTTGGGCAAAGGCAAACCACACTGGTCAAAGTAGATATTCATCTGTAATCGCTGTAAATGATGTAGGTGGTGATTCCGATTCATTTCAAATCATGACAAGTGGATCGACCCCTGGAGTTTGGCAACTCTATCATAATCAGACTTATGATTTTGGCACGGTTAGTGCATCTGAATGGGTACATTTTGTTGTGGCAAAAGAAGGGGATCAGTTGAAACAATATATGGATGGGATTTTGGTTGGAAATATCACAATTCCCAATGGTAGTATAGATGAAATTGATTTATACAAATTTGGAGTAAATCGGGCAGGAAATCAGCATTGGGCTGGACTAATCGATGAAGTACAGGTTTGGACAGAAGCTCTCAATTCGTCCGATATAACATTAGTAAATGGTGAAGTTGCCCTCAACTGCCCATCTTTTTCATCTACTGGTCAACAACCTAGTAGCATTTCTTCAAATTTAACTTTTGGAGAAGAAGGTAGAAGCGGTCATGCTTGGATAATTTCAGGATATGGTCAGTCGGTGGGGGAAATAAATGCAGATTGGATTATGAAAGTCGAAGCGTTTAATGAAAATGGAACGCTTCTCTCTGTCAACTCGTCAGATTCTTCCACCATGACTCCCTCATGGGTTCAACAGACAATGCGTTTCAGGCCACATGAGAACGCTACATCATTTCGTATATCTTATGAAGTTGAAATTCTGAATATTAGTCGTGAAGGAACAGTTCACTTTGATACAACAAACCTTCAGATTATTCGCCCACATATGGATTGGGAACCTGGTTCAATCGCTGAAACTGCTGTATCGACAGGGGGAAGGTCATTCACATGGGGCACCTCATATGGGCAGAGTTTAGTGGTTGATCTGCTTGAAGATGGAGTTTCAGGTGTCAAAGGATATGTGTATGAACCATACCTTCCTGCAGTTTCTTATCCTAATTTATTAACATCATATTATGCATCTGGCTATAATTTAGGCGAATCATATACTGCTTCGAATAATTATTTGTCTTGGATGGGTGTAATTGTAGGTGATCCAAAGATGTCTCCATTTTCTAATCGTTTGCATGACGTTGAGATTCGAAATGTGTCTGTAGTTTCTAGGCCTTCTGTTGGAACTTCGTTTGATGTTCAAATTGATTTAGCTAATATCGGGCCATCTCCCGCTAATGGATGGATTGAGGTAAGAGAAAGGGTAGGAAATAGAGTATTAACAAATATCAGTATTTCACTTCCTAGTGGTGATCAATTAGGTTCAATAAGAGAAATAAATGTTCCAACTGTTACCGATTCAATAGGTTTTGTTGAATTGCAAGTTAGATATATTGCCGATAATGGGCCAAGAAAAAATTCTAGTAACTTCATTCAAGGATATGTTCTTAGTGAACGGGTAATAAGCAATAATTTAGCATCCACAATTGTAGAAGTAAATGGGCCTCCATCTATTGATTCAATAGACTGTTCTTCATCAATTGCCCCTAGAGGAAGTACTGTGTCTTGTTGGCTAGATGCAAGTGATGAATTTGGAGTAGAGTCCGCGTTTTTCAGAATTAATGGAATTAATGAGTCAGTCATTTTTGAAGGAAATGCAACTTCAGGAAATGGGGTTCGTTGGACAGTATTCTTTGATATTCCTGGCACTGCATCTTTGGGTCTTCATGATTTATTTGTGATGATTACAGACATAGATGGCCTTACAGATGTAGCAAATATATCAGAGATATTGCAAGTAATTGATTCTCCATCAATTTGGTATGGGATTCATATCCATGATGCAGATGAACCATCTTGGAATGGAGATAGTACTCTTCCATCAGGTACTCCCTTTGGAATGTATCGGGGAGTTCCTACTCATGTTAGGGCATGTGTCGAGGATGTAGATCATGACTCAATCAATGAGGCACCGATTTTCTCGTTTGAGAGGGGCGAATTATCTTCATTCCAAGTTCTTCCGAAGGAAAATTCATCTCGATTCACATGTTATCAAGCAATATTAGAACTTGGATTAGACGAACCATTGTCTCCTTTCCTAGCCCAATTATCCGATTCAGATGGTAATTTACTAACAACTCGTTCAATATTGGTAGAAAATATTCATCCTTCTATCCAGGCATCATTTCAACGAGAACAAAATGAATCGATGATTGCCTTTGGAGTTGGAAATGAATCAATATTGGTGTCTGTCAATGATCCAGATTCACCTTCCTCTTCAATTGTAGGACAAATAGAATATATCTGGCCAGAACAGGCACCCATTACCGCTCCATTCTCAACATTTGGAAATGGTTCAATTGAACGTATACCTCTACTGCCTCCAAGTTCCGGTTTGACTTCAGGCAATCTTTTTGTTCGGATTTCAGCTATAGATTCAGATTCCGGATTTTCGCAAATTGAATTTCAAATTCCTATTGAAACTCGTCCACCATCAGTATTGGATGCAGTATTATGTTTGAACGGAGAAATCTTACCTTTAGAGAATGGAACTGAATTGGTTAGGGGGGAATCTATGATTCTATTAGTCCCAATAGATGAACACAGGCCATTATTGCAAGTAATCCCTTCACTTAGACAATCAGGTTGGAGTGAGTCTCTTTTACAATCTCCATCGATTCCAGAAGGATGCCCTTCATCTCAGTATATGTTTTTGATAGATTTACCTGCCGATTTAATTGAAGGGAATGCAAGTATTGTGATTATTCTTTCAGATATAGACGGTTTAGCAACTGGTTGGTCTCAGAATGTTAGAATTGTTTTCCCTCCTCCTTCTATTCTTAATGTTAGTTTACCTATTGATGGAAGGGTTGGTGAGGAAATGCTGATTGAATTTAAAGTTCGAGATGCGGACGATTTGAATAATGTTGTTTGTTTGATTGACGTTCTGTCAGAAAACTCTACTTTATTGCATTTAGAAAGAAATCCTAGTTTAGATGGAGAAATTGTAGTGAAATGGACTCCAAACCGTCCAATGGACGCAGTTAATATTTCAATAATTTGTGAAGATGGAATGGGTAGATCCGATTCTTGGTACTCAGTTTCACCAATCAATGTTACAGGCATAAAAATAGATAATTTACCAGAAATTAATGATAATGAAGAGGCTGAACAAACCTCAACAAATAGTGTATTGCCTATAGTAGTGGGATTAAGTGCTATATTTGTACTTATTTCGTCATTCTTTATTCTATATACTCGAAGAAAAGAGGAAGTTGATTTGTCCCCGTGGGAAGTAGGAGGGGTATTAGATACAAGTCAAATAGAATTGGAAGAGCAAGTTGAACTAGACCCTCAAGATGTAGTTGAGTTGTTACAGGGTGAAAAATAATGAATTAGGGGAAGGGTTCAATTCTGTTGCCATTCTAGCATTGTTATGGCTACGGGGTATGTTCTCATCAATGTTGAGCCCGGATATGAATTTACAGTGTATGAGTCTATAGGGCAGTTTGAACAAGTTGCTGATTCAACATTATTGTTTGGAGATTATGATTTAATCGCCAAAGTAGTTGCTGATGATATGGCCTCAATCGCTCAGTTTGTTGTCGAAAAGATCCGTCAAATCGAAGGTGTTCAAAATACCAAAACTCT